>NZ_CP033580.1:2747500-2911280 GCF_003722315.1 Thermoanaerobacter ethanolicus JW 200 | reverse complement strand
GCTGTGGAGCTATAAGCCTTTAAGCACTATGTACATCTATGTTCACAGAAGACCTATTGCACAGTTCGCTGTGACTATGACCTCAAGCGGCTCAAATTATATTATCTCTATTACAGACCAAAGCTATGACCTAGACCATATGTCACTGCCTAATAAAGGTATACAGGCGTGGGAGTGGAAGTGGAAGGAAGTAAATGAAACAACGTGGCATGATGGGAAAATGTCTGGCACATTCCCTGTAGGAAAGACCTACTTAGTATACCTTAGGGTACAGGATTTAGAAGGAGCATGGAGCGAGCCAAAAGTACAGACAATAACGACGCAGAATATAAACTTACCGCCTGTTGCACAGTTTACTGTAAATCCAATTGTCCAAGTTGTAAATAAGACAATAACTATAACTGACCAAAGCTATGACCCAAATGGAGATCCTATTGCAGAGTGGCAGTGGAGAGTGCAGAAACCCGATGGGACATGGATAAACTACGGCAGCACTGTACCTAACAATATACCTTCATTAGGAATTGGAACATATACAATAGAGCTTAAGGTTAGGGATAATCCTCGTGTTGGGACACCACTTTGGTCAGAGCCGTATACACAAACAGTAACGATAATACCTGAAAATAATAAACCTGTAGCTAAATTTACAATAAGTCCTAATCCAGTAGTAGCTGATGAACCATTTATAATAACAGATCAAAGCTATGACCCCGACGGTGACCCGATTGTGGCAAGAGAATGGAAAGTGCAGAAGCCTGATGGGACATGGGTAACAATAAATCAATGGAAGCCTACTTTTGAGGAAATGGGACTTGGAGATGATGGAATATACAAGATACAGCTGAGAGTATTGGATGACCCAACAGGCAGAAACCCAAACCTCACGCCGATGTGGTCAGATCCTTATATAGTTACAGTACAAGTTCAAGGAAAGCTTGTTGTTATTGGAAGCTCTAATAAGACCACATACAAAGCAGGAGAAGCAATGATTCTTTATGCCCGAACGGAAGGAAAGGTCTACCGTGTAGAAGCAAAAATGTGGTACCCGAAAAATGAATTTACTTCTTCCAATGTGACCACTTTAGCACCTGACATACCTTTAACCACTCCACCACAAAATATAATGTCATGGCATACTAAACATACTAAGGAAGAAGGAAGAGATGTTGTTGTAATTATTCCTAAAAATATGCCTGACGGTACTTACAAGATAGTATTTACGGCTTATAAGCAGCTGGCAGGCGGAGGAGTAAAAACAGCTACAAATACTATTACCGTCAGAGTGAAAGGTTCAATATACGACAATTCAAAATCACAAATTATCGGACCAAAGTTTTAATAAAAAGCCCTGTATAGAGTAACTGCTCTATACAGGGCATATTTTTTATTTCATTCATACTCCAATTTTCAATGAAATGAATAAGTTATCGTCTCCCAAATAAATACATAAATGCATAAGCAGGAATTTTTATTATTGGTACCTTTGTTGAAATCTTAACTTTTCCATAATCTTCTGGTCTTTTTGTTACTAATACTGCTGAAGCAATATTTTTTTCCTTTTGACTCATCTCAACGATAGCTTCATTTTCAGAAAGTGTTGTATCTTCTCTGAATTTCACTTCAATTAAGGATTTACTATGTGGGAATTCAACAACTACATCAATTTCTTTTTGATTATCAGAAGATTTTCTAAAATAACCTATTCTAGCATTTGTTTGCAAGTAAAAATTATAGATATGTTTAAAAATTGCTGTCTCAACCGTTATTCCAAGCTCTTTACTGTCTAAGAGTATATTGTCTATCATCAAAACTGCATTTCTTAAAGCAGGATCAGAGACGTAAATTTTTGGTTTTGCTTTTAGAACTTTTTTCCCTCCTAATTCTATGGGTAAACTTTTATAAATCAAATTTGCATTTTCAAGAAGATGAATATAGTTTTCTACTGTTACTGTTGAAACATCTCCAATTTCTTTACTTATCGTTGAAATACTTATAACATTTGCAGAATTGAAGCATAAGTACAAAAAAACCTTCTCTAATACTGCTAAATTTCTCACATTAAACAAGGAAGGTATATCTCTTTTAATAACTTTATCAACCACATCTTCTCTTAACATTCTTTGCACCAAAAATTGGTCTTCTGAGAATACAAATTCGGGGAATCCTCCTATTGTTAAATACTTATTAAAGTACTTTTGCAATGGCATAAGTAAAAACATAAGCTCACTTAATTGAGACTCATTTAAATTTGAAATTTCGTTTAAATCTAAATCGGGTAAGTTATTTGGTTTTTCTGAGACTCCAAGTATTTCACAAAATTCATAAAAAGAAAGAGTAGGTACAGAAATCACAGTCCAGCGGCCAACACCACTTTCTTTTGTACCTTCAATAAGTGCGGGAGAAGCTGAACCTGTGGCAATAATTCTCCATTTTGGTTTGGTGTCATAATAGACTTTTAACCATCTGTCCCAATCACTTGCATATTGAATTTCATCTAGAAATATATAAGCCTCTTTTTCTTCATTTACAGTGGTTTCATAAAGGTTAAGAATTTGGTCAAAGGAACTTAACTTAAATAAAGGATGATCAAAAGATACATACAATATCTTTTTTGGATGCACTTGATTTTTTAAAAGGGTTTCTATCATTTGATATAAAATTGTGGTTTTACCTACACGACGTGCACCTGAAAGTATGACATATCTTCTGATAGTTGGATGCATTAGTAATTCAAATGCCTGATGATAGACTACTCTCTTTACGGGTTTGGATAGATCCTGAGGAAAATATCCTTCTCTCCACCATGGGTTATAAGAGTATAGAATCCTTAATATATTTTCTGAGCTTGTAATAGACATTTTTATCACCTCCCACATATAATATTATAACACATACTTTATGTTTTTATACATAAAATATGAAGTATACTTTATATTTTATAGACAATTTTTTAAACTACATTTTAAATTTAATGATATTAGTTGAAAAGACGTGCTTTTTTGTTTGCCCCCGCACAAAAAATTATACGCCTGCTCGCCTTTCGGTCAAGGGGCAAGCCCTTCGGGTCGGTGAGCATATCCTCCCTCGTTTACGCTCGGTCCGGTATCCCTCCCCGACCCCTTGACCTTCGGCTCGCAGGCTGTTTTGTTTTAACTGCCGGGGGCAAACAAGAAGCAAACAAAAAATGAGGAGGTGTAAGCACATGGCGTAAGAGAGTAAGCTACAGCAGTATGTTTTAAGAGAATAGTTAAAAATATAATTATATTTCCCTACGCTGTGGTATAATCAATTTATGAAGAGGAATGTTTGATATTTGAGGGATAATTAATTGCTTTGATATATAATGATAAAATATGTTAGACTTAAGGAGAGGATAGTAAAATGCCAGAGATAACAAGGTTTTATGGCATAGTAATTAAAATGTACTTTGGAGATCACTTTCCGCCACACTTTCATGCTATATATGGAGAATACGTAGGTGTATTTGATATTAATACTCTTAAAATGATTGAAGGAGATTTACCTAGAAGAGCAAAAGAGTTAGTCGTTGAATGGGCTAGCAAATATCAACGTGAACTTCTAGAAATGTGGGAGACTCAGGTATTTCGAAAATTGCCTGGATTGGAGTGATGGAACATGTATAAAGTTGTCAGTGTGAAAGCAACAGATGATTATAAACTGCTTGTTACTTTTGATAATGGAATAGTGAAAGAATACGATATGAAACCAAAGCTTAATGAGTGGCCGTTTGAGCTATTGAAAAACAAAGCTTTTTTCAAAGCGGTAAAAGTTGATCCAGGAGGATATGGTGTAAGTTGGAATAGCGAAATGGATTTGAGTGAATATGAGCTTTGGAAAAATGGTAAAGAAGTTAACCACAGTTTAAATTAAGCCGAATCTTTTAGAAATTGAAAGGGGGAAACAAAAATATTGACCGTTTTTTTAGTATTATAACTGCTTAAAGCAGACGTGCTTTTTTTGTTTGCCCCCGCGTCATAGATTATACGCCTGCTCGCCTTTCGGTCAAGGGGCAAGCCCTTCGGGTCGGTGAGCATATCCTCTTGCTCCAGTACTGCCAAGCAGAAGTAGAAAGAAGTCTTTTTTTGGAATTTCATTGTCTTAAAATGTTTTTATAGTTGGAACAATTATGGTATAATTACTAATATATGGAGGTGCTTTAAATTGTTAACGAAAGTTTGGATTCAACAACTAAATGATTATATATTGGAGCATGAAATAAATTCGGAAATAGATGATGAAATAAATAATTGTGTAGGCCTCGAGAAAAAAAGAGAAATGCTAAGAGACAAAATCATAGAACAAATAAAGGCTTACGTTTTAAACACTCCAGACACACAAAATAAGGACCTATTGAGAAAAATGCATGAGAGAGCTCGAATTGAGCTTTTGCTTAAACACAGAAAATTTTTGATTGAAAAGGGCGAAAAGATTATTGATGAATATTTTGCAGAGGGAGATGATATCGTACCAGAAAAAATATCTCCTAGGTTAATTCCTGTTAGAACAAAGGAAGAATGGGATATTTTTAAAACAGCGAGATTTACATGGAGTTTGCCATTTTCAAATGGTTATGGGCGTAGATTGTGTTTTCTTATAATGGACGAATACAATGGGAAACTTATAGGAATATTGGGAGCCCATTCTCCAGCTCTAGGAATAAAATTAAGGAATGAGTGGCTCAACTTAAAAGGGAAAGATAAAGTTTATAAACTTAATGAGACGATGGATATTTTTACATTAGGTGCAGTACCACCTTACAATATGTTGCTGGGTGGCAAATTAGTAGCAATGAGCGCCGTAGCTAATGAGGTTAGAGATTTCTATAGAGAAAAGTATAGCAACAAAAAAACTGAAATGGAACAAAATATTATATCTCCTCATTTAGTACTTTTCACAACAACTTCAGCTTATGGGCGCAGTTCTATATATAACAGGGTCAAATATAAGGACAAGCTATTATGTTTTTCACTTGGTTATACAAAAGGTTTTGGGGCTTTTAAGTATACTGACGAAATTTCAAGGTTAATGAAAGAGTATTTGTTATTAAAAGGAATCGAAGTTAAAGGTGGATATGGTAATGGTCCTAACTATAAATTTAGACTAATTAATACAGCTATTAAGGAAATAAATAAGGAAATAGATTTGAAAGAAGTTTTAAATATAAAAAGCATAAAACAGCTTTTAAAGCATGAAGTAAAAAGAGAAGTTTTTGTTTTTCCGCTAGCTTCAAATGTAGTTGAATATATCAATGGTATTGATAAAGAGGTTAAATATTATGATTACAAATTTGAAGAATTAGCTGAATATTGGAAGGAACGATATCTAAAGCGAAGAGTAAAAACTAATGATGAATGGAGATATTGGAATAAGGATAATTTAAAAAAGTATCTTTTAATTAAATGATTTAATTAAAATAATTGTGGAGGATCCAGTAAAATGGAAGAACAAAGCGTTTTTTCTGAACTTCCAGAAGCTCTTGTGGAGGAAATGTTAGAAAAAAGTAATCAAATAGGAGAAGAAATTCTTTTAATGTTTAAAGAACTTAAAAAGAAGAAAAAAGAAATTCGAGAGCAGCTTCAGAAAAGTGGAATGTTAAAGAATGATAGAGAACTTGAATTTCCTCAACCTCCTACTACTTGTGGAGTAGATGGATCTTATGCTATTGAAAAACTTATGGCAATGGACCTTGTTGGATGTGCTGCGGTTGCGGTAGAAGGTTTAACTCCTCCTTTTGAGACAAGGCATTGGGAAGCACCTAAACATTTAACTTTTATGGCTCATGAAAAAAGAGATGATGATACACCATCTATAGTAAGAGGAATTATGATACAAATGGAATTAGAACTTGCTGTAAATGCTCCTCATGATATTGTAATGTTGGACGGTTCTTTTACTACTCCTATAATTTATATGAATCAAGCAGTGACCAAAGCAAAAGAAAAAAATACAGATATAATTGAAGAATTAATTAAAAGGTTTGAATCGTTTCTAATGGCTTACAGAACTGTCCTTGAGGCTTCAAAGAGTGACAAAATATGGGTTAGTTTACCAAAATATACAACAAGGCAAGAACTTGGAAAAAGCTTAGGATGGGCTTCTCATTATGATGATAGGGCACTAATGACTTTTATTTTGTCTGCTGGAGAATATACTACTCCAATTCCTTTGGAAAAACCAATAGGAAAATGGCATTTAGCTTCGTCAAAGGATGACCAGAAATTAGATAGAGTTATAGATGAAATAACTTCACTTCTTGAAAAAATTCATGTTGTGTATTATAAACCGCATTCATGGATGCCAGCTTTAAGATTAGAAATACCTTCTTCTGTTGCAACCAATAAAAGTCGATTATCTATATTATTTCAAGGATTACGTTATCAGTGTGGTACAGCAGGTATTATGGAACCTTATCCATTGTTTATGGCTGATAGGATGGTAAAACATTTAGGAAGTGCGATGCCTGCATTTAGGCAGTCTTCAACCCGGCAAATAATAGAATTGTACGAGGACGAAGATTTTTCTGAAATATTTTTTACTATGCATGGATATAGAACTGAAGGAGGTAAGTAAAAGTGGGGGATTTTGAAAAACTATTGGATAATGCTGAACGCATAGCTACTATTGGTTCGCCTTCTTCAACTAGTGGACTTGCTTTAGATATTCTAGGAACTGCAGTGGATAAAAAACTAGTGGGAGAATTAGCTTTTTTTGATTTTAATCAAGACGGAAAAAGACATTATGCTTTAGGACAAATAACAGAAATTCAATTAAGAAATGCATGGCTTGAAGATCCTACTATGAGATCTTTAGCAAGACAAAAAGGGAAAATCAGTCAAATAAGCGGTAGACAGGATACTCATTTAGGGCAGATGACAGTAAGTGCTGTGTTTAGTGATGAAGGAGATAAATTCGTACCAAGCATCTTGGGAACAGTACCGCCTACTGGGACATTTGTTAAATTAGTTACTGACGATATATTAAATAAACTTTTAGAAAGGTATAAAGAAGAAATTTTCTATCTTGGTCATGTTTATGGTTCTACCCCCAAATTACCCTTGTGGTTTAAAGATTTTTCTTCTGGTCCCTGTGGTGCTGGAGAAGCTTATCATATAGGCATTTTTGGGAAAACAGGTTCGGGAAAATCTGTTTTAGCAAAAATGATATTACTCGCTTATGCAAGGTATGAAGATATGGGAATATTTGTTTTGGACCCTCAAGGAGAATTTGCTCTCAGTTTAAGAAATAAACAAGGCGATAATATGTCTTATATTTTAAATCACACAATTTTAGAAAAGTTAAATAAAGAATGGTTTATATATGACCTTTCTACGTTAAAACTTGATAGATGGGAGCTCTTTGTAGAATTACTTCGAGAATATAAGTTCTTCTTTGAACTCGGAATAAAAAGTTCAGAATATCAAGAAATAGTAGCAGAAGATGTTTTGGAATTTTTACGAAAAGATAAAAATATCAAGCTTGAAAATTTAGATAAAAATACATTTGTGAAAACATTGCAATACATTCATCAAATTATTGAAAAAATTTATGCAGATAAAAGTGGAGTTGAAAGAGTTAGGAATACTATAGTAAAAACTTTAAGTGACATTGAAAATAACTTAGAAACAAGTATTTTTGAAAAATGGCGAAAGGTATCTCTATTTTTCCAAGGTAATGGTAGGAAAAGTCCTGGGCAGATAGTAAATGAATCTCTTTATCCTGAAAAAAGGCCTTTAATTATAATTGATTTATCTCAAAAGCCTGAAGACGTAGAGCAAGATGTGTGGGATAGGAAAATAAAACCTTTGTTAATTGACAGGTTTCTAGAAGCTATTACTGAGATGGCAGAATCGGTATATCATAAAAAAGAAAAAGAGCAAATACAAGAAAAAAAATATAGTAAAACAAATCTTAATACCTTAGTGTTAATAGATGAAGCCCATAGATTAGCACCAAAAGAAAAACAGACAGATGAAAGAATGGAGAGAATAAAAAATAGATTAATTGATGCCGCAAGAACTACAAGAAAATATGGTCTTGGATGGATGTTTATAAGTCAAACATTGTCGAGTCTCCATAAGGAAATAATAGGACAACTTAGAATTTTCTTCTTTGGATTCGGCTTAGCCTTGGGAACCGAATTTCAGGCTTTGAGAGAAATTGTGGGAGGAGATACTAATGCATTGAAATTATATCAATCATTCCGCGATCCTCATAGTTCTTTTGATGTTTTTTCGCGCCAATATGCATTTATGACAGTAGGTCCTGTATCTCCTCTATCCTTTGCTGGGTCACCGCTTTTCTTTACAGCTTTTAATACTCCAAAAGATTTTTTACGAGAAAACCACTTTATATAATAAATGTTGTTAATAAAGCTTTTCTAGTAGCCACAAATAAAGTTTTTTGTAAACTTCATCTATGTTGTAATTAAGCACCTCTGCTTTTGCAGACGTGTTTTTTTTGTTTGCCCCCGCACAAAAAATTATACGCCTGCTCGCCTTTCGGTCAAGGGGCAAGCCCTTCGGGTCGGTGAGCATATCCTCCCTCGTTTACGCTCGGTCCGGTATCCCTCCCCGACCCCTTGACCTTCGGCTCGCAGGCTGTTTTGTTTTAACTGCCGGGGGCAAACAAGAAGCAAACAAAAAATGAGGAGGTGTAAGCACATGGCGTAAGAGAGTAAGTTCTAGCGGTAGACTATCAAATCCGAGCAAGTAAGAAATTTTAGGGGAGGGAATGCAAAATGACTGCTAGAGAAATTGCTGAAGAAATAAGAAAAAATTTAAGGAAGCACGGCATAACATCGAAACAGGTAAGCGTCAGAGCTAAAACATACCTTTTAGATAAGTCAATTGAAGTTAGAATTAAAGACTTGAAGGTCTCTAAAAAGCTTGTAGAAGCTGTTGTTAAGAAGTATGAATATGTAAGATGGGATGATTACACAAACGATATACTTGCTGGAGGTAATACTTACATTACTGTTGATTTTGATTATAAAGTTTTAAGAGAAAAAGCTGAAGAATTCAAAGAAACAGCCAGAAAAATACTAGAAAAGAAAGGCAAATATGAAAAAGATGAGCTGATGAGATTGGCAGAAAAAGGAGATTTGGTGGTATTATATCAGCCTCATCACAATGGTACTTACCCTCATGTTAAGTTGTGTAGAAGAAACAAACAGAGTTGTATTTTAGACAACCTTGAAAGCTATTACGCTGTTGATGAGTATGGATTGAGTGAAGCTTTAGCAATTTTGTCGTATCAGTATGGTCTCGATTTTACTAAAGTAAAAGTATAATAACAATGCAGTGGCAGTTTTGCCACTGCATTCAAGAGAAAACTTTAAGAAATTTTGCATAGAAATGTTATAATATGCATGCTATAATTAATTGTGAAGAAGAATTTTTGAGATCTATAAACAATTAAAATAGAAATTTAAAACTCTTAGAATAGAAATAAACATAAAAAAAGAATAGGTAGCTCACATCTACCTATTCCCACATTCCACATATTCATAACACTCGAAGTGTTTTTCTGTCTATAATTATAATTATATCACATCTTACAGAAATTAAAGCGAGGAAATAAAAAATTAAAAAGACGGAAATAAACTCTTATAGAATAATTGCAATTTGATATAACGGATTAAAGGTAAAACCTTCAAATTGAGGTGTTTTCTATGAGCAGAATAGAACAATTAAATCGAGAACTTACAAGAATTGTAGAAGTGCTGATAAAAGAGTATCAACCTGAAAAAATAATATTATTTGGTTCATTAGCGACAAATCAAATAAATGAATGGAGCGATATTGATTTAATAGTTATAAAGGATACTGACAAGTCTTTTTACGAAAGATTAGAGGAAGTTGTTAAAGTTGCTAAGCCTACTATTGGCACGGATATTATAGTGTATACCCCAAAAGAAATAGAAGAAATGAAAGAAAGTATGTTTTACGTTGAAGAAATATTAAAGAAAGGAAAGGTTATTTATGAAAGAAGCAAAACAATGGCTTGATTTTGCTATGGATGACCTTGACTCAGCAGAAATCATGTTTAAAGCAGGTAAATACAATATGGTTTGTTTCTTTTCCCATCAGGCTGTAGAAAAAGCTTTAAAAGCATTTTTAGTAAGTCAAAAACATAATCCTCCTCGAATTCATAATTTAATAGATCTTGTAAATCTTTGTACACAACATGATAAATCTTTTGAAAACTTCCTATCTAAAGCCCAAGTATTAAACCAATTTTATATTCCAACGAGATATCCTACTGCCATGCCAGGCACAACAGCTTTAGGGATGCCAGATATTAAAACAGCTGAAAAGGCAATAATGTATGCTAAAGAAATTTTTTCTTATTGTAAAAACATAATTTAAAATCCGTTCAAAGTTGAGAGCGATTCGCCGCTACCATCCATGCGCAAACTGTATCGTCTACCGAAAGCCTGAAATGGGCTTCAATTCTAGCAGGGTAGACGATTATTTTATTGATATATGTTGGTAAAATTTGTTTAATTTTGTGAGGGTCACCCGCTTCCAACACTTCTTTATCCTTTAGAAGGTATTCTTTTATCTTTTCTTCTGTTACAAAAGAAGTATCAGGTAAGTTATCCATCTCTTTTAACCTTGTTTCTATTTCGATTTTTTGCTGCTCAAGTTCGGTTAATTTATCATCAAGACTGGGATGAAAATATCCTCGTGCTATTACGTCTACAATCATATTTATGCCTTTTACAACATCTTCATATCTTTTTGCGAGTATCTTTCTTTCTTCGTTTCTTTCTAAAATTATTTTTTTATTTTCTTCATTTAGTTTTTCGACAAGCTTTGGTAGTGCAGCTTCAAAAAATACTTTTTTAGATAATTCAGACAAAAGAGACTTATCAAAAATCTTCTGTCTGATAATAGTAGTGTAACTGGAAAAGCTGTATAATAATCTTCGAAGACTTTGTTCCAATCAGCTTTGTTTTCTTTGCCGTCAAGATCAATACCAAGAACAATATAGCAGGTAGCTTTTTTAACTTTGGAAGAATCTTTAATTTCACAATGATAAGCATCAATAATTATAGCAAATGCTTCTTGTGGTAGTTCCCTTTACTTGAAAAAATCTAGCTCTTTTTTAAGGTTGTTTTTGATTTTAGTAATTTCTTCTTCAGAATAAGGTAAATTCAAACTTTTAAGATCGTTTAAAAGTGAACTTTCCGAATAACTATTGACGAATTTCAATAGATATATTTTTTACTGTTTCAACGAATACAACAGGAAAACCCTGATCTTACATATTCCATGGGTTGTCACTAAAAATTATCCTACAGTATCTTGACACTATCTAGAGAGTGTAATGGATTTATTATCCCTGTGAAGTGTGTTATAATTACAATAGAAGGTAATTAAGGAGAAACGGGAGGAAGAAGATGAACTCAACATTGAATTTACGAAAGTTGAAAACAGAGAAAGTGACATGGTCTTTAAAAGCAGTACCGAGAAAGGAGATATTGCTGTACATATATAATTTCAATCCAGCAATGATGATAAGATGCCTTACAGGATGCTAAGATATTCCCTTGAAATAATGGAAAAACACAATCTAATACCTTATCAAATAGTAATTTACATGGGAAAAAATGAGTTAAACATGGAAGACAAATTAAATTACAACTTAGGAGAACAAAATATTTTAGACTACAGGTATAGAATAATTGATGTAGAGGAAATAAAATTTACAGACATTACAAAAACAGATTATTATGACTTATATGCACTTTTGCCTTTAATGGACAAAGAAAGAAGAAAGAGAGAAGGAGAAAATTATCTTAAAGAGTGTGTGGAAGCAATTCAATAAAGAATATGCCTGTAGATACGGCCAAGAAAAAAGACATAGCTTTTAAGGCAGAAATATTATCGGGTATAGTTTACAGCAGGGAAGTCATAGAGAGAATTTTTTCGGATATGCACGCTCTTCAAACTAAAAAGCGGGATATATTAATGTGATAGATATATGAATATAGATATTATAAAATTCATGGGAAAAATATGAAGATGCAGGAATGTTACTTAAATAAAGCATTAAAATCAAATATAACAGAATTTAATGGAGAGGTGCAAATAATGTCTAAAAAAACATCTAGACTCTGCATTATAGACAGATTTGAAGGTGATTGGGCAGTAATAGAATATGGAAATAAAACATTCAATTTTCCGAAAGAACTTCTTCCTCAAAACGCAAAAGAAGGAGATGTGCTTATATTTAACGTCCTAATAGACGAAAAAGAAACAGAAAACCGCAAAAAGACAATGGAAGACCTTGCAAAAGAATTGTTTAAAGAGGAATAATGTATGTTAAATATGTTTGCCAAAATTATTAAACAAGTAAGATGTACAACGAGTTTATCATAAACATGGAAAGGAGTATGAATATTATGTATGAGAACTACGATGTGAAATACGAAATCAAAAAAGATTGGTGGTTAATTGCGATCATCATATTGATATGGATTTTTACGTTTACTGTTTTTGGACGTTTGCCAGATAAAATTCCAATACACTGGAATATTTCGGGCCAAGTGGATAGTTTTGGTCCAAAACATGATATATTTATTTTGCCTTCAATTATTACTGGAATATATTTCGCAATGTTGTATATACCCCTTATTGACCCTAAAAGAGCCAATTATGGTAAATTTGCTGGAGCTTATAGAGTGATAAGGGCAGTTTTAGTAATTATTTTATCAGAAGTATATTTTGTTTCTACATATTCTGCATTAGGGTATAAGATTGATATAAATAGAATGGGCAATCTTATTATTCCTTTTATGCTGATTGGATTTGGAAGTGCTATGGGTAAACTTCGCCATAATTATTTTGTAGGGATAAGAACTCCATGGACGTTGGCGGATGAAGAGGTATGGAATAAGACACACCAGCTAGGCGGAAAACTATGGCTTATTGCAGGTATTATCGGTTTATTTGCTTCCTTTTTCACCGGTAAATGGGTGGCTGTTTTGATGTTTGTGCTGTTAATTACTGCTGTTATAGTACCGATTGTATATTCTTATATAGTTTTCAAAAACAAAGAAAAGTAGAGGAGACAATACTATGGGAAATAATAAATTAGGCTTATTTGTAGTTTTATTAGGAATATTTGTAATATCTACTACAACATATCTAAGCAGACATATTTATATTACTGATTTTTTGCGAGGGATATTTAACGGGGTAGGCATCGGATTAGAAATTATAGGGATTATTATCATGCAGCAAAAGAAGCTACATTTTAAATTTATGTAAAATTTCCTAAAGTGCCCTGTGACAGGGGAATGCTCTTCTTTCGCATATCGATATTTTAAATGAACTATTCATTTCAGCAAATTCGTTCTTACCTTCATTATCAATTTCCACTGTAAAGTCATAATTTGATAGTTTTTCAACAAGAACATTAATCTGCTTCATTGAGATTCCTAATAATTTTGTTATAGCAAATCCTACAATTATTGATATTACCGTCAACAAGATAAATACTCCTATAAAGATACCTCTTGATTTTGAAAAGCTAAATTTGCTTTATTTACAACTTCCATTAAATTTTTAGCATTTAATTCAACTGATTATGCCATTTTAGAATTATACAAATTATTCATAGCTTCTTAAAATCTTCATGTTATTTATAACAAAAAATGAAATTATTCCAAAAGAAATGGCAACTATTCCTATTAGAATAAAAAGTAAAGTTGTTATTTTTACATTTTTCAGTATGTTTTTACTTCCTTTTACGTTCACGTTCTGAACATCAGTTCTATCTCCTCTGAAGTTTTAGGTCTCGATATATAATAACCTTGTATTTTGTCACAACCCCATTCCTTTAGCATACTAAGCTGTTCCCCTGTTTCTACCCCTTCCGCTACGACTTCATAGTTCATTTCCTTTGAGATATACAAAATTCCCTTAATTAATGTTTTTACTTTGTTTTCGTCAATCCTGTCAATAAGGCTTTTGTCCATCTTAATAGTGCTTATAGGAAACTCTATCATGTTTATTAAGGAAGAATATCCAACTCCAAAATCATCTAGCGAAATCTTTATTCCCCTTCTTAAAAATTCGTCTATTTTATTTACCTTTTGCTCTTTAATGTCTAATATTTGAGTTTCAGTAAATTCTATGCCGATGAGATTTGATGGTATATTGTATTTACTAATAAGCTCATCAAATTTAAAGAAAAACTCATCGTCCCTAAGCTGGAGGGGAGAAACATTGATGTTAACCTTAAGCTCGATACCCTTATTCCGCCAATCTTTTATTTGTTTAAAAACATCTTCAATAATAAAAATACCAAATTCTTTGATAAGACCAGTCTCCTCAAGCACTGGAACGAATCGAGAAGGAGAGATGTCGCCATATTTGTCGTTCCTCCACCTTGCAAGGGCTTCAACTTCCCTTATCCTATTCTCTCTCAAATCATAAATAGGCTGAAATAAAAGGTAAAACTCGTTGTTTAACATCGCTTTCTTGATATCTACCATCATTTCAGCTTTTTCGATTATCTTGTCCTCTATAGTTTTGTCAAAAATGACATATTTTGATTTGCCCAACTTTTTAGCTTCAAACATTGCAGCATCTGCTTTTCTTATAATATCATCCATATGTTCGCCTACTTTTGATACATAAATGCCTGCGCTCACTGTTGTTAAGATATCTCTTTCCTCAACTTTGAAAACATAATTAAACTTTTCTATAACATTTTCTATAACGCTTATTGCTTCATCCAAATTACAGTGAAAAAGAACAACGAACTCATCACCCCCAAGCCTGAAAATCTTTCCCTTTTCTTTTACTATTTCAATCAGCATCTTGCTTATTTCAACTAACACTTTATCCCCAAAATGATGCCCATAGGAATCATTAATGTATGTGAAATTATCAAAATCAAGGAGTGCAACAACAAATTGGCAATTGCTAGAGCTATAATACTCATATAAAAAATATCTGTTTGGAAGGTGGGTCAAATAATCATAATAATACTTCTTATCTCTAAGTTCCCTTTTCTTCAACACATAAATCATCCTTTCATATTCGGTCGGCGGTATCGAAGATATGCCGGACAGAAATGATATATTCTTCAAAATCAAACAGATTCATGGGAAAGGCTCCCATTCCCACGGTGAATTTTTCAAGAGCCAACTGAAACAAATTAAATAATGTCTTCAACGACTTTTTCATCTTTGTCTAAATATAATTTTATTTTTTCACCATTTTTTAATTTGTAGCCTATTTTATCAAAGTATAATTCGACTCCTTCATAGCCGTAAAGGATTTTTACTATTGAATTTTTACTTCCCTTTAATAATACGTGACTGCCGACGCCGTGCGATCCGGCTTCTTTTACAAAGATATTTTTGTCAAATTCGATCATGCTCATTTTAACCTTACCATTAATGGAAACTGAACCATTTGTAGAAATTTTTGTGTTATAACAACCTGCTTCTGAGGTTATAATTACGTCCTTCATAGCATAAATTTTGCTGTCATGAACCCATTTTGCAAGTATACGCCCCTTGTTTTCATCTTCCTCGGCTAAAATCCTTGATATGAAGAGGATTTTTTCATAAATTTCTTTTAATGAATTCACATGTTTTATAAGACCAATAATATCGTAATCCAAAATGTTGTTGAGCGTTTTAACGAGACTTTTTAAATGCTCCAGAAGATTTTGAAGTACATTTGAACTGCGTATCATACTTATTTCTCTTGATGATGTTTTTAACTCTTCTTTTAAGGTTTCGATTAATTTGATTTTCTCGCTTAAATGTCTGGAATTATTCATAACCGTTGGTAGTTCTTTAATATGGACAAAAATTGCCGATAATTTCTCAACAATAAGATTTACGGCGTGAAGTTCTATTTTATCAAAAATGTTTCCTGGTAAAAAACCGGCATGTAACTGGCTATCAACAATTCCGCCATGGATAATAATATTTTGCCCTCCCTGAACTACTGATTCGTAAACTGAACCAAGTATCTGAACATTTCCTGAAGCAATTATTTGATTACCTTTTTCGACATTTCCGTTTATTATAATGTCACCATCGAATGTTACAGACCTTGAATTCTTCGTGATACTTCCTTCGTAAATTAACATGGGAATAGAATTAAAAAAATATACAAATTTATCATTTTCGTCTTTTTTATGTACAACCGGCCTTATGTCAGCTATCGCAACTATCTTATCTTCATCTTCTTTAAAAACTATGGAATCGCTGAGAATTTTTACTTCAACGTCTCTTACAGGCGGTGCATGTATAATTCTACCTCTTACGCTAATTCCATTTTCACCTTTTATGGGTTTATGTAGTTTTCCGATAACATCACCTTTTCTTGCAAAGGGTATACTTGCCATCTTAAATATATCTTCTTCAGAGAATGTTTCGGTATAAAGAATTCTCGGTTTATTGATATTTATAATAAATTCCAGATAACCATCCCTGCCACTTTTATATGGTATTCCTCTTGCTATTACTGCTTCTTTTTTATTTTGGGTATATACGTTAATTAACGCACTTTTATCTACACTTACTATAATTCCATTCTTACGAAGATCGCCTTCCAGTATATTTAAAAATTCATGAATATCTACATTATCCCAGGAAGAAAAAAGGGTTTTTTTAAGGTTACAATCATTTCATCATCCGAAATTTCTACAATAACCCCCATTTTCTTCAAAATATCACTTAATTCTATTTTCATAAAAACACCCCCGCGTGTTAGGCACCCCAATGGATATTAATGGATACTTTATATTCAAAGATATCTTCTACCTCCTTGTAAGCTCCAAGCGACTATTATCTATTAACTCCAAAACTTATTATTCTAAAATTGCCATCTTCCGTTGTCCTTATTGTGGTAAAACTCTTGAAAAATCAAAGCTCGTAGGGAACGTGATATCCACTCTTCTCGCCCTTATTATCTTGATAAATGTTTAAAAACAAATTGAATGGGGGTCAAACAATATTGGGCTTTGTTTTGTTTGACAAACTCGTCTGCTTTAAGTCAGCCTTATATGCAGTTCTTGGTCATCGGGCCGGGATTTATCATCTAGTGTAATTTGGATGATTATTTTCGTTTTTTTTTGAGAAAAAGACAATATAAATTTTTTTAGTTGTTTTCAAGTTATAACTTACTTACAAAAG
This sequence comes from Thermoanaerobacter ethanolicus JW 200, assembly GCF_003722315.1. NCBI lineage: Bacteria > Bacillati > Bacillota > Clostridia > Thermoanaerobacterales > Thermoanaerobacteraceae > Thermoanaerobacter > Thermoanaerobacter ethanolicus. The sequence continues at coordinate 2,894,086 of NZ_CP033580.1, read as the reverse complement.
CAAAGATATACAATATAAATAGTTAACTGTTTTGTTTTTTACATTATTATCTGTTAAAGTACTATATTCGACAAAAAAAGCATAATTCCTTCTTAAAAATTTAAAAAAATTCAGAAAAATTATTTATCCTCTTTCACTAATTGTATATTTAATCCTTTCCCCAAAAATAAATAATTTTTGTAGAAAGATTTGGTAACATTTATCACTATTTACTAAACTAGGATTTATTTCTTTAAAGCCTTTCATATCTCTATGCTCAAGACTTTTCGTTTTAAATTCTATATTATGCCACATCCAATTGTTGTTTTTATATACTTTGATTTTTACTGTATTATCTTCCTGTGCGCTCAAACATGCTGCCTTTATAAAATACGGGAAATAAATATCTAACTATGCTCAATACAGGTGTTTTGTCTTTCAATACTTTTCCCTTCGTCATATTGTGCTTTCCTTCTCCAAGTAGGATATTGTCAAAAGTTTTTACTCTAAAATTCGTTCAAATGCTTTATTTATTGAAAGATTTATCTACTATTTTGATTTTAAACTTTTTTTTTAATGGGAATACACAATTATAAATGAGGAAAATTTTACGCAAAATTTGCACTTGAACGGAAAATTTTTATTGTGTTTTTTGAGGGAAAAAAGTATAATAATATTTCGGAAAATAAAACTCTTGAGTAATTTTTCGAAAATACATAAAGGGTTTTATAATCTCCATCTACTTCGCATTAATTGGGGGTACTAACTGATGAACGCTGCTTTTCCAAAGAAAATCCTTATTGTAGAGGACAGCAAACTTAATGCACAAATAGCAGCAGACATTCTAAATAAATACGGATACAAAACAGAGATAATCACATCAGGAGAAGAGACTGTTAAAAAAGTAGTAAATAGTGTTCAAAGTCCAGATTTAATTCTTATGGACATAGAACTTAGAGGAACAATCGACGGAATAGATACAGCAAGAATAATTCAACACCATAAAGATATACCAATTTTATTTCTAACTGCTAATGCCAGTAAAGAAATAATGGAAAAAATAAAGTCAGTTTCAGCTTATGGGTATGTTCTTAAGGGTGTAGATGAGTATGTACTCATATCTCAAATAGAAATGGCTTTTAAGCTTTATGAGGCTAAAATACAGATAAAAAAGAGAGAAGAGTTGTTTCACAGTATGTTTGAAAGCCATGATGTAGTGATGCTACTTATCGAACCAGAATCAGGACGCATTATTGATGCTAACAAAGCTGCCTGTCATTTCTACGGTTATTCCAAAGAAACTATGCTGCAGATGGACATAGAAGCTGTTGTTGGCGTTTCTACCATAGATGGTGGTCAAAAGTGTTCGGAAGCTTTAAAGAAGGGTTGTAATCCCTGCATTTGCTTCCAACGGTTAGCTAACGGAGAAGAGAGATTAGTAGAAGTATATTCATCCCCTGTAGATTATCAAGGAAAAACACTGATGCATCTGATTATCTTTGACATTACTGAACAATGGAAAGCAAAGAAAGAGCTTGAATTTTATAAAAATCTTTTTGAAGACTCACTCAATGAAATTTACATATTCCATCCACAGACACTAAAATTCATTGCAGTAAACGGGGGTGCGAAGAAAAATTTAGGATATACTGAAGAAGAGTTCAAAGAAATGACTCCTGTTGACTTAAAACCGGAGTTTACATTGCAAAGCTTTAAAGAACTTCTTGCCCCTCTTTCTAAAGGAGAACAGAAGCAAATTATCTTTAACACAGTACACCGCAGGAAAGATGGTTCTCTTTATCCAGTAGAAGTTCACTTGGAACTTATAGAATTTGGGAAAGAAAAAGTATATGCAGCACTTGTGATTGATATAACGGAGCGTAGAACAATGGAAAAAGAACTGAAGGAGAGGAATGAGATTTTAAGCACCATAATGGAATCGGCAGGAGATGCTATTATTATGCTTGATGACAAAGGGAAAGTAACCTTCTGGAATCCTGCAGCAGAACGCATACTTGGATATTCAAGAGAAGAAATAATAGGAAAAGAATTACACGCACTTATGATTCAAGATGAACGACTGTACGAAGTATATAGAAAAGCATTTAAAAGATTCCGCTTGACCGGCAAGGGGAATACTGTAGGGAAAACAATCGAGCTAAAAGCAAGGCATAAAAACGGCTATGAAATTGATGTAGAACTTTCACTTTCTGCTGTAAAAATTAAAGATGCATGGCATGCAATAGGCATAATTCGCGACATAAGCGAGCGCAAAAGATTGGAGGAATTACTTTATCACCAATCTATTACCGATCCCCTTACAAATACTTATAACAGGCGTTTTTTCATGCAGATGCTGGAGCAGGAAATAGAGCGAGTAAAACGAAATAGAAGGCCATTTTCCCTTATTATGTTTGACTTAGATCATTTCAAAAAGGTAAATGACCGTTTTGGGCATGCTGCAGGAGATATGGTTCTTAAAAGTGTTGCCGATACAGTAAAAGAAAGGATACGCAAGACAGATTGTTTTGCGCGCTGGGGAGGAGAAGAATTTATAATCCTCCTGCCTGAAACTTCTTTGAATAATGCAGTTGATCTGGCTGAAGAGCTTAGAAAACAGATAAGTAGGATGGAACTGCAAGGAATAGGGGATGTAACAGCAAGCTTTGGAGTAACTGAATATAGGGACACTGATACCATTGACACAGTTCTTATTCGAGTAGACAACATGTTGTATGAAGCAAAAGGCGCAGGAAGAAATTGCGTAAAAAGCTGTAAATTTGACATAGAAGGAGGATAAGGAAGAGGCTATAAGTAGCCTCAATAAAAGAGCTATGGGAGAAAGAAAAGACAGAAAGAGCATTCTAATATTGAAAGTAAAAAGTAGAAAAGAATTGTTTGATTTAGTAATTGTGGAACAATCAAAAAAAATGAATTTCCACATGCCGCTAAAAATTGAATCCAATAACCCTATAATACCCACAAATATCCAAAGCTGACCGCCTGTTAGATGGGATTTATTTCACGCCTTTTTATCCGCAAGTATCTAAGGAGTTCTAATGTCTATAAAATAATCTCTTAGTAAATTTTCCTTCACATTTTCTTCAAATTTTTAATTTAAAATAATCTTATACTAAGAGTACACACAAATTTTTCATCAAAGAAAAAAAGATAAATGAGAGGAGAAAAAACTATGTTTGACTTCACGTTAACTACCTATAAAAAAACAAAAGAGTTGATTGAGGACTTAAAAAAAGAACTTAAAGAGAAAAACTTTGGTGTGTTATGGGAATTTGAATTGCACAAAAAACTCGCTGAAAAAGGGCTGCCTTATAATCACAGTGTAACAATTTTAGAAGTTTGTAATCCTAATGCCGCTGCAAAAATTATCGCAATTGACCCAATGGCAAGCTACTTTCTACCATGTAAAATTGTAATTATAGAAGATACAAAAGAAACAAAAATAGGTGTTTTAAAATTAGCTCAATTATTCTCACATATGGACAGCGATAATGTAGAAATTAAAGACATTGCTAAAGAAATTGAGGAACGTTTAATAAAAATAATCAATAAGGTTGTTTAATGAAAAAGGTCAAATGACTCCCTAAATTATCGTATAAGAGCCTCAGCTTTTTATTTTTACAAAAAGCTGAGGCTCTTGCACAGAGACAATATTTATAAATTCTCTTTAATTTAAATAAATGAATTTATAAATTGCCCTGATGGCAGCAACATTGACCAGAAATATGAAGATATAATTAAAAACTTAGTATAAAAATTTCGAGTTTTTGTGTCTACTATATTGACATAAATCCAGGTACCACCTAATGCACCTTATTGAAACCACTCCTCTTGTCTTTTTTTCGTGTATTCTAAAAGGGCAGCGCACATGCATTGCCCTTTTGCTATTACGACTCCAAGAGCGCTTCAGGTTGAGAAAGAAGTTCCGCCAGCCGAGTTAAGAATCTCGCAGCAGGTGCGCCGTTTATTACCTGGTGATCTACAGTAAGACTAAGAGTCATAAATTGCGCGGAGCGGACGTTTCCATTCTCAAGAACTGGTCGTTCCACTATTCTTCCAATACCGAGAATTGCAGATTGCTTTGGATATAGCACAGGGGTAAAGAAATCAATACCATAAGTACCCAGATTTGTAATCGTAAAGGTACCTCCTTGTAGCTCTTCTGGCTTTATAATACCTTGCAGAACTGCATCAGTAAGCCGGCGTCTCTCAACAGCCATTTCATTAAGATTGAGTCTATGAGCATTTTTGATTACAGGCACTAAAAGTTCATCGCCACGGGCAACAGCAAATCCCAAGTGAACTTCTGCAGGCAGTATCATATCGTCTCCATCAATAATAGCCTGCATTTCAGGATTTTCTAAAATCGCCCGAACCACTGCTTTATGTATAAGATCCGTCATGTTGGCAGGTGAACCTTTTTGTCTAAGCTCCATGCGGACTTTGATTAACGCGCTTACATCTATCTCCCGCCCTAATGTAAACTGTGCAGTTTCTCGCAGGCTTTGTAACATCCTCGCACCAACTAAACGTTGAGTAGGAGTGAGGGGTACCCTTTTTGCTTTTAAATCTGTCTTTTCAGAACGTTGAGCAAATTTCTTAACATCCTCCTCAGTAATACGACCGCCCGGGCCGGTTCCCGGTACTGCCTCCAGAGAAATTCCCAATTCACGGGCAAGCTTACGGGCTGCAGGGGTAGCTCTTACATCTCCTGTCCTGTTACCGGGATCCTGGGTATCCACTGGAGTACTCTGGGATCTCTGCTCCGTCTCGCCGTGGATGTGGGTCGTTTCCTCTGGCGCATAGACTGGAGGTGTCGCAGATTCACTACCTCCAGCCGCCTCCGTGGCCTCTTCTTCGATCAAGCAGAGCGGCTGCCCAACCTTAACTACATGGCCTTGGGGGCATAGGATTTTTGTAAGTATGCCGCTTACTGGAGCCTGGATTTCAACAACTACTTTTTCAAATTGTACTTCCAGCAGCAATTCGTCTGCTTGTACTGGCTGTCCTTCATCCTTGAACCAATTCACCACAAACCCTTCTATTCCATTTGATGCCACGTTAGGCATGCGAAATTCGTATGGCATAAGATATCAGTCCTCCTGCTTTGAAATTTCATTATTATGACCTGAGCAATTCCTTAACTGCATTCACAATTTTAGAACTTAAAGGTAATACAAACTGTTCCAAAGGACGAGAATATGGGATAGGCACGTCTGGAACTGCTAACCGTTTGACAGGCGCTTCCAAGTAGTCAAAAGCATGCTCAACTACAGTTGCAGCAACTTCTCCGCTCATACCATAGCTCAAGTAGTCTTCATCCACTACCAATACTCTACGGGTCTTTTTTACAGTATTTATTATGGCTTCGCGGTCTAATGGCACCAATGTCCTGAGGTCCAGAACCTCAACACTTATACCTTCTTTTTCCAGCTCTTTAGCCGCCTCTAATGCTTGATAGACGCCCATAGCCACGCTGATTATCGAAACATCTTTTCCTTCCCGTTTTACCTCTGCTTTACCAAACGGGATCGTATAAGGCTCCTCAGGGACAGGGCCAGTGCTGTCCTTAATAAGGGTCATCCAACCCAGACCAAGTAACCCCTTGTGGAACATGTATAGAACAGGATTGTCATCCCGTATGGCTGAAATCATCAGACCTTTGGCGTCATAGGGAGTAGAAGGTACAACTACTTTGAGACCAGGCAGATGAGCGAAAGTCCCCCAAAGACACTGTGAATGCTGTCCTGCATCGTTGTAACCACCACCAACCGCAGTCATGAGCACCAAAGGTATCCGAATATTTCCCCCTGAAAAGTAAGTGTTTTTGGCAATGTGATTATAAATTTGATCCATACACACGCCAAAGAAGTCTACAAACATTAATTCTACTATAGGACGCATACCTTCCATAGCAGCTGCTAAAGCAGCACCTATAAAACCTGTTTCGGAAATGGGTGTATCGATAACTCTTTCTGGCCCAAATTTTTCATATAGCCCAGCTGTGGCACTGAATATACCTCCATATACACCTACGTCCTCACCCATGACAAAAACTCTCGGATCCCTTTCCATCTCCAAACTAATGGCCTCAGCAATTGCTTTTGCCATAGTAAGCTTTCGCGTGGTTATCGCAGACATAATTTTCTCCTCCTTTACATACTATTCACCACTAAACGCGTAACTCACTATTCTACAAACACGTGAAGTAGAGCTTCTTCCGGTGCTGGGTAGGGTGACTCCCGAGCAAACAAGAAAGCATCCTCAACACGCTTCCGTGCTTCATCGTCTAATTGTTTAATTTCAGCTTCTTTGGCTATGCCATTTTCAATAAGGTATTTCCTGAACCGCTTAATTGGATCATTTTGCTTTAGACGTGGAACTTCGTCCTTGGGTCTATAGACTTCTGGATCACCCTGGAAATGCCCAAAGAAACGATCTGTTTTAACTTCAATAAGAGTTGGACCCTCCCCCTGGCGCGCTCGCTCTACTGCCTCGCCAGCAGCATCGTAGACAGCTAAGACATCGTTTTCTCCCACGTATATTCCGGGTATACCATATGCAACTGCACGGTCAGCATTTCGACTAATAGCTGTGGACTTTTGTTTTGGTACAGAAATTGCCCAACTATTGTCCTCACATACAAACACCACAGGTAGCTTCCAAATTGCAGCTAAGTTAAGCCCCTCATGAAAAGCACCCTGATTTGCAGCACCGTCACCAAAAAAGGCCACAGCTACACGTTTTTCCTTGCGCATTTTGAAAGCTAGAGCTGCTCCTACTGCTTGTGGAATACTAGCACCGACGATACCACTGCAGCTGAAGTGTACATCAGGGTCAAAGAGGTGCATGTGACCACCTTTGCCGCGGCCTAAACCGGTAACTTTACCAAATATTTCTGCTGTCATGCGTTTGAGGTCTACTCCTTTTGCAATAGCAAAGTGGTGAGGCCGGTGAGTACCTACTACAGCATCCTCCTTTTTAAGGTGCATGCATACCCCTACAGCTACAGGCTCCTGTCCTGCAGCTAAATGCATCTCACCAGGGACTGGGCCTGATGCAATGTTGAATACTGGGTATTTCCCTTCCTGATAGGCTTCAGCCATGGTTTCCTCATATAATCGAATTGTAACCATCTCAAGGTACATACGCATAAGAGTTTCTTTGGGAATGTTCATACCTTTTCACTCCTATCTATTTACAATTTTTCAATTTTTTACAATATACTACCCTGCTTTATAATATCAAAGAAGGTGAATATATTTTAATTTCTTTTGTTACATCCCCCCTTTTAGATTTTGCATTTTGCATTAAATATATTCTTGCAAAAAATATGCCAGCACCCATTATTGAGTGCTGGTTTACTCATCTCTTGATTTTTACAAGAAATTATGAAATCTTAATCTGCCTCTTTGTAACTTATGTCTCTTTTTGTAACGTTAGATTTTGGAACACCATAACGAGTCTTTAGTCCATATTTATAAAGCTTCCTATACAAAGTGTTCCGTGCTATGCCTAAGGCTTCAGCAACTTTGGTTATATTACCACCGTAATGTTCGAGAAGTCGACTAATCTCCTGCTTTTCCAGTTCAATAAGAGAGGTAGAAGAAAAAGTACTGCTGTTCTCGCGGATAGTTTGAGAGCCAGACAAGTAAGGTGGCAAATGATTAACAGAAATTGTACTACCCTCTGCTATATTCACTGCCCATTCTGCCACATTTCGTAATTCCCTAATGTTTCCTGGCCAGTCGTAATTACTTAATAAAGGCCAAATTGATGGATCAATATTGGTAATATTTTTGCCTAATTTTTGCGAAAATTTATTGACAAAATGTTGAAAAAGAAGAGGTATATCACTTTTGCGTTCTCGTAACGGGCATAAATGAATAGTGAGAACTCTCAGGCGATAATACAAATCCTCTCGAAATTTTTTCTCTCTTACTAACTTTGTTAAATCCGAATTGGTCGCAGCAATAATTCGAACATCTAACGGTATCTCCTTATGTCCGCCTATTCGAACTACCTTTTTTTCTTCTAACACTCGTAAAAGGTAAACCTGTATATCCATAGGCATATCGCCTATCTCGTCTAAAAATAAAGTACCTCCTTGTGCTTGTTCAAATTTACCTGGCTTGCCCTCTGGTCGTGCACCGGTAAAAGCTCCGCCTACATAGCCGAAAAGCTCACTTCCAATTAATTCTCGCGGCAAAGCACCACCATTTATCGCCACAAAAGGTCCTTTCCTACCGCTAGCCTCATGAATGGCTCTTGCAAAAAGGTCTTTCCCTGTCCCTGTCTCTCCTAAAATAAGGACTGGTGCATCGCTATTTGCTGCAATTTGGGCTAATCGTATACTTTCACGCAAACAGGGATGATTTCCCAATATTACTTCGAATCCTTTTAAGGCTGGAGGAGAGCTTATATAAAATTGACTACCTTCATGCATTTTTAGAGCTATTAGAGCCGCTACATTTTCATTGTAATAACCACTTATAGGTGAAACATCTGCGCTACACCGCAAGATACCTTTTCTACTTTGCACTAATATTTCCTTGTTTTTTATACTCTGCCGCGCTTTTATGAGGAATAGGATTTCCTGCGAATTGTCAAATATTTCATCAGCTCTTCGTCCTATTAAATCTTCTTTTTTCCATCCTAAAAATTTCTCAGATGCATAATTAACCTTGATTAATCTTCCTGTATTATCCATCACTAATAAGGGATCACTGTTGTTTTCTAAGAAGTATTCTGAGAGTTGTCTGTAAGGTAAAGTTTCTTTAAAGGCTTTACTCTGCTTCAAATTGTTTTCAATCGCAATTGCAGAAGATACTATAGTAGCTAATGCCAGTTTATTTTCTCGGTACCAAGGTCCCGAAAGATCAATAACTCCAATAGGTTTTCCTTCCGGACTAAAAATTGGAGAACCAGTACATGTCCAAGAGTGAAGTCCGCGGGAGAAGTGTTCAGCCCCAGTTACATCAAGGGCTTGCCCTATAACCATTGCAGTTCCTATACCGTTAGTGCCAACTTTATCTTCTCGCCAGCATGCGCCAGGAATGAAATTGGTTCTTCGAGCTAGGTCTATAGTTTCCTGGTGGTTCCCTAATGTCTCTAATATATAACCGTCCTCTCCTACTAAAACTGCAAGGAAACCATAGTCACCAGACAGCGATAAAAGCTTTTCCATAATCGGCCTAGCAGCTTGAATTAGTTCTTCTTGTTTTTCTCTGACTTCTTTTAAAGCGGCACCCTCGATAATTTCTTGTCCTTGTTCCTGGTACGGATCGACGCCTGCAATTTTGCTCCTTTCCCAAGATTTAAGTATTTCCGACCTAACGATTTGTTTTGAGATAGTCATGGTGTTTTGAAAGTCGTTCCATTGATGCCACACTTCTTCATAAACTCCATAAAAATTTTCTTTCATTCACCTCTCCCCCCGTACCAAGTTATATCAGATGAACCCCTAATTTAGGGGGTTATCAAACCTTATAATACTTGATACAAAAAGATTTGAGAAAAAGAAGGCTTCCCTCCCTTTAGTGTCGAAGGTAGGAATTACCGAAACCCAAAACCCACAAAGGAAGAAACTCTATGTTATATTTCGACAACCACTACGCAATCTCCTTCTTCGTTCTTTATTAAATTTTTACTTGAAAATTTTTCTTATAGCTGCAAAGCACTTTACTACAATAACTCTTAAGAGAGATTTGTATTCATCTGATATAGCTAATCCTATCAAATGAAATAGATTTTTTATTTCCCTCTCAGTAAATTCGTAATTTTGTAACGCATAAGAAATTTCCAAAAGATAATTTTCTATTAAAATTTGGTCATCAATCATAGATGATATTAATTTATCAATTTTTTTCTCCACTTCTGCATCATCTTCAAAATTTATCCCTATAAGTATATCACCAGGTATTCTCAGATCTTTTAATCTTTCATCTTTAAATATAAATAGTGCGATTTATTCTAACTTTCTAATTATATCGGCTTGTGAAAAATTTTCTTCCTTTGTCTATGTATCCTTAATCAATTTTGATAATTTTTCTACATCGAGATAATCCTTCGTTTCAGATAGGTCAATACCATATAAAATACTTATAACTCGAATTGATAGTATTCAATTCTTTTTTAAATTTTTAATTATTGTTTTTTTGAGCTATATAAAAAGACGGTTTTAAACCGCCTTTTTATAAGTGCGCCCGGCATGGGCGATAACTAGGCGGTGAAAGTCCGCTGTGGGCTTGGTAGTGGGAACCACTAGCCAAGAGCAAGGGTGTCCATCGTGAGGTGGAATCTGAAGGAAGCTTAAGGCAAAATCTCGGTCTGATGAACAAGAACCAGATAAGAGGCTGAATTGGGATGGATGAGTTTGCGTAACAAAACGAAGTCCAACACTACCCGAATCCCATACAGTAAATCTGGCAGATATATGAGATGAAAGTTATCGTTCTTACCCGGGGAGGTCTCAAGGATAAGTCATGGAAGTAAAATCTGAAGTGACAACCCATGCAGTGATGTATGGCTGAACCTTGAGAAGTCAGCAGAGGTCATAGTACTTATCTAGACATGAATAGATAAGGAAGGACCGAACGTTAGGAGGTTTTGGAAATCTTATGGACTCGAAAGATATGCAGAGACTGCAGACAACTCAACAAAGAGGCTATCCGTTGAATAGAGAAATGGAATTTCAAAAGACAACGGAAGTGCATAGTATATCATCGGCGTCGGAAGATGGAAGAAACGAGGTACAAAGATATACCGGCAAGATGCTTGAAATGATAGTAGAACGAGGGAACATGGAAGCAGCATACAAGCGCGTTGTTGCAAATAAAGGAAGCCATGGAGTCGATGGGATGGGAGTAGATGAACTTCTACCGTATCTCAAAGAAAACTGGGCAACCATAAAACAACAACTGCTGGAGGGGAAATACAAACCACAACCAGTGCGAAGAGTAGAAATTCCCAAACCAGATGGAGGAGTAAGACTACTAGGAATACCTACAGTACTAGACAGACTAATACAACAAGCAATAGCCCAAATACTAAATAAAGTCTACAACCATACATTTTCTGATAGCAGTTATGGATTCAGACCAGGACGCAGTGCAAAAGACGCAATAAAAGCCGCAGAAGCATACATAAATGAAGGATACACATGGGTTGTAGATATGGACTTAGAAAAATTCTTTGACAGAGTAAACCACGACATAATAATGTCCAAACTAGAAAAGCGGATAGGGGACAAAAGAGTACTAAAGTTAATACGAAGATACCTAGAATCAGGAGTAATGATAAACGGAATCAAAGTATCAACAGAAGAAGGGACACCCCAAGGAGGGCCATTAAGTCCCCTATTAGCAAACATAATGTTGGACGAACTAGACAAAGAACTTGAGAAACGAGGGCATAAATTCTGCCGATATGCAGATGACTGCAACATATATGTAAAAAGCAGGTCTGCAGGAAACAGAGTAATGAGAAGCATAAAGAAATTCATAGAAAGCAAATTAAAACTAAAAGTCAACGAAGCAAAAAGTGCTGTAGATAGACCATGGAGAAGAAAATTTCTTGGATTTTCATTCTATACAAAAGAAAACGAAGTAAGAATAAGAATCCATGAAAAATCCATCAAAAGGTTTAAGGGAAAAGTAAGAGAAATAACCAATCGGAACAAGGGAATAAGCATGGAAAACAGAATAAAAAGACTAAATCAAATAACAACAGGATGGGTCAACTATTTTGGATTAGCAGACGCGAAAAGCATAATGAAAACCCTTGACGAATGGATAAGGCGAAGACTAAGGGCATGTATATGGAAACAATGGAAGAAGATAAAAACGAAGCATGATAACTTAGTAAAACTAGGAGTAGAAGAACAAAAAGCCTGGGAATACGCCAATACAAGGAAAGGTGACTTAAGAATATCCAATAGCCCAATCCTAAATAAGACTCTTACAAATAAATACTTTGAAAGCATAGGTTATAAGAGTTTATCCCAAAGATATCTAATTGTACACAATTCCTAATGAACCGCCGTATACCGAACGGTACGTACGGTGGTGTGAGAGGACGCTGAATAAAATAATTATTCAGCTCCTACTCGATTCCGAGTTCCATTCTTGCAAATGAAGATAGACGATCATGATCCCATGGAGGTGAATATACAATTTTTACTTCTACCTCACTATAATCTCCAATTGAAAGTACTTCGTTTTTTACCTCATTTGACAACACATCAGCAAGTGGGCAACCTAATGCTGTTAGTGTCATTATAATGTATAATTTATTATCTTCTTTGTGAATTTCATAAACAAGCCCAAGGTTTATAATATCTATACCGATTTCTGGATCAACAACAGACATGAGAACATCTATTATACGATTTTGCTCTTCTTTGTCATCAATGCAAACAAATTTAATTGGTGCAAAGTCAAGAAATTCTTCACTTTCCATAATATATTGTGCCTCCTTTATATCCAATTATATTAGACTTGTGCAAAATTCAGAAGCCTTCATTTAAGCCATTCTACAGACATACTTTTTTCCTATCACTCTTGAATTTTTTATCTTTTATGTAGGATTTCCCCTCCCATTTGTCGAATTATTATATATACCGTATAAAAATATTTTTTAAGGAGGGGGAAATCCTACATGTACCAGCTTCAATTACTTTTAAATATACCTGAACTCTTTACTTCTCTGTCTAAAATTGATTTCTATTCTTCTATGTTTGAAAATCTTGACCTGTCTTCAATACCTGAATTCCCTTCCTCTAGTCCTGGCCGTAAGGGTTACTCTCATCATGCACTTTTTAGAGCTTTTATTGTCATGAAAGCTGAAAGATTCGGCACAATTTCTGACCTTTTAGATTATCTCCGCAATAATCTTATCATTGCTCATCTTTGTGGCTTCGACATTTCTAAACCTCTTCCTTCTTATTGGACTTTTCGCCGTTTTATTAATGACTTCTCTCATGATTATTTGACCTCTATTTTTCAAAATCAGGTCAATATCCTCAAAAATATGGGCATTATCTCTGGTGAGTTTATTTCCATGGATTCTACCCCTATTAAAGCTAACACTAAGTTAAATAACCCTAAGTCTTTTTCTAAAAATAAATTCTCTAAAGATAATCAGCCTAAGTCTGATAAGGATTGTAAATTAGGAGTTTATTCTGCTTCTAATGATTCTTCTAATAAACGCTATAAGTTTTATTGGGGCTATAAAAATCACATTATTGTTGATGCTATCTCTGGTTTACCCATCGCTGAAACTACTACTCCCGCTGATGCCCCTGATTTTGAAGTTGCTTTGTCTTTGCTTGAGAAGACTAATAAGTGGTTTAACCTTAAGTATGTTAATTTTATTGCTGATAAAGGCTATGATGTTAAGAAACTTTATAATTATGTTAGAAATATTCTCCACGGTCATTGCTTTATTCCTCTTAACAAGCGTAATTCTAAAAATCCCCCACTGACTGATGATGGTTATATGGTTTGTGAAGCAGGTATTAAAATGCTCAAAGACGGCAAGCAATATTTTGATGGTTTTATTAAGCAAAAATTTGTTTGCAAGTTCTGTAATTCTAAAGATGACTCTGCCTGCCCTATTCAGCATCCTAAATATTTTAATGGCAAAAAGCATAGAGGCTGTACTAAGTATGCTATTATATCTTCTGATTATAGGTCCTCTATTAATAGAGACTCCCTATATTTTAAGGCTGTCTATAAATTGAGGATTGAATCAGAAAGATATAATTCCCGCTTTAAAGCTCTAGATTTTGAAAAAGCTTATGTTAGAAATATTAATTCTGTCAGCAACCTTAATACTTTTGGCCATATTACTTTGCTTACTGTCGCTATTGTAGCTATTAAACTGGGTAAATTTGATGAGTTTAAGTCCCTTATTGGTCTGATGCAATCGGCTTAACTTTTACTGAATTTAGTTCATGCCATTTTTTAACATTTGACTTCTACAGGATATTTATGCCCTTTTTTAGCTCCTCTTTTTGTCTTTTCTTTTCCCTTACCACTTTCTTTATGTTTTATTGTCAGTTTTGATTACTATATATTGTATATCATACATATTCTGGTTTTTGATCGTGATTATTTTTATTAATTTTGCACATCCCTATCCAATTATATTGTATTACTTTTTTCCTTTTTCTTCGGTTTTAAAGTTAAAAACTATACGTAGTTTTTCCAAAATTATTTGCGTAAAAAAGAACATATAGAGGAACTTAAATAATTTGAGTAATAATTCGAGGAGGTAATGTAACTTTCATGGACAAATGGAAAAGCAATTGGATAAAATAAGGTACAAGTATTACAGAAGATATAAGCTGGCCTATTCCGATGGCTATGACTAATTGCCAGAATGAAGGCAACGTCCCATCCTCCGGCACTTCACGCGAGACACCTACTCTGCCAAGAGCTATTTTATATTATATCATATTTTACCGTTTTTTTATATAGACGAAATTTTTGTGAAAGGGGTCATTTTTATTAAAAGAAAATAAAAAAGCTATTTGTAAAAGAGATTAAAAGTGGTATAATTTTGGAAAGGAATTATTTAGGTAGTATAACAAAAACCTTAAGAGGGAGTTTAAATGGAGGATTATAAGGGGTACTTTATAAAAGGCGAAGATGAAGAAAAAATATATCTTCATTGTTGGGAAAATGTTAATAATGGGCACTTTTAAATTTATATAAAAAAGAGAGACTGCAAAACATACCTCAAAATTTGCCTATTTTTATAATTTCAGGTGAAGAGGATCCTGTGGAGGAATATGGAAGATTAGTAAATAGACTTTATGGAATTTACAAAAACGTGGGTAGTACATTAGTAGATATAAAAATTTATCCTAGTAAGAGACATGAAATTTTAAATGAGATTAATCGGGAGGAAGTGTTTGAAGATATTTTAAATTGGATAAAAGAAAAGGTATATGAAAGGAGATAAATAAATGGTATATGTGGCTATTATAATATTTTTAATTGTAATTGCTATTATAGTAAAACCGAGGATTGAAATTTACCATCTTAAACAAAAGTACAGGCAACTTATGTTTTTATCTTCAATGGAGCAAGCTGAAAAATCCCTTCAGCTTCAGATACAGCGTCTTAAAGTTAAATATCCAGGTCGAACTGAAAAGTGGTACATTGAAAAAGTCATTTTTGATTTAGAAAGAGATAGAAGATAATTTTTATAAACTTGTTATTTTTTTCTGCATATTATATGATAAAAGAAAAGTTGGAAAAATTATTTTGATGGTGGTGATTAATATGCTAATAGCTGTTGACCCCGGCCATGGAGGAAAGGATCCTGGTGCTGTTGTGGGTGATTATAAAGAAAAAGATATAAATCTAAATATAGCTTTAAAAATAAGGGATATTTTAGTGAAGGAAAATATCGGTGTAATAATGACAAGAGATAAAGATGAAACAGTAGACTTACAGCAAAGGTGTGATATTGCCAATAAGAGCAAAGCAGATTATTTTATTTCTATTCATTGTAATAGCTTTACAGATCCTTCCGCAAATGGTACGGAAACTTACGCGTATCCCAGAAGTTTAGCAGGACGAAATTTAGCCCAATATGTACAAAATGAAATAGTAGAAATGTTAAAAACAACAAATAGAGGAGTAAAATATGAAAGTTTTTATGTACTGAAGCATACTGTAATGCCTGCGATACTAGTTGAAACAGCTTTTATGTCAAATCCACAAAATTTAGATTTGCTTTTACAAAAGCCAGATGCTTTTGCACAAGGGATTGCAAATGGCACAATTAAATTCTTAAAAAGCGTAAATTATAAGCAAACAGATGATATTGAAAAATTACAGATGAAAGGAATTATAGATAAACATTATGACCCTAAAAGTTATGTCACTTGGGGAGAATTTGCTTCTGTAATATTGAAAATATTGGGAGGGAGATAAATGAGGGATTTGGTCATGACAATTTTGACAGCTGGTGTTCAACTCGTTATAATGGTTGCGCTTGGGTATTTGATTGATTATTTAAATACCAAAATTGGTATGGAAAAAATGAAGAGATACTATGAAATTGCAAAAACTTTTGTGCAAGCAATAGAACAGCAAATAGGGCCAGGTAAAGGACCTGATAAAAAAGCGGAAGTTTTTAACTTATTAAAAAAAGTGGTTGGCAATAAGTTAACAGACGAAGAAATCGATAAACTAATAGAAGCAGCAGTTTTTGAAATGAATTATATATTGAAATTAAAAGGTTTGGAGAGACAAGGTTTGGACAAATAATGAAAAAACTTTATTACAAAAAAGCACTCTATATGGGTGCTTTTATTTTTAGCACCTATTACTAATAAAAATTGCAAGAAGACAATTTAAAAATTTCATCAATGTAAAAGATTACAAAAGGCGTACCTACAAAACAACGATATTATAATGAAAAGTTTGGAATGGAGGAACATGCTAAAATTTATTTTGCAAATTTTATTATTCAAATTGCAAAGCTAAAAATTTTTTTGTATAATATTCTTATACTTATTATTGTGAGGTGGTATAAGTTGGACTTTTCTCTCATTATTAATAAGGAAACAATGGAAATTATAAATAAAATGAGACTACCAGAAGAAGTAGAAGAAATATTAAAAGTGTGTCCTAAAATAACAATTCCAGAAAGTAGACAACATCTTCTTGAAATTTCTGTTGGAGGAAATAATGACTTTTTTGAAATTTTTTATGATGTTCCAGAAAAAGGGAAAGTATTAGAAGCGACTGTGGCAAGGTGTAAAAATGGGTTAGCAGTTAATTATCCTGAGCCTTATATGAGAAGGAGAGAGCCAGATTGTCTTGTAGTTGCTGATAATGGGGAGACAGATAAACCTAGGTTTGTGGATAGGTATGGATATGATTTTGACGAATTAAGGCAGAAAACTTTTGAATGGCTGAAAAAGCAAAATTTAATTGTCATGCCTTTTATGTCTGGTGGAGATGAGTACGGTTATCCATCGCTTCTCTTGGCACCTGAAAATGCTGGTTTTTTCGCTACGGCTCTTGCAGATATTCAAGGATTTATACCTAAAAAGGAAATATCGGAAGGTTTTACTCCGAAAGCAATAGTATATTTAGCCCCTCCCTTTAGGCATACTCATTTTAATGGAAAGCAAGTAGTTGTGCACAACCGATTAGAAAATCTCCATGAACTTTTTTCGTATAACTTGTATCCTGGGCCAAGTGCAAAAAAAGGAATATATGGGGTACTCTTAACAATGGGAGAAAAAGAAGGGTGGATTACTGCTCATGCTTCTGCAGTGAGAATAATTACTCCTTATGACAATATATTGACTATTATGCATGAGGGTGCCAGCGGTGGCGGAAAGAGTGAAATGCTGGAGCAAATTCACAGGGAGCCTGATGGGCGCATAAAAGTAGGGCGCAATTTAGTGACAGGTGACGAAATATACGTAGACCTTAAAGAAGCTTGTGAATTACAACCTGTAACTGATGATATGGCATTGTGCCATCCGGATTTGCAACAAGGTAAAAAATTAGTGATAAAAGATGCAGAAAAAGGTTGGTTTATACGTGTAGATCATATGAATGAATATGGAACGGACCCTCATTTTGAAAAGTTATGTATCTATCCTAAAGAGCCTTTAATCTTTTTAAACATAGACGGAGTGCCTAAATCCACTTGTCTTATATGGGAACATATTATGGATGCACCTGGCAAACCTTGTCCCAATCCTCGTGTAATTATGCCAAGAAGGTTTATGCCAAATGTAGTTGATGAAGCTGTAGAAGTGGATGTGAGGAGTTTTGGTGTGAGGACTCCCCCTTCTTCAAAAGAAAAGCCTTCCTACGGTATAATAGGCATGCTACACTTGTTGCCTCCTGCTCTTGCTTGGCTGTGGAGATTAGTTGCACCGAGAGGTCACGCTAATCCAAGTATAGTAGGAACAAGTGGACTCGAAAGCGAAGGTGTAGGTTCTTATTGGCCTTTTGCAACGGGTAAAAGAGTAATTCACGCTAATCTTTTATTGCAGCAGATTATAAATACACCGGGTACTCGATACATTCTCGTTCCAAATCAATATATAGGAGTGTGGAAAGTAGGATTTATGCCCGAATGGATAGCTCGTGAATATCTTGCAAGAAGAGGAAGTGTAAGATTTAGACCAGATCAAGTTACACCAGCGAGAAGCAGTCTCCTCGGTTATGCTTTAAATACATTAAAAATAAACGGAAGTTTTATTCCTCGCGAATTGCTGCAAGTTAACAAGCAGCCCGAAGTAGGGGATGATGGATATGACAAAGGTGCTGAGATGTTAAATGAATTCTTCAAAAGAGAATTAAAGCAATTCTTAGTACCTGAACTTGACCCTCTTGGTAAGAAGATTATTGAAACATGTTTAGAGGATGGAAGTTTAGAGGACTATATAAGACTTTTGGGAGATTATAGATAATTAAAAAAAGAGCCTGTACATAAGTGTATGGGCTCTTTTTTGTATTTCTTGTAAGAGCTGTGGCAAAACAAAAAAGCATAAAAAAGAGGGGGGAAGTCCCCTCTTTTTTATGCTTCGTGAACGGCTTCTTTTGAGGTTGAAGTTTTTTCTGTCTTTTTTGCTTTTGCTAAGTTGATTTTGGGCAAGACAAGGTTTAGAAGTATTCCTGCTAAGGTGGCAGGACCTATGCCTTCAAAGACGAAGTTTCCAAAGGCTATTTTTATACCGCCTATACCCAAAGTCAGTATTACAGAAGCTATTATGAGATTTCTGCTGTCAGAAAAATCTACTTTATTTTCAACAAGTGTTCTCATACCTGCTGCCGCAATCATTCCAAAGAGTATTATTGTTACTCCGCCCATAACAGGTTGCGGAATTACTTCTATCAAAGCGCCTATTTTTTGTATAAAGCTTAAAAGTATTGCTATTATAGCTGCACCTTGAATAACTTTTGAGCTATAGACTCTTGTTATTGCAAGGACTCCAATGTTTTCACCGTAAGTTGTGCTGGGTGGTCCGCCAAAAAGTGCCGCAATTGATGTTGCAAGGCCATTACCTAACATTACTCTATGAAATCCAGGGTCTTTTATTAAATCTTTTTCAACGATATTTCCTATTACGAGGACGTGCCCTAAATCTTCAATTATAGCGACTAAGGCCAGCGGCGCAACCAAAGAGACAGCACCCCATGCCAGTTCCGGAGTATGTCCTGTTAAGAAGGAGAATTTGGGAATTGCAATCCATGAGGCTTTTGCAACAGGTCCGAAGTCTACAAGGCCTCTTGTTATCGCGAATATATATCCGCCAATTGTTCCTAAAAGTATGGGTATGACTTTTATAAATCCTTTGCCAAACATGCTGAATATGATTATTAATGCCACTGTAAACAGAGCTGTAGCTAAATCTTTTTGCGCTTGAGCTATTGCTACAGGAGCAAGGCTTAGGCCTATTATCATAACTACAGGGCCTACTACAACAGGGGGAAGCAATTTCTCTAACCAATCGATGCCTGTCAAGCTTATGATTATGAATACCACTATATATACAAGGCCTGCTGCTATCATACCAGTAAAAGCACCTCTTACACCAAATTGCTTAGTTGCAGCTATTATAGGTGCTATAAAGGCGAAGGAAGAACCTAGATACGCAGGTACTTTTCCTTTTGTCATCAAGTGGAATATTAAAGTTCCAAGCCCTGATGTGAAGAGGGTAACAGCTGGGTCAAGACCTGTTAAAAGAGGTACTAAAATTGTTGCACCAAACATGGCAAATACGTGCTGAAAAGATAGTGGAATTGCTTGTTTTATAGGGGGGGTTTCTTCGATTCCGTATATTTTGTTTGACATAAAAAAACCTCCTTTGAGTTTTTTGTTTACAAAAAAACCCTCTAAAGGAGGATGCAAATATAGATATTTTATTTTCCTCCTTTTTAGCCTCGCTGGGCTAAATTAAAGGGTTTTTTCACTTTTTCTCTACAATTATAGCATACAAAATATTATTTGTCTACAACAAAAAGCCCCTTTAAGAGACCTTTTAAAAAGGGTTAGTTGTATAATTAAATGCAACAGATAAAAAAATAGAAACCATAGTGAAAATCGTGTATGATATAGGTGTCAACTAAACATCATACAAGGAGGATTTTCACTATGGTTCATAATAATGATACCACAAAAAATCGTTCTTTTAAACACTTAAGTAGCTATGAACGAGGAGAGATCTATGCATTACTCAAAGAAGGAAGAAGTATTCGGTATATTGCTAAAAAACTTAATCGATCTCCAAGCACTATAAGCCGTGAAATTAAACGTGGAACTACTACACAACTTAGAAGTGATTTATCTTCTTATACAAGCTATTTTCCTGAAACCGGTCAAGCTATCTACGAAAAAAATCGTTCAAATTGCGGAGCTAAATTTAAAGTAGCTAAAGCAGAAGATTTCTTGAAATATGCTGAAAATAAAATATTAAATGAAAAATGGTCACCAGATGCAGTTGTAGGCTATTGTAAAAAAGACCCAAGCTGGAATAATAAAACTATTGTTTGTACTAAAACACTGTACAACTATATAGATAGAGGATTATTAGAAGTTAAAAACATTGATTTACCTTTAAAACTACGTTTAAAACCAAGGAAGAAACAAAATCGTAAAAATAAACGTATTATGGGTAAAAGTATTGATTTTAGGCCTAAAGAAGTTGAAAGCCGTGAAGTTTTTGGGCATTGGGAAATAGATACGTTAATTGGCAAGAAATCTAATGACAAGGTCCTTTTAACATTAATAGAGCGTAAGACTCGCCATGAAATAATATTCTTATTAGATGCAAAAGACAATAAATCTGTTAAAGATGCACTATCAAAATTAAAAGATATGTTTGGTGACAATTTAAGCAAGGTCTTTAAAACAATAACATCTGATAATGGTACAGAGTTTAGTGATTTAGAAAGTGCTCTTTTAGAATATGGCGTAGAAGTATATTATACACATCCATATTCATCTTGGGAAAGAGCTACAAATGAACGACATAACGGTCTTATACGACGTTTCATCCCTAAAGGTAAAAGTATTAAAGATTTATCTATAGATACGATAAAGAGAGTAGAAAACTGGCTTAATAACCTTCCACGAAAATTGTTAAATTACAAAACGCCTAAGGAATACTTTTATGAAGAGCTGGCAAAAATCTGTTAAGCCCATCCCTTATAAAGTTTAGAGCTCGTTCGTGATTTGTCAAGGGGCAGGCTTCGCCTGACTTTAACCATTGACAAATCACGACCTTCGCTCAATTTGTTAACTAAGATGGGCTTAAGGTTATATATGATTTGTTCCAAATCCTATATCTACATGATTTTCATTAGGTGTTGCATTTAATATTGCAATTTATAACCTTTTAAAAAGCAAAGAGAAGATAAAATTTAACTATTTTAGCTCCACCTTTCTTTTCTGTGACGTTCCAATACATTCAGTACATAATTTATATCAAAAGTTGTGTGGTCAGCGTTAATTTGAAACCGGATACTTTCACTACCTCTTGGTACCACTGGATAGTTTATAGCTGTAGCGAGAATACCGTTATCTATGAGGTAATTTACTAAATCTATTGTTTTTGTTGCATCTCTCACTAAAAGTGGTACTATTGGATGCTCGCTTACTACAGTTTCATATCCTAATTTTACAATTCCTTCTCTAAAAAGTTTTGCTAATTCTTTGAGATGTGAAAGTCTTTTTTGACCTTCTTCACTGTCGAGTATTTCAAGTACTTTTAAAACACAAGCAGCTTCTGATGGTGTTACTGGATTTGAGTAAATATAAGTTATAGTTTTTTCTCGCAAGTAAGTTGTTATAACCTCGTTTGATACTACATAACCTCCATTTACACCATATGCCTTTCCCATAGTACCGATGAGAAGGTCAGCTTTTCCACCTGTTATTTCTTCTGTGCCTCTTCCAGTTGGGCCAAAAGCGCCAACACCGTGAGAATCGTCAACTATAGTTATTATGTTTTCTTCAAAATCTTTGTCATATCTGTCTGCAATCTCCTGAATTTTCTTTAAATCTGCGTAATCTCCTCTCATACTGAATACACCGTCAGTGACTACAATGGCGCGTTTAGCTTTACCAATAAAACTCTTTATTCCATTTTCTAAATCTTTATAGTCTAGGTGTTTATAAATATATCTTTCTTTGGGTCTTGAAAGTCTTATAGCGTTTATAATACAGTTGTGGTTTAGTTCATCACTTATTATTACTGTTTCAGGAGTCACTAAAGAGGAGATGATACCTACTACAGTCATATAGGCGGAGCTAAAAATCATTGCATCTTCTCTGCCGTGGAATTGAGCAAGCTTTTTCTCAAGGTCTCTATGTGTTATATAGGTTCCGCTTATAAACCTCACTGCTCCAGGTCCAATGCCAAACTTTCTTGCAGTCTCCTCTTCTACTTTTATTACTTCCTCATTAAATTGCATTCCGAGGTAAGAGTTAGAGTTCATCCTTATAAATTCTTTGTCTCCAAAGCCTTTTAAAAAGAAACGTGGACCTTTTTCACCCTCTGGTTTTTTTACATCGACTATGATAAGTTCTTTTCCTTTAGCACGACCTTCAGTCTTTAACTCATCGAGTTCTTTTTGTAAAATTTCATTTAATCTTGTAAGTGGCATCTTTTTTACCTCCTTTTGTTTATGGATATAATACAACTTTGCCACATTGGCCTTTTATCATTAGTTCCATGCCCTTTTCATATTCAGAAAGAGGGAAGGTATGAGTAATTATTGGTTTTAATGCTTCTTTAAGGCCAGAGCGCAATAAACCCTTTACTTTGTACCAGGTATCGTACATTCGCCTTCCTGTGATGCCGTTTATTGTTATGCCTTTAAAAACGAGGTCATTTGTTATGTCTATAGGAACTTCATTGTCAGGAAGACCCAAAATAGACATCCTTCCGCCCTTTGCGATATATTTAAGGCCTTGTCTTATTGCAGTGGGGCTTCCAGAGAAGTCCAATACTACATCTGCACCGTAGCCTTCTGTTTCACTTTTTATTATATTGACAACGTCTTCTTCAAGTGGGTTTATAACTCGTGTTGCACCTAATTTATGAGCAAGTTCCATTCTGTATTCGACAGGTTCTATTGCAAATATAGCTGAAGCACCAGTTGTTTTAAGAAGTGGTATTGCCATCATACCTATAGGACCGCAACCTACTACAGCGACAGTTTTTCCTACTATCTCTCCAGAAAATACTGTGTGAACGGCGTTTCCAAGGGGTTCTTGTATGGAGAGAAGTTCTAAAGGTATGTCTTTATCGTTTAGCCATACATTGCTTTCAGGGACTTTAATGTATTCTGCAAAAGCACCGTCTGTGTCAACACCAAGTATAAGCGTATTTTCACATATGTGAGCATTTCCAGTTCTGCAAGCTTTGCATTTTCCGCATACTATGTGAGTCTCCGCACTTACTAAATCTCCAACATTTACAGATGTTACATTTTCTCCTATTTCTACAACTTCTCCTACAAATTCATGTCCCATTATCTTAGGCGGTTTTATCCGGCTTTTTGCCCATTCATTCCAAACGTAAATGTGAACGTCTGTGCCGCAAATAGATGTGGCTTTGACTTTTATTAGTACCTCATCAGGTCCTATTTTTGGTATTTCTCTTTTTATTATATCTGCACCTTCTTTGGGATGTTGTTTAACAACAGCGGTCATATATCCTTCCATAATGGACATCTCCTTTACTTGTACACTCATCTTACTACATAATATATTCTATATATTTGTACAAATTCCTTCTTGCATTACAAAAAAATTTTAATGGACTATATTTTTTTATAAAGGCAAAAAGAAACCTGTTCTATCATTAAAACTCTGAAGACAAATATTTAACTTGGATTCGGCAAGTGAATTTACGAAATGCCCAAATAGAGCTATTTGAGGGCTAAATTAAGTGAAAAATTTTTTGCAAAAAATATATGGAGATTCCCCTTTTTCTGATAAAATTTAAGTGACAAACAAAAACACTAACAGAAAGGAGAATCTCCATAATATGAGTTTAACACTTAATCTTACAAAAGAAAAGGGGTTTTCAAAATATATTTTGCCAGCAACTTTTGACAATTTTACAGTATCAAACAATGTAACTTTCACCTATATCCAAGCATTTAAAGAAAAAATCGGCTTTAATAAAATTCTTTCAAGCATATTATCCTTTAAAAAAGCACCAAATGCTGTTTTTCAACCAGCCGAGGTTATTGACTTTATGATTGATTCTGTAATTCAAGGGAATACTCGCTTTCTTCACATGGACCAACTAAGATATGATAATGCATACACAGAAATTAAAGGACATAAAGTTCCCAGCGAAAAAGTATGCAGAGACTTAATTAAAGCCATGCCTGAAAGTTCTCTTGAAGAATTAAGACTTATTAACAAGACTTTGCTTTCCTTGCAATCTAAAGGAACGAAACGTGAAGTCATTATGAATTTTGATGATACAGTTTGTACTATATTTGGAGAGCAGGAAGGTGCTTCAGTAGGTTATAATCCAAGGTACCATGGTCGACCATCTTTCAAAGAGAAAATCGGCATTATTGCTAATACTGATGAACTTGTTAATGTTACTCTTGAAGAAGGTAAACATCACACAAATCATGGTTTCTTAGATTTTGTAAAATCTTGCGAAGAACAGCTTCCTGAAAATTGGATAATTAAGCGAGTACGCGTTGACCGTGGAGCATTTGATTACGATAATATACTGTATTTTGAATCTAAAGGTTATGAATATGTAATGAAAGCTAAAAATCAGGCATGGATCAGATGCTTTATAGACTATGTCAATCAAAGAGAACACCTTTATCCTTGGACTGAAATAGATAAGACCTTTAGTGTAAATGAAATATATGCAAAAATGCCTAAATGGGATAAAGTACGCAGAATTGTGATTATACGCAAAAAACTGCCACAGCCCAAAACAGGGCAGATTTGTATGGATATAGACGAATTCAAATATGAATATCAAGCTATAGTAACAAATATTGAGTACATGACACCTGAAGAGATATTTCATGAATACAACCAACGCTGCGACATTGAAAACAAAATAGATGAACTAAAAGAAGGATTTGCTTTTGATCAAAACAGTCAAAGAAACAAATTTTGCAACGAAATATTTTTGCTTATCAAAATGATCGCTTACAATCTCCATAATTGGTTCAAAAGGACTATCTTGCCAGAGTTTATGAGGCATCATGAGATAACCACAATAAGGCGGATATTATATAATGTACCTGGTAATCTTGTTGGGAAAGGACGTTATAGGCATATACGTTACCCTAATAATCCGTTTCTTAAGACTGTGATAACGTATATACGAAAAGCGCTAATGGTATTTTGCTTAACATAGTAAACACATAGAATATACCAAAAAATATACCAAATGATAGAAACCGCCATATCAAGTAGACGGTTAGCTTTGCTGTACCTTAAAAGAGTAAATTAACCGTAAAAAACGATATAGCTTTTATTTTTTCAATGTAAATATTCAGTTATCAAAGTGCAAAACTTATAACAAAACACCGTTTTTTACATTCATGGAAATTGAATTTTTAATTTGCTTGCTACTTGCCGAATTCAAGTTTAAAATTGTCTTCAATGCCTAAATGTATGATTATTCTTTATTAATGAAATAATATATCTGGATAGAAAAACCATGTTAAGGGTTAAGGAGGATTATTTTATGCGAAAAATGGCTACAATGGACGGAAATACAGCAGCTGCTTATGCCTCTTATGCTTTTACGGAGGTTGCAGCAATTTACCCTATTACGCCTTCTTCTCCAATGGCTGAAAATGTTGATGAATGGGCTGCCCATGGCAAGAAGAATATATTTGGTCAACCCGTGAAGGTTGTTGAAATGCAGTCAGAAGCAGGTGCTGCAGGTGCTGTCCATGGTTCTTTAACTGCAGGCGCTTTGACAACCACATATACCGCATCACAGGGGCTTCTTTTAATGATACCAAACATGTATAAAATTGCAGGAGAGCTTTTGCCAGGGGTGTTTCATGTAAGTGCCCGCGCTATTTCTACTCATG
Organism: Thermoanaerobacter ethanolicus JW 200; assembly: GCF_003722315.1. Lineage (NCBI taxonomy): Bacteria > Bacillati > Bacillota > Clostridia > Thermoanaerobacterales > Thermoanaerobacteraceae > Thermoanaerobacter > Thermoanaerobacter ethanolicus. The sequence goes on along the minus strand of NZ_CP033580.1, from coordinate 2,868,002 downwards.
CACTTTCTATATTTGGCGACCATCAGGATGTAATGGCAGTAAGACAAACAGGTTTTGCACTTCTTTGTTCTGCCAATGTACAGGAAGCCATGGATATGGCATTTATAGCCCATCTTTCTGCTATAAAATCTAGGGTACCATTTTTGCATTTTTTTGATGGCTTTAGGACTTCTCACGAGATGCAAAAAATAGAAGTGGTGGAATATGAGGAAATTGCGAAACTTTTAGATTTAAGGGCAGCAAAAGAGTTTAGGGACAGAGCGTTAAATCCTGAACATCCTGTTGTAAGAGGTACTGCACAAAATCCTGATATTTATTTTCAAGGAAGAGAAGCTGCTAATAAATTTTATGAAAAGGTTCCTGACATAGTAGAAGATTACATGAAGAGGTACAAAGAGCTGACTGGAAGAGAATATCACCTTTTTGACTATTACGGTTCAAAGGACGCAGAGTATATAATTGTAGCTATGGGTTCTGTTTGTGACACGATAGAAGAGACGATTGATTATTTAACAAAAAAAGGAGAAAAAGTGGGTTTAATTAAAGTACATCTCTACAGGCCATTTTCTGAAAAACACTTTTTTGAGGTTTTACCTGATACAGTTAAAAAGATTGCCGTATTAGACAGGACAAAAGAGCCGGGTTCAATAGGAGAGCCTTTGTACCTTGATGTGGCTAAATTATTTTATAACAAAGATAAAAAGCCCGGCATAGTAGGAGGTAGATATGGTCTGGGCTCAAAAGATACAACTCCTTCTCAGATTATTGCAGTCTATGACAATTTAAAAAAGGACTCCCCCAAAGACCGTTTTACCATAGGAATTTTAGACGATGTGACTTACACATCATTAGAAGAAGGTGAATTTGTAGAGACTACTCCTGAAGGCACTGTAAGCTGCAAGTTTTGGGGATTAGGCTCTGATGGAACGGTTGGGGCGAATAAATCGGCTATTAAAATAATTGGGGACAACACAGACTTGTATGTGCAGGCATATTTTCAGTATGACAGCAAAAAATCAGGAGGCACCACTATTTCACATTTGAGGTTTGGTAAAAAGCCGATTAAATCTTCTTATTTGGTAAATCATGCTGATTATATTGCCTGTCACAATAAGTCTTTTATTTACAATTATGATGTTTTAAAAGGACTTAAACATGGTGGGACTTTTGTATTAAATTGTCCTTGGAGTAAAGAGGAGCTGGAGGAGAAGTTACCTGCTTCAATGAAAAGATATATAGCTAAAAACAATATCAATTTTTATACAATAGATGCCATATCAATTGCCCAAGAAGCAGGTTTGGGTGGCAGAATAAACATGATAATGCAGACAGTGTTTTTTAAACTTATAAATATAATACCTTTTGAAGAAGCAGTTGAGTATTTAAAAGATTCTATACAGAAGGCCTATGGCAAAAAGGGTCAGGATATAGTGGATATGAACTTAAAGGCTGTTGACAGAAGCGTAGAAGCTCTTGTAAAAGTAGAAGTGCCTGAGGAGTGGAAAAACGCAAAAGAAGGGCAAAAAATTGTAAAGCCAGAGCCTGATTTTGTTAAAAATATACAAAGACCTATGGAAAGAAATGAAGGAGACCTCCTTCCTGTAAGTGCTTTTGTCGGCATGGAAGATGGCACATTTCCTACTGGCACGACTGCCTATGAAAAGAGAGGAATTGCAGTATTGATACCCGAATGGCAAATAGACAACTGTATACAGTGTAACCAGTGCTCTTATGTTTGCCCCCATGCAGTAATACGGCCATTTTTGTTAACGGAGGAAGAAATGAAAAAAGCGCCTCCAACTTTTAAACTGAAAAAAGCAATAGGAAGAGGATTAGAAGGGCTTTGGTATAGAATACAGGTAAGTCCTTTAGACTGTACAGGATGCGGCAATTGTGCAGATGTTTGTCCAGCACCTACAAAAGCTCTTATAATGAAACCCGCTGAAGAACAAATAGAAAAAGAAGCGAGAAATTGGGAGTATGCTGTAACTCTTGATGTCAAAGATAATTTAGTGGATAAGACAACTTTAAAAGGTAGTCAATTTGCAAAGCCTCTGTTTGAATTCAGTGGCGCATGCCCCGGCTGTGGTGAGACTCCTTACATAAAGCTTTTGACACAGCTTTTTGGAGATAGGATGATGATAGCAAATGCCACAGGCTGTTCATCTATTTATGGGGCAAGTGCACCCTCTATTCCTTATACTACTAATAAAGAGGGAAAAGGGCCTGCTTGGGCTAACTCACTTTTTGAAGACAATGCCGAATTTGGTTACGGCATGTTTTTAGCAAATAAGCAGATAAGGGAAAGGCTTAGAGATTTGATGAAAGAAGCTATAAATATGCCTATTGACGAAGAATTAAAAGCTGCATTCCAAGAGTGGATTGATGGGATGGAGGATGGAGATAAATCTAAAATTGCTTCTAAAAAGATTTTGGATATTATAAATAGAGGCGGGTATACAGAGAATGAGATAATAAAAGAGATACTTGACAAAAAAGATTTTCTTGTAAAAAAATCTCAGTGGATAATAGGGGGAGATGGATGGGCGTATGACATTGGCTTTGGAGGGCTTGACCATGTTATAGCATCAGGAGAAGATGTAAATGTACTAGTGCTTGACACAGAGGTGTATTCTAATACAGGAGGGCAATCCTCAAAATCTACTCCATCAGGGGCAGTTGCAAAATTTGCGGCAGCAGGTAAGAGGACAAGCAAGAAAGATTTAGGTTTGATGGCTATGAGCTATGGATACGTGTATGTGGCGCAAGTTGCAATGGGAGCAAATATGAACCAGGCGATAAAGGCTTTTGTGGAGGCAGAAAAATACAAAGGGCCTTCACTTATAATAGCATACGCTCCTTGTATAAACCATGGCATAAAGTCAGGCATGGGGACAAGTATAATGGAGGAGAAAAAAGCAGTGGAGTCTGGTTACTGGCACCTTTATAGATTTAATCCAGAGCTTAAAAAAGAAGGCAAAAATCCATTTGTACTTGATTCTAAAGAGCCGACAAAATCTTTCAGAGAATTTATTGAGGGGGAGATACGATATTCCTCACTTAAAAACGTATTTCCTCACATTGCGGAAAAACTTTATCAGAAGGCAGAAGATACTGCAAAAGAGAGATACGAAAGATATAGAAAGCTGGCAGAATAACGATTCCGGGCGTATGCCCGGAATTGTTATTTTTTGTTTTCTTCTACCCATTCTTTTGCGTTTATTACCTCATTTTTACTTGGGATAGGCACATTTGATTCTTCTTTTACATTTTGTATATTTGCCCAGGAAGCAGTCTTATGATTTTCTATTGGCACTTTGTGAGGTTTTTTTGGTTTTTTAGTCATACAATCACTCCTTTAAATGTATTATTTTCTATAATTGAAGAAATTATGACTATTATTGTGATAAACTGAGGGATGTAAATTTCTTTTTTTTCTTAGGTTACAGTTCAAATTAGCAGTATAATTATTGTTGTAATCATGGGATGAGGAGAGATTGAAATGGAGATAAGAGGACATCACTTTTTGTGTGTGTTGGGCTTTAGAGGGCTTGGTTATGATGAAAAATTTGTTAAAAATATGGATGAAATTATTAGAAAATTGAATAATGAACATGATATGTTGATAAAAGCTGTGGATAGTGTGGATAACATTTGCAGCATGTGTCCAAACAATGTAAATGGAGAATGTACAGAGGAAGAGTATCCAGGAAGTGTAAAAGGAAAAGATAGGGCAGTTTTAGAAGTTTTAGATATAAGGCCAGGGGAGATATTGAGCTATAGGGAAGTCACAAATAGAATTAAAGAGAAAATGACTGAAGAAAAAATGGAAAAGATATGCAGTAACTGTCAATGGTTTAGTCTTGGGTATTGTTTGGAAGGGTTTAAAAAGTTAAAAGGCGGTGTGTGACCGCCTTTATAAGTCTCTTTGTGAAAAGCGCTTTGCACCGTAATAGAGGAGAAATACCACGTAGAAAAAGATGTATATGAACATGTAAATACTGGGTTGAGACATGCCCCCAAAGAGTCCTTGTGTCATAAAACTTATCCCACTACTTTGTGTCAAAAGCTCTGCAGTCATTTTTCTATATATGACATCTGTAGGAAGGATGAGGCTTGTAATTATCCCTGCGTTTATAAGGCTTTCTCCGCTTTTTAAGCCAAAGGCACCGACTTGACTTTGTTGCATTGCTGTTCCAATTTGTTCAAGAACACCTCCGACGAGGGCAATTCCATAAGCCATAATAGCTATGATGCCTGTGTTTACAGTCGAAAAAATTGAGCTGGAAGCTATTATAAGGGCTAAAAATACAATCGGTCCTAAGTCGAAGAAAAAAAGTCCTCTTAAAATATTGCTTGCTTCAAAGGTTATTTTAGACCCCATAAAGATGTTTAAACCTACTACAGACAAAAACATGATGGAGCTGTATATTACAATCATAGCGCCTAAGCCTATAAATTTTCCCAACACCAGTTCATATCTTTTTATAGGTTTCGATAAAACGGCGTATATGGTGCCATTTTCTATTTCTCCTGATATAGCATTTACTGATGTCAAAACTACAAGAAAAGCCATTATGAAATTTGCGAAAAATAGACCGGCAGACAAAATTTCTGATTGAAAGATGATGTCATATATAGAATCGTTGGGACGCTCAAATATTTTACTTAAGCCAAAAGTATATATGGAAAGGTAGAGGAGGGACAAAAGGGAGACTAATAGAAAAGCCCGTTTTTTTAGCATCTCTTTAAAGGTATATTTTATTATAGTTATCACGACACCTCATCCTTTCCAATTAAGTTTATGAATAAGTCTTCCAATGAAGAAGTTTGAGTATTTAATTGATATAACTTGGCACCGGCTTCTATTACCATTTTAGCTATAACTGGTATTTTTTCTCTGTCTTCTACTTTAAAAGAGAGCTTACCTTCTTTAAATTGAAATTCTTTTGATAAGCGAGAAATTTTTTCAATCAACTCTGAAGTATAGTCTGATACAATCATTTCTACATGGGTGTGTTCTTTTAATAGCTCTTCCAGTTTTCCTTCGGCTATTATTCGGCCATGGTTTATTATGGCTACTTCATCGCATACCATTTCCACTTCACTTAAGAGGTGGCTGTTTAAAAAAACAGTTTTGCCTTGCGATTTTAATTGTTTTATGATTTCTCTTACTTCAATTCTTCCAACAGGGTCAAGAGCTGAAGTAGGTTCATCTAAAAACACTATTTCGGGGTCATTTAAAAGGGCTATTGCAATGCCAATTCTTTGCTGCATTCCTTTGCTGTAATTTTTTATAAGTTTACTTTCATGACCTTTTAATTTTACCAATTCTAAAAGTTCATCAATTTTTTTGCCTGGATTTTTTATTTTATAAAGCTCAGCATGGAAGCTCAAAAGCTCTTTTCCTGTCATCCAGTCGTGGTATCTAAAATTTTCAGGTAAAAATCCTACTTTTTCTCTGGACTCTACAGTACCTATGGGTTTCCCTAAAATCCAAGCAAAACCAGAGGTGGGGTGTAAAAGCCCCACCATGGTCTTTACAAAAGTGCTTTTTCCAGCACCATTTGGACCTAAGAATCCAAAAACTTGCCCCTTTTCTACAGAGAGAGTGACTTCTTTAAATCCACCTTTTCCATTAAATTGTTTTGAGAGATTTTGAGTTTCTAAAACCATTTGATCACCTCATTGAATTTGCGATTTGGATTAATGTATTTATATTTTGCTGTGTTATTAATTCATCATTTATTGTTTGTTTGTCTGTAGATGGTTCATAGGATCCATAGATTGATAGACTATACATTACTCCGTTTTCATTCCATGCTATAGATGCCATATTTGGAGAATATTTATTTGTTAGAATAATAGCTGTATTTCCTCTTATATTTATTTCTTTAACATTTGTAGATTCATCCATTGGTATAGGTAATGTCTCCTTCCAGTCAGTTACACTTGCAATTTGTTTTTTTAAATTGTCGGGCAAAAATGGGAGGTTAGCCAAGGCATCAATTACCTTATCTATATTTGCCCCTTCTGGTACTACAATCTCAGGAGTTTTATTTATGGTAAGATAAATACTTTTTTTGATATTTTCTGTATCATTATTATCCTTTTTTTCTTTTATATCAATATTTATAGATGTGCCAACATTTATTGTAATAGGTTTATTGTTGAGCTCTTTAGGGAAAAGATGTGTGCCGCCAAATGTTTTAATTAATTCATTTATTTTGTCAACATTAAGTTTAAACTCTAATCCATCACCCTTTGATACATATATATGGTTAATTTCAAAATTTTCGTCAGTTGGCAGCTTAAATTTATAATCTACATCGGACTTTAGTTTGTCAATTTCATTTATTGAAACTTCATATCCTTCATAACTTCCAGACCTTAATATTTCACCATATTCTTTTAAGTCAATGTTCTTTATGTTTCTATTATAGAACTCATTTTGAATTTGTGTAATGTCATCAGGTGTAATAGTTATAATCTGCATTTTGTTAAGTCTCAATAAATTTAGAATTTTAGCCTCTGCATTTTTAAGGGGCGGGAAAAGCATTGAGGAAACTACAAATGCCACTACGACTAAGGCGGCAATTGACTTTTTGTACTTTGTAAACATGGCAAACATTCCTCCTTTATTATTATTTTTGCTCAATTTTTCATTTAGAGTAGCCCAAGCTTCATTTAAATCTATATTGCTTGCTTTTAAAGCTTTTGAAGTGAATTCATTTATGGATTTTAGTTGTTCAAGTTTTTCTCTACATACATCGCAAGTTTTTAAATGTTCTTCTACATTTTTTGCAGTGATTTCATCCAGTTCACTGTCTAGATATGCTTGAAGAGTTCCTTCATCGTAGCACATACTTACACCTCCTTTTCATATAATTCTTTAAACTTTTTTTGTGCTCTTGCTATGGTTGTGCCGACGGAGGTTTTCTTAATTCCCAATGATATTGCTATTTCTTCGTAACTATATCCTGAATGTTTAAGTATTAGACACATCATATCTCTTTTACTCATTTTTAGGAGGACTTCTTTCACTTTAGCTCTTTCAAACCTTTTAATTGCTATTTCTTCAGGGTCTTCAAAAAATTCCTCTTGCGTGTTTTTAAAAACTTCCAGTTCTCTTGTTTTTGTGTTTTTTTCACTGCGGATATAATTTAAGGCATGATTTATTGCTACTTTGGATAACCAACCTCCTATATTTTCATTGTGACGGGGAGGATTTTTAAAATACTTTATAAAAACTTCTTGAGTAATGTCTTCCGCTTTGAATTCGTCTTTTATCATCCAAGAAATTTGATTTAAAACTTTTGGATAATATTTTTCAAAGATATCTTTGAAACTTTCCTCTATTTTGAACACCTCCCCTATGTCTTTTCACTAATAATAACACATCTAAAACCAATTTTGTGACAAAAACTTTTCAGACGAAGGGGACGGTTCCTCTTGTCTGAATTTTTCAGATGAAAAGAACCGTCCCCTTCGTCTGGTCCCCTTCGTCTGGATTTTATTTTTTGTGGGAAGTGCTATATAATTATATCGGTGTTTTTAAAAAGGTGCGGGGGTGTTAAATTTGGAGAGGATAAAGAGTTATTATCCTTATTTAGCAGGAATAGGAATGGCATCAATTTTTGGATTTTCTTTTATGTTTACCTCTATGGGGCTTGATGTAGCTTCTCCTATGGAGCTTATAGCCTATCGTTTTTTACTTGCAGCATTTATGATTACTCTTTTGTGGGTATTTGGAATTATTAAACTTAATTATAGAGGGAAAAATCTGTGGCCATTGTTTTTATTGTCTCTATCAGAGCCTGTTGTGTATTTTATATTTGAAACATATGGTGTAAAATATACATCCTCTTCTCTTTCTGGTTTGATGATAGCTTTAATTCCTGTTGCTGTTACCGCTTTGGCGGCGGTATTTTTAAAGGAAAGGCCTTCTTTGTATCAGCTTTTCTTTATTCTTTTGTCTGTTACAGGAGTTGCTTTTATAATTTTTATGACAGGTGTTGAAAGCCGTAATACGTCAATTATAGGTTTTGTATATCTTTTAGTAGCAGTCTTATCTGCAGCTTTTTACAGTATTTTAGCAAGAAAGTCTTCTTTAGAATTTTCACCTATTGAGATAACCTTTGTCATGATGTGGTTTGCCGCAATTTCTTTCAATTTTTTAAATTTAATTGATAGATTAGCAAAAGGCTATCCTATTTCTGACTATTTCAGGGATTTAACTGATTACAGAGTACTTATTCCTGTGCTATATCTAGGTGTTTTATCTTCTGTTGTAGCGTATTTTTTAAACAATTACGCTCTTTCAAAATTGCCTGCATCTCAAGCTTCAGTTTTTGCAAATTTGACCACAGTAATTTCGGTAATAGCGGGGATCACCATACGACGTGAAGCTTTTTATTGGTATCATATAATAGGAGCTATTATGATATTGATAGGAGTATGGGGGACAAATTATTTTGGAAAAGTGTCTCAACCGATTATTTCTTCAGAAGAAACACACTGAAATTCTGTATTTACATTACATAGAGAATGTGATATACTTTTAACGTAACCCTATACCATACGGGGGCATATATTAGTCCAAAAAGGATGCGGTATAAAAATACCGCATTTATTATAGAGGAGTGATTTTATTAGTACTTTAATTAGTATAGCATGTTTTTGCGTTTTATTAAAGTACAAAAAGAGAGATAATAAATATAAAAAGTTTTTGAGGTGAAACTATGGAGAGAGATGTAAAAGAAGCTGTGGAAATGTTAGGCAGAGGAAGTGGAAAAGCTCTTGATATTGGTACAGGACGGGGACGAATGGCAGCCGCTTTGGCTGAATACGGATATCAAGTCGTGTCTATTGATGAGAGTAAAGATGCTTTAAAAAGAGCAGAAGACCTTTTGAAAGAAAGTGTAACTTTGGAAAATATTTTGCTACTTCAGGGAGATGCTCACAATCTTCCATTTTTAGATGAAACCTTTGAGGTTGTGGCTACATACAATGCCATGCATCACATGAGGGATTATAAAAAGGTACTGGATGAGATGGTGAGGGTCTGTAAAAAAGGCGGTAGTATTCTTATATCCGAATTAAACGAATATGGGAGGAAAGTTGTTGCTGAAAGACACAAAGAAAGAGGAAGCTATCATGAAGCAAATATAAGCATTGAAGATATTGCAAAGTATTTAGAAGTCGAATATGCTTTAATAGGAGAAATAAAAAAGTCAGAAAGGACAGATATTTTTATATCCAAAAAATGACAATTATTAAGGAAAAATTTATCGTTGACAAGACATGAAAATATGATAAAATAAGTAATGTCTTTTGTGGCCCCGTGGTCAAGAGGTTAAGACACCGCCCTTTCACGGCGGCAACACGGGTTCGAATCCCGTCGGGGTCACCATTTAAGTTAAGAAATAAAATGTCGCACAAAGGTGCGACATTACAGTTTGTTGACAAAGTTAAAAAATATTCAAAGGAGATATTTTGCATCGTCGCTCCGATGTTCCAAAACGACAAAACTAAAGCTCGACCTTCGGGTTCCGGCAGGGTACCGGGCACAATCGGCATCCATGCCTTAAGGTACCCGCCTCCGCCATCCATGGCTTCGGCCCTGCCTCCACCCTCGGTCTTGCTAAGTTTTGTTACCGCTTTGTAACAAGTCGCTCCTTATGCAAAATATCTCCTTTACGAAAGTTTGTCTACAGTCTAAAATGTCGCACAAAGGTGCGACATTATTTTTTATGTCGAAAGAAAAATTACATATATAGCAAAAATTAACAAATAAAACCATCACCATGATGCTATAATTTAGAAAAAAACAAGAGGTGGTGGTTTTTTTATGCAAAATATAAATATTTTACCTTATAAAAGAGTTATAAAAACTCCCTTGACAGAAAATACTCAAAAAAATCTTTCTAAAAACATTCAACAGATTATATTATTGTCAGTTATAAGCTTTTTTATAGGGCGAGCTGTTATTTTCAATAGTCTTTTGCCTTTCGGCATTGCTTTTTTTGCAACTCTTTTAATGTATAAAAAGCGATATCTTTTAACAGGAATAGGAGTATGGTTGGGAATATTAACTTTACCCAATGTCAATAGTTTTAAATACCTTTTAGCGCTTGTTTTGATCTTTTCATTAGAAGGGCTTCTAAAAATTAAACCTCAAAATATTATTAAAACCTCTTTCATTACTTTTATTTCTCTTTTTAGCGCAGATCTTATATTCAGCTATATTTATGGCTTTTTGCTTTTTGACATTATGATGAGCCTATATGAGTCTGTCACTGCAATGTTAATGGTTTTTATTTTTAACCACGCTGTTTCATTTATTTTGAATATAAACAGAAAAATTGTTTCCAATGAAGAGTTGATATCTTTGAGTATATTTATAGGGCTATTTATTCTAGGAATGAATCATTTGAATGTGTGGAAATTTACTCTCAATGGGATATTAGGGATATTTATAATACTTTTAGCCTCTTATATAGGTGGGGCTGGAGTAGGAGCAAGTATCGGCACAACTATGGGGCTTCTTGGAAGCTTATCTTTTTTCCAAATGCCAGTCTCCATAGGGCTTTTTGGATTTGCAGGCTTGTTGGCCGGTAGTTTGAAAAAATTGCATAGAATTGGAGTTATTATAGGCTTTTTAACTGCCATTTTTATTATTACATTTTATGTAACTTCAACTGTGGATATGCTTGTAAATCCTTATGATATTGTGTTAGCTTCTTTAATGTTTGTAGCACTTCCTAAGAAGTACATAGTAAAGGCGGAGGAAATAGTAAAGGGTAATAAAAATTTAAACAACAGAAATTACAATGAAAAATTAAAAGAAGTAGTGACAGGCAAACTTAAAGAGTATTCTCAAGTATTTGAAGAGCTCTCTAAAAGTTTTAAACAAGTAAATGAAAAAGTATTAGACCACAAAGATATTTCTTATTTGTTTGAGGAAATTGCCAATAAGACCTGTACTCAATGTGTCATGTATAAAACTTGTTGGGACAAGGAGTTTTACAATACTTATAAAAGCATGTTTGAGTTGATAGAACATCTTGAAAAAAATAGTAGTATTGAGGACAATAAACTGTATAGAAAATGTATAAGATTTTCTGAACTTATGAGTACAACTAAATATTACTTAGGCATTTACAAAATAAGCATGCAGTGGAGAGAAAGGCTAAAAGATGCTAAAGGACTTATTGCTACTCAGTTAAAAGGAGTTGCTGATGCAATATCTAATATGGCTAGTGATATTAGCATGAATGTCACTTTTAAAGATGAATTAGAACAAATAATGATGGTGGAATTGGACAAAAAGGGCATACCTGTGGAAGATGTGCTAATTTATGACACAGGAGACGAAAATGTTAACGTAAAAATATATAAAAAGGCATGTTTTGCTAAGGAATGTGACAAAAAGATTGTCCCTATTGTATCTGAAATTATGGGGGAAAGATATGAGAGAAAAAGTAGGTTATGCTCTATAGACCACAATGGAAGATGTGTACTTACTCTTACAAAAGCAGAGAGCTTGCAAGTCTTAACGGGTATAAGCAGAGTTAGTAAGTCAAAAGCCAAGATTTCTGGAGATACTTATTCTTTTATGGACTTAGAAGATGGAAAATATATGGCAGCTTTAAGCGATGGAATGGGGATTGGATATAAAGCGGCTGCAGAGAGCACTACTACCATTTCTTTGCTGGAGAAATTTATAGAGGCAGGCTTTGATAAACATTTAGTTATTCAAACATTAAACTCTATTTTGGCTTTGCGGTCTGCAGAAGAAATGTTTTCTACTGTGGATATAATGTTTCTGGACAAGTTCACTGGAGAAGCAGAATTTATAAAAATTGGCTCTTGTGCTACCTTTATAAAAAGAGGGAATGAGGTTGAGATTATAGAATCCAGTTCTTTGCCCATTGGCATTTTGGAAGATATAGAGGCAGATATACATGAAAGAAAATTAAAAGATGGAGATTTTGTGATTTTAGTCACTGATGGAGTGTTGGAGTGTTTTGAGAAGGATAAAGAAGTAGAATTTTCAAGGTTAATTAGTGAAATCAACACGAGGAATCCTCAGGATATGGCAGATGCGTTAATGAAAAAATGTTTGGAATTGTGTAATAATACTCCAAAGGACGATATGACAATTTTGGTTTCAAAGGTATGGAAGAAAATATAAAAGTTAATAAATTGGAATAACCCTTCCACAATGTGGAGACAATATATCGAGGCGATTAAAGGAATACTTTTGTGGAGGGGTTTTTGTGTCTATAATTTTAAAAGAAATGGTCATTATTACTGACGGCGATATAACTGATTTGTCAGCAAAATGGGAGCAAATTATAGAGATGATGAGAAAAAGAGGTGTGATTGTAAATGTCATAAGTTTATTAGAAAAGGAAAGCTTTAATGAGAAGATGATGGAGACAATTGAAAAATTAGGGGGAATAAGATGTTATACATCTATTCAGCTTTTAGATAAAACTTTGTCCAAAGTGGTAGAAGAATCTGTGAAATTGACTTTAAAAAATGTTATTGACCAGAGTATAAAAAATATTAGTGGCAAAAGTTTAGAAAAAATGCATCCTTATATAAAAGTGCAAATTATAAATTATGTCGCAAATTTAAGTGAGTATGTAGATCTAAAACTTGCTCTTTTGTTAGAAATAAGCAAAGGAGAGGTAAATTATGTTATAAATAATAAAAGAAAACTTTTTAAATATCTTAACAAAAGAAAAGGTAAAATTGATTTGTACGTAGCTTATGCAAAAACGCTAATGGACTTTGAAATGGAAAAACTTATTCTTTTCTTTGAAGAAAAAGAGATAAATGCCGAAAATATAGTAGGAATATAAAAAGAGGTTTGATTTAAAAAGGAGGATATTATATAATCATTATATAACATGAGTATATATCGCTATAAGGGGTTAAGAAATGATTGATAAGGTTATTTCAACAATTAAAAGGTATAAAATGATTGAGGCAAATGATAAAATTGTAATGGGGGTTTCCGGCGGACCTGATTCTTTGTGTATGCTGGATATTTTATACAATTTAAAAGATTTATTTAATCTTAAGTTGTATGTAGTACATGTTAATCATATGATAAGAGGAGAAGAAGCTAAAAGGGATGCGCAATTTGTTGAAGATATGTGCCGCAAACTGAAACTCCCATTTTTTTTATTTGAAAAAGATGTAAAAAAAATAGCCAAAGAAATGGGATATTCGGAAGAAGAGGCTGGACGATATGTGAGGTATCAGGCTTTTGAGGAAGTATTAAGAGAAGTTAAGGGTAATAAAATAGCAGTAGCCCATAATAAGAACGACGTAGTGGAAACAGTTTTTTTAAATTTAATAAGAGGTTCTGGAATGGCTGGCCTCATTGGAATAAAACCGGTAAATGGAAATATAATAAGGCCTCTCATTGAAATAGAAAGGGAAGAAATAGAGAATTACATCAAGGAAAAAGATTTAAAGCCGATAATAGATTTTACAAATTATGAAGATTTATATAAGAGAAATAAAGTAAGACTTAAATTAATTCCCTATATAAATGAAACTTTTGAAGTAGATATAATAGAAAATATCTACAGGATGGCAAAAATTATTTTAGAGGAGAATGACTATTTAGAAAAAGAGTGTGAAAAGATTTTTAATGAGGTTTGCTATTTTAATCAAGAGGAAATTTTTGCTGATATAAAAAAACTGAGGGCACAGCATCCAGCTATTCAGCGACGCTTAGTTAGGCTTATGTACCAAAAATTAAAAGGAGATATTTATGGATTAGAATACATCCATGTAGAGGATGTTTTAAGCCTTTTAGACAAACCAACTTCCTCAAAAATTGATTTACCCTTTGAAATTGAGGCTTTAAAAAGCTATAATAATCTTATAATGAGAAAAGTAAAAGAAAAAGAGGCCAAGACTTTTTGGGCAAAATTAAATATTCCTGGAATTACTAAGATATGTGGTGTTGGGCAATTTAAAACTAGTGTTTTAGGGATTGAAGAAATAAAAAAACTTAACATAGGAAAATACACGAAATTTTTTGACTATGATAAAATACAGGAAGATGTGGTAGTTAGAAATAGGCAAGCAGGGGATATTTTTTCTCCTCTTAACCTGGGGGGGAGTAAAAAATTAAAAGAATTTTTTATTGACGAGAAAATACCCCGCGAAATAAGAGATAGCATTCCTTTATTAGCCATAGACAATGAAATTGTGTGGGTTGTAGGTTATAGAATGAGTGATAAATTTAAAGTAGATGAAAATACAAAAAATGTCCTTGTGATAGAGTATACCAAAGGATAAAATAAAAAAAGAGGAGGTTAAATTTATGTCGAGTCCAACACAAGATATACAGGAGATTTTGATTACGGAAGAGCAATTAAAAGAAAAAGTGAAAGAGTTAGGACAAATAATTACAAAAGACTACCAAGGGAAAGACCTTGTCCTCCTTGGGGTTTTAAAAGGAGCAATAATGTTTATGGCAGACTTATCTCGTGCGATAGATTTACCTTTATCAATAGATTTTATGGCAGTCTCCAGTTATGGTTCTTCTACTCAGTCTTCTGGAATAGTAAAAATAATTAAAGACCATGACATAAACATTGAAGGGAAAGATGTGCTCATAGTTGAGGATATTATAGATAGCGGTTTAACACTTTCTTATTTAAGAAAGACTTTATTAGAAAGAAAACCTAGAAGTTTAAAAATTTGCACTATTTTAGATAAACCTGAAAGAAGAGAAGCAGACGTTAAAGTAGATTATTGTGGATTTAAAATTCCTGACAAATTTGTAGTTGGTTATGGATTAGATTTTGATGAAAAATACAGAAATCTCCCATTTATAGGGGTTTTAAAGCCAGAGCTGTATAAATGATTTGGTTTTTTAAAGGAGATATGATATTATAGATTAAAGGTAGTTGGACTTGTTTGAAGGAGGGGCCTTATTTGAACGATAATAACAAGATAATTAGAAGCATGGTGCTCTATTTGCTAATCTTTATAGCTATTTATGCTATGGTACAGTTGTACTCTCAAAGTACACCACCGCTAGCAAATATAGATTATGGAGAGTTAATTAGGTATATTAACTCTAACCAAGTAAAAAGCATCACTCTTGCGGGAAATGAAGTTAAAGGAACTTTAAAAAATGGGACAGAGTTTAAGAGCAGTATTCCGGATGTGACAAATTTTATGAATTTTGTAAATCCATATATTTTAGAGGGAAAATTAGACTTTAAAAATGAACCGCAAGTAGGTCCACCTTGGTGGGTTCAGATGCTTCCTTCCTTGTTTTTGATTATTGTTTTGGTTATATTTTGGTATATTTTTATGCAACAGGCACAAGGTGGGGGAGGAAGCAAAGTGATGTCTTTTGGTAAAAGTAGAGCAAGGATGGTTACTGATAAAGACAAAAGAGTTACTTTTAATGATGTGGCAGGAGCGGATGAAGAAAAAGAAGAATTACAAGAAATTGTTGAATTTTTAAAATACCCTAAAAAATTTATTGAGTTAGGAGCCAGAATACCTAAAGGGGTTCTTTTAGTAGGGCCTCCAGGTACAGGAAAAACCCTTCTCGCAAAAGCTGTAGCAGGAGAAGCGGGGGTTCCATTTTTTAGCATAAGCGGTTCTGATTTTGTAGAAATGTTTGTTGGTGTAGGTGCTGCAAGAGTAAGAGATTTATTTGATCAAGCCAAAAAGAATGCGCCTTGTATTGTTTTTATTGATGAAATAGATGCAGTGGGAAGACAAAGAGGTGCAGGTTTAGGTGGCGGACATGATGAAAGAGAACAGACACTGAACCAATTGTTAGTTGAAATGGATGGTTTCAGTGTCAACGAAGGTATAATTGTGATTGCCGCAACAAACAGGCCAGATATATTAGACCCTGCTCTTTTAAGACCAGGAAGATTTGACAGGCATATTACTGTTGGTATTCCTGATATAAAAGGAAGAGAAGAAATTTTAAAAATACACGCGAGGAATAAGCCATTGGCTCCTGATGTATCTTTGCAAGTGCTAGCGAGAAGAACTCCAGGATTTACTGGAGCAGACCTTGAGAATCTCATGAATGAAGCAGCTTTATTGGCGGCGAGAAGAGGACTTAAGCAGATAACTATGGCAGAGCTGGAGGAGGCCATAACAAGAGTTATAGCAGGGCCTGAAAAAAGAAGTAGGATTATGTCTGAGAAAGACAAAAAATTGGTGGCATACCATGAGGCAGGCCATGCAGTTGTCGCTAAGCTTTTACCTAATACCCCACCTGTTCACGAGGTTACAATAATTCCAAGAGGAAGAGCTGGAGGATATACTATGCTTCTTCCGGAAGAAGATAAATACTATATGTCAAAGTCCGAGATGATGGATGAGATAGTTCACCTTTTAGGTGGGCGTGTGGCAGAGAGTTTAGTGCTAAATGATATAAGCACAGGAGCACAAAATGACATTGAGAGAGCTACAAATATTGCGAGAAAGATGGTTACAGAGTATGGCATGAGTGAAAGATTAGGGCCTATGACTTTTGGTACGAGAAGTGAAGAAGTATTTTTAGGGCGTGATTTAGGAAGAACGAGAAATTACAGTGAAGAAGTTGCTGCCGAGATAGATAGAGAAATAAAAAGGATAATTGAGGAGGCATATAAAAGAGCAGAAACCCTTTTAAAAGACAATATGGATAAGCTCCATAGAGTTGCAAAGGCTTTGATTGAGAAAGAGAAACTTAATGCAGAAGAGTTTGAAAAAGTTTTTCATGGAGAAGAGATAAATGGGGTGCAGTTTGCATAATAATGTATAAGTCGTAAGACTTATACATTATTTTTTTACAAAAGTTTTAGTTAACAATAAAAAAATTATTGAAAAGAAGAAGGATTTTTATAACTTTGTGTCTAATATATTAGTAAAAGGAAATTTTTAAACAAAAGATAAGGGAGAAAAAGGGGGGATACCGTGAAGTTATACAAACCTTCTGATTCTAGCAAAAATCCGTTGCAATGGATATGTAATCTTTTGGATAATGCCCATGATTTTTTTATATTGAAAGATTTAAGTGGCAAAGTGGTCTACATAAATAAGAGGCTTCTTGAGATATTGGGGTATAGTGTTGATGATGTAGAAAATTATGATTATTTTTTTTACCATATCTTAAAGTATAAGGAAATAGGGCCCTATGAGGATGGGCTTATTATAGAGCTTACAGCAAAATATAACATAAAAATGTCATTTAGCATAAGGTTGAGTTCTATAACTAACACTGCAGGGGATAAAATAGCCTATTTAGGTTTTGTAAAATTGAGAAATTATTTTAAAATAGAACCAGGACATTATTTTAATTTGTTTAAAAGTCCTACAGATGTTATGGATATTACAGAAGAAGGAGTTATAGTAGTTGACGGCAAATTCAACGTAGTTTATATAAATAACAAGGCTTGTGAATTATTTGGTATAAAATATACGAGATTTGTAAATGAAAAATTTTTCGAAATTATAAAAAAATACGATCTCAATGCATCAGAAGAAGGATTAGTCAAAGGTGAGAAAATTGTAATTCCTTCCAAAAATAATATTGAAGAAAGAGTGCTTTTACTAAAGTATGGTAAGCTAAATAATGACCATTGGAAAGTTATCACTGTAAAGAATATAACTGAGGATTTAAAATATAAAAAATTGATTGAGCAAACTGAGAAATACACAATTGCTGGGGAATTTGCGGCAACAACTATTCATGAGATAAAAAATTCTCTAACTTCTATAAAAGGTTTTATACAGCTTTTACAGGCTAAGCATCCAGATAGTTCTACTTATTATGAGACTATTTTAGATGAGGTAAATAGAGTATTGGGCTTAATAAAAAATTACCTTGGCATAGTGAGAAACAGTGAAGAAGAAGGGGAAGCTGAAATAGACATAAATACTGTTATAAATCAGTATTTGCTTCTTTTTGAAGCGGAAGCTACCAAAAAAGGGGTTAAAATAGAAAAGCGTTTTGGCGATGTTCCACTTGTGAAAATGAACAAAAATCATCTTAAACAGCTTATTTTAAATATTGTACAAAATTCCCTTCACGCTATTGAAGAGAATGGTAAAATAATATTGAATACAAAATATAATCATCACACAAAAAAGATAATAATAAGGGTTGCGGATAATGGAGGTGGTATAGAGAAAAAATATCTTAAACGAGTTCTTGAGCCACTTTTTACAACTAAGAAAGAAGGAACAGGATTAGGACTTGCGATTTGCAGAAGCATAGCAGAGATGTACAATGGAGATATTAAAATTTTTAGTAAAAAAGGTAAAGGTACACTTGTAAAAATAATTTTAGGTGATAAATGAAAAGCTGGAGGGGAAAATATGAAAACTGATATTGAAATAGCTCAAGAAGCGAAAATGCTTCATATAAGGGATGTTGCAAAAAAGTTAGACATTGATGAAGATTACTTAGAATACTACGGCAAGTATAAAGCAAAAATTTCTCCTGCGTTATGGGAGAAAATAAAGGACAGAAAAGATGGCAAGCTTATTCTTGTCACAGCGATAACTCCCACCCCTGCAGGCGAGGGTAAGACTACACTTACTGTAGGATTAGGACAGGCTCTTGCCAAAATAGGTAAAAAAGCCATGATAGCCTTGAGGGAGCCCTCATTAGGACCTTCTATGGGAATAAAAGGTGGAGCGGCTGGGGGAGGATATTCTCAAGTTGTACCTATGGAGGACATAAATTTACACTTTACAGGAGATTTACATGCGATTACTGCTGCTCATAATCTACTAGCTGCTATGATTGACAATCACATCCATCATGGAAATGAACTTAATATTGACATAAGGACTATTACATGGAAAAGAGCTATGGACATGAATGATAGGGCTTTAAGAGAAGTAATAGTAGGACTTGGAGGAAAAGCAAATGGATATCCAAGACAAGATGGTTTTATAATAACTGTGGCGTCGGAAATAATGGCAATTTTGTGTTTAGCTCGAGACCTGATGGATTTAAAAAGAAGAATTGGCGACATAATTGTAGCATATGATAAAGATGGCAATCCTGTAACTGCAAGAGACTTAAAGGCCGATGGAGCTATGACAGTCTTATTAAAAGATGCTATAAAGCCTAATTTAGTGCAGACGATTGAAAACGTTCCAGCATTTGTTCATGGAGGGCCTTTTGCAAATATTGCTCATGGATGTAATAGCTTAATTGCCACTAAATATGGTTTGAAATTGGCGGATTATCTTGTAACAGAGGCAGGCTTTGGTGCTGATTTAGGGGCTGAAAAATTCTTTGACATAAAGTCAAGGTTTGGAGGACTAACACCCAATGCAGCCGTCATAGTAGCGACTGTAAGAGCTTTAAAGATGCATGGAGGAGTTAAGAAGGAAGACTTACAAAAAGAAGATGTGGAAGCAGTAAGAAGAGGAATAGAAAATCTTGAAAAGCAAGTTGAAAATGTGAGGAAATTTGGGGTACCAGTGGTTGTAGCTCTCAACAGGTTTGTTTTTGATACTGAAAGGGAAATTGAAGAGGTAAGAAAGGCCTGCGAAGAAATGGGAGTAGATATGGCAGCAGCGGAAGTTTGGGAAAAAGGAGGAGAAGGCGGAATAGAGTTAGCTGAAAAAGTTGTGAAAGCTTGTGAGACACCTTCCAACTTCCACGTTTTGTATGATGAAACACTTCCAATTAAAGATAAATTGCACATAATTGCAACAGAAATATATGGAGCTGATGGAGTAGAATATACTGCTTCTGCTCTTAAAGATATAGCAAACCTTGAAAGACTAGGCTTTGACAAGATGCCAATAGTTGTGGCAAAAACTCAATATTCTCTTTCTGATGACCCTAAACTTTTAGGCCGTCCAAGAGGATTTAAGATAACAGTAAGAGAATTGAGAGTTTCAAGGGGTGCAGGATTTGTTGTGGTTTTCACAGGAGATATAATGACAATGCCAGGCCTTCCAAAGCATCCTGCAGCAGAAAACATAGACATTGATGAAAACGGAAGAATAACAGGACTGTTTTAAGGGAGTGTAGATGAAAGTAGATGAAAAAAGAAATATTAGATATACAAAATTTGTCACAGGCGAAAAAGGAACTTAGCCAAATAAAAGCTGAAGAAATTTCTGTAGATATTATGGCACCAAAAGCCGTTTTCAGGGTTGTCAAGCTCTTTGATGTACATCCAGCAGCTGCTAACATAATAAAACAGGAGATGCTAGCTATAGGAGGAGAAGCAGCTGTAGCAAGAGGTTGCGTAAATATGAGTGTTGAAAAATCTGACGTTATTATAATGGGAACATTAAGACAATATCAAAGGCTTTTGGCAAAACTTAAGATGCAAAAGGGCTATTTTGGGCTTAATGAAGTTGTAGAAGAATTAAAAAGTGTTATTGAGGAAATGTCTAGATAGGCGGCGAAGAGGTCTTCTCTTTGGCCGCTTTTTTGCTAAAAAAGAAACTTCTAATGAAAAGGTAAACATTTGTTAAAAATTTGTGTTATAATGTTAAGGGGAAAATTAAAGGAGGGTTTTTTATGGTTGACAAGGAAGAATTAGAAAAAATTAAGCGCAAGAAAGAAGAATGGGAAGTCAATCAAAGGCAAAAGGTGTTAACTAAGTTTCCTGAGAGGAAAAAGGAGTTCAAGACCTCGTCTGGGATAGAGATTAAGGAGATTTACACACCTTACGACATAAGTGATATAGATTATCTCGAAAAGATTGGTTTTCCAGGAGAATATCCTTATACAAGAGGCGTACAGCCTACTATGTATAGAGGCAAATTTTGGACTATGAGGCAATATGCAGGATTTGGAACTGCAGAAGAGTCGAATAAAAGGTTTAAATATCTTTTGTCTCAAGGGCAGACAGGTTTGAGCGTAGCTTTTGACTTACCTACACAGATAGGCTATGATTCTGACCATCCAATGGCTGAAGGAGAAGTTGGTAAAGTCGGTGTAGCCATAGATTCACTTTACGACATGGAAATTCTCTTTGACGGCATTCCTCTCGACAAAGTCAGTACTTCTATGACGATTAATGCACCTGCTGCAATACTTCTTGCAATGTACATTGCAGTTGCAGAAAAGCAAGGGGTATCTCCAGATAAGTTGAATGGGACTATTCAAAACGATATTTTAAAAGAATATGTGGCTCGTGGAACTTATATTTTCCCAACAGGTCCTTCTATGAGGCTTATCACTAACATTTTTGAGTATTGTTCCAAGTATGTTCCTAAGTGGAATACCATAAGTATAAGCGGTTATCACATAAGAGAAGCAGGAGCAACAGCAGTACAGGAAGTGGCCTTCACTTTGGCAAATGGGATAGCTTATGTAGAGGCAGCCATAAAAGCAGGTCTTGATGTGGATGAGTTTGCTCCAAGATTGTCCTTTTTCTTCAATGCCCACAACGACCTTTTCGAAGAAGTCGCTAAATTTAGGGCAGCAAGAAGAATGTGGGCAAAGATAATGAAAGAAAGATTTAACGCCAAAGACCCAAGGTCAATGATGATGAGATTCCACACACAAACGGCAGGTTCCACTCTTACTGCGCAACAACCAGACAACAATATTGTCAGAGTTACTATTCAAGCTTTGGCTGCGGTTTTAGGAGGTACTCAGTCACTACATACAAACAGTAGAGATGAAGCTCTTGCTCTTCCAACAGAAGATTCAGTGAGAATTGCCTTAAGGACGCAGCAGATTATTGCTTATGAAAGTGGTGTTTGTGAGACTCCAGATCCATTGGCCGGAAGTTACTATGTTGAAAAATTGACGGATGAAATTGAAAAGAGGGCTTTTGAATATATAAAGAAAATTGATGAATTAGGAGGAGCGGCAAGAGCTATTGATTTGGGATATATACAAAAAGAAATACAAGAAAGTGCATATAGATATCAAAAAGAAATAGAATCTGGTGAAAGAGTAATAGTAGGGCTTAACAAATTCCAAATTGAAGAGGAGCCGCCAAAAGGGCTTTTAAAAGTAGACCCTGCTGTAGAAGAATTGCAAAAACAAAAAATCGCTAAAGTAAAAGAAATGAGAAACAATGCCAGTGTGAAAAAGACTTTAGAGGCCTTGAAAAAAGCTGCAGAAGGAGACGACAACTTGATGCCTTGGATATTAGATGCAGTAAGGGAATATGCGACATTAGGTGAAATTACAGATGTGCTGCGTTCTGTTTTTGGAGAATATCAGCAGCAGATTATACTGTAAAGGAGGATAAATATGGACAGACCTATAAGAGTATTAGTGGCAAAGCCGGGATTAGACGGTCACGACAGGGGAGCAAAAGTAATTGCAAGAGCTTTAAGAGATGCGGGAATGGAAGTGATATACACAGGGCTTAGGCAAACTCCTGAGCAAATTGCAGAAGCTGCCATACAAGAAGACGTAGATGTTGTAGCTTTAAGCATTTTGTCAGGAGCTCACAACACTTTATTTCCCAAGATAACCAAGCTTTTAAAAGAAAGAGGAGCAGATGACATACTAGTAATAGGAGGAGGAATCATTCCCGAAGAAGACATACCTTTTTTGAAAGAGAATGGAATAGCGGAAATTTTTACACCCGGTACGCCTACCTCTGCAGTGATTGAATATATAAAACAACATGTCAATAGGGCGGTATAAAAATGGAGAACTTAGAAGAACTTTTGATAAAAGGGGATAAAAGGGCTATTGCCAGAACTATAACTTATGCGGAAAACTATGAGGATAAAGCCAAAGAGATAATAAAAAAGCTTTATGAAAGGTCTGGTAATGCTTATATTATAGGCATTACCGGGCCGCCGGGTGTTGGTAAGAGCACATTGACAGACAAATTAATTAAAAATTTAGTTGATGTAGGTAAAAAAATAGGAGTAATAGCAGTAGACCCCACTAGCCCTTTTACAGGGGGTTCACTTTTAGGAGACAGGATAAGAATGCAGGATTTATCTCAGCATCCTAATGTTTACATAAGGAGCATGGGCACAAGAGGTCATCTTGGTGGTCTTTCCAAAGGGACATATATGGCAGCGAGAATTTTAGATATAGCCGGCATGGATTACATTTTTATAGAGACAGTGGGAGTAGGCCAGTCAGAGATTGACATAGTAAAAATTGCCGATACAGTAGTGATGGTTTTAGCCCCAGGCTTGGGGGACGATGTACAAGCTATAAAAGCTGGAATCATGGAAATAGGGGATATTTTTGTCGTAAACAAATGTGACAAAGAGGGAGCAGACAAAACTGTAGTTGAACTTAATATGATGTTGGATTTGGATGAAAAAAAAGATTGGAGACCACCGGTAGTAAAAGTGGCTGCGCAAGAAAATAAAGGGATTGATGAACTTATTGATAAAATTGATGACCATAAAAGTTATTTGATAGAAAGTGGAACTTTTCAAGAAAGGAGAATTGAAAGATTAAAAATGGAAATAATTGAAAGCATAAAAAATAAATTGATGAAGAATATCTTTGACAAAATTCAAGAAAAGGAATTTTCATCTAGGCTGCAACAGGTGATAGATAAAAAAATAGACCCTTACACTTTTGCAGATGAATTGTACAAAGATGTTTTTAATTAGATTTTATGAGGAGGTATTAAAATGATAAAAAAAATTGACCACATAGGTATTGCGGTTAAAAGTATTGAAGAAGCATCAAAATTTTATAAAGATGTATTAGGTCTTGAAATAACAGGGGTAGAAGTAGTAGAAGAGCAAAAGGTAAAGACAGCTTTTATTCCAGTAGGAGATAGTGAGATAGAGCTTTTGGAGTCTACTTCCGATGATGGCCCTATAGCAAAGTTTATAGAAAAAAGGGGAGAGGGTATACAGCACATTGCCCTTCAAGTAGATGATATTGAAAAGACTTTGGAAGAATTAAAACAAAAGGGAATTAAACTTATAGATGAGGTACCGAGATATGGAGCTGGAGGTGCTAAAATAGCTTTTGTACATCCTAAAAGTACAAATGGAGTTCTTTTAGAGCTTTGCCAGAGGGATTAAATTTATTGTGTATTTGGAATGTATGTGGTATATTATTTTGGGAGGTACTAATAATAACTGCTACTATTAAGTTGCAGTAAGGCTATAAGGAGGAAATTGTATGAGCGTCCATGATATGATAGAAGAACTTAAAAGAAGGAAAGAAAAAGTTTTAGAAGGTGGAGGAGCTAAGAGAATAGCTGTTCAGCACGAAAAGGGAAAATTGACTGCAAGAGAGAGAATATATAAGCTTCTTGACAAGGACAGTTTTGTAGAAATAGACCCTTTTGTAGAGCATCGGTGTTATGACTTTGGGATGGAAAAGCAAAAATATCCTGGAGAAGGAGTTGTAACAGGTTACGGTACGATAGACGGAAGATTGGTATATGTATATGCGCAGGACTTTACTGTATTAGGTGGTTCATTAGGAGAATATCATGCAAAAAAAATAACTAAAGTGATGGACATGGCAATGAAGATGGGAGCACCTATAATAGGTCTTAACGACTCAGGAGGTGCTCGCATACAAGAGGGAGTAGATGCTCTTTCAGGTTATGGAAACATATTTTACAGAAATACCTTAGCCTCCGGCGTTATACCTCAAATTTCAGTGATAATGGGTCCAAGTGCGGGAGGGGCCGTCTATTCACCGGCATTGACAGATTTTATTTTTATGGTAGACAAAACTAGTCAAATGTTTATAACAGGTCCACAAGTTATAAAAGCTGTAACTGGAGAAGAAGTTACTCCTGAAGAATTGGGAGGATCAATAACTCACAATAGATTAAGCGGTGTTGCTCATTTTAGGGGTCCAAATGATGAAGAAGTTCTTAAGATGGTGAGGAATTTATTGAGTTATTTACCTTCTAACAACTTAGAAGACCCACCACAATACGAGACAGGGGATAATCCCAATAGAGTTTCTCAAAGACTTATGGAGATAATTCCAGACAATCCTAATAAGCCTTATGACATGAAAGAATTATTAAGAGAAATAGTCGACAATGGAGAATTTTTAGAGTCACAAGAGATGTACGCAGAAAATATCATCACAGCTTTTGCAAGACTTAATGGAAAGACAATAGGAATTGTGGCAAATCAACCAAGAGTATTAGCAGGAGTGCTTGACATAAACGCCTCTGATAAAGCAGCAAGATTTATTCGTTTTTGTGATGCTTTTAACATTCCCATACTAAGCATAGTTGACGTACCTGGATTTTTGCCTGGGACAAATCAGGAATATGGCGGGATAATAAGACATGGGGCAAAAATGCTTTACGCTTATTCTGAGGCTACTGTACCAAAAGTGACTTTAATTGTGAGAAAAGCTTATGGTGGTGCTTATCTTGCAATGTGCAGCAAAGACTTAGGGGCTGACATAGTATTTGCATGGCCTACGGCAGAGATTGCGGTTATGGGTCCAGAAGGAGCAGCAAACATTGTATTTAAAAATGAAATCAATGAGGCAGAAAATCCTGCAGAAGTGAGGCAGCAAAAGATAAATGAATACAGAGATAATTTTGCAAATCCATACAGGGCTGCAGCTCGTGGCTATGTAGATGATGTAATTATTCCTTCTGAGACAAGGCCAAGGCTTATATCAGCTTTTGATATGCTCTCTAGCAAAAGAGAGAGTCGTCTTCCTAAGAAACATGGCAATATACCTCTATAAGGTGGTGCTTTTATGGAAGGTTTTTTGGAGTTTTTAAAAAAAGTCTTTAGTGATGAGGAAAAAGAAGAAGTAAAAAGTATTGATAAGGAAGTAAATGAGGGAAAAGAAGAAGATACAGAGCTTATCGCTGCAATTACAGCGGCAATAGCTTTGTATCTACAAGCTGATACAAGTACTTTTTATGTAAAGTCTATAGTAAGATTTCCAGAGACTGCTCCAGTCTGGGCTAGAGTGGGGCGGCAGGAGCAAATGAGAACAAGATTGTAACTGAAGGAGGAATTTTTGTGAAGAAATTTAAAGTGACAGTAAATGGCAAAGTATATGAAGTTGAAGTAGAGGAGATAAAAGAGAAGGATGAAGTTTCTAACATAACACAAATGGCAACTGTTTCACAGCCTAAAGTAACTCAAACTCAGACGACTCTAGAGCCAGTTTCAAAAGCTGAAGCTCCTTCTCCGGCAGCTAAAGGCTCTAAAGTAATTTCTGCGCCTATGCCAGGCACAATTCTTGATGTAAAAGTTAAAGAAGGTGACAGGGTAAAGCGGGGAGATGTCGTAGTAATTTTAGAGGCTATGAAGATGGAAAATGAAATAATGGCGCCTGAAGAAGGAGTTATAGCAAGCATACATGTTTCTAAAGGCTCTTCCGTAAACACAGGAGATATTTTAGTGACTATGAATTAAAAAATTATTGATGAGTAAGACTTTTTTTGGTAAAATAGAGTTGCGGGTATTGTCTTCGAACCTGACAACCGATAAAAATTTAATATTGTTGGGCGTTCGGAACGGTATCCTGAAAAGGAACCGGAACGGGGGTGAGTAGGTTGCAAATTAAAGCAGTTAGAGAAAAGGAAAAAGGCAAGTTAACGAAGATTTCTTTAAGGCAGATCACTGTAGCAGGGATGTTGGCTGCAATATCTATTGTTTTATCTACCACTATTTTGGGCTACATTCCATTAGGGATTGCTAATGCTACTACAATGCATATCCCGGCAATTATAGGTGGAGTATTAGAAGGCCCTATTGTAGGAGCTTTTATAGGCTTGATTTTTGGCCTTACCAGCTTTATAAGGCAAAATACACCTCTTTTTGCTGACCCTATAATTGCCATATTGCCTAGAATTTTTATAGGAGTGGTAGCTTATTATACTTACAAATTAACTAAAAATGTTGGTATTGCAGCAGCATTAGGTACTTTAACAAATACCATCGGTGTTTTGGGTTTAGCAGTGCTTCTAAAATATATGCCACTTAAGGTTGCATTATTTGTAGCTTTAAAAAATGGCATATTTGAGATTATTGTAGCTGTGATATTGACAACAATGATAGTAAAGTCTTTGAAAAAAGTGTATAATAAATAACAAGCAGGCTTATGCCTGCTTAATTTTAATAAGAAGGTGATGGATTTGCTTTTAGCTTTTGATGTAGGAAATACAAATATTGTAATGGGGATTTTTAAAGGGAAGAAACTCTTGCATTCTTTTAGAATATCTACAGACAAGAATAAAACTTCTGACGAATATGGGATGTTGATAAATCAGCTTTTTGAATACAATGGTTTAAAGCTTAGAGATGTAGATGCAGTTATAATTTCTTCTGTTGTACCTCCTATTATGCACACACTTGAATCAATGACTATAAAATACTGCAATACCAAGCCTTTAATCGTGGGTCCTGGGATAAGGACAGGAATAAACATAAAATATGATAATCCAAAAGAAGTAGGGGCAGATAGGATTGTAAATGCTGTAGCTGCTTATGAAATATATGGAGGCCCTGTGATAGTAATAGATTTTGGTACAGCTACTACTTTTTGTGCAATTTCTAAAAATTGTGAGTATTTAGGTGGAATAATTGCTCCTGGATTGGCAATATCTGCTGATGCACTTTTTCAAAGAACTGCTAAACTTCCTAAAATTGAACTTACAAAACCGCCTACTGTTATTTGCAAAAATACAGTGGCCAGCATGCAATCAGGCATCATATATGGACATGTTGGAATGGTGGATTATATAGTAAGTAGAATGAAAGAAGAATTTGCACCAGATGCATATGTAGTAGCAACAGGCGGTTTTGCAAAAATGATTGCAGAGGAGTCAAAAACTATTAATACAGTAAATGATATGCTGACTTTAGAAGGGTTAAGAATAATATATGAGAGGAATGTAGACTAATTCCTCTCATTTTATTTTTCTAATTTTTGCGATTATATAAAGAAGTATAGGGAAAAACACTTCAAACCAAAAGACCTCAAAGGGAAAACATCTTTGAAAATAAGTGTACAATCCATCTAAACTTTCAGACACATTTTCGGAAAGTGGGATTAACAAAGTAGCAAGTGGCAGCAAAATAAAGCGGTAATCTGGGGATTTTATCGTTTCAGCCAATCCTTTTGCGAAGAGATAAGTAAATATTACAATTTTAAGATAAATTCCCATTAACCACATTGCCATTACCAATGAATCAAATCGCTGTATGTAATCGCTAATTCTTATATTTCTCACCATTTCCAAAGCTGTAAATTGGAAATTCGCTGCAGTTTTTGCTCCAAATATTCCTATTGCTAAAACTCCCAACATCATGCTAAGAGCTAATATTCCAAGGCTTAATATCCCTCCTTTTAAAGCCTTTTCTTTTTCTGAGATATGAGGGAATATAAGAAGTATTATTACCGTTTCAAGCATGAAGGAAGTAATGAGGATTGAACCTATTATTGGCGGTTTTATGCCGTCTTCAAGTATTGGGAGAAAATTTGTCATATCAACTTTTGGAAGGTCCAAAGTGATTACAAATGCCAATAGGAGCATTCCAAAAGGAAATAAAAACTCATTTAGTTTGACAATTGCTAAAAAACCTTTTGAGACGGTGTACATTACTGATATCATCAAGACTACATAGAAAACTATTGGGGGGGTGTGAGGCATAAAAGCATTGACCATGATCTCTATTAATTCTCTCATTACTAAAGAAATACCGTGTAAAATAAACAATAAATAAAGGAAAGCTATTATTTTGCCTATAAATTTTCCAACTATCTTGTCCACATAAGAAAAAAGTATTTCCTCTTTAAAGAGCATTGCTAGTTTATAATAAAAGACAAAGACAATACTGGAGGTTACAAAAGATATTAAGACTGAAATCCAAGAGTCTTGTTTTGCAGCTAATGCCACAAAAGAAGGCAAAAAAACGTCTGCTGTTGAGATCACAGTTGTGACCAATAAAAATATCATTTGTTTTGTAGAAATTTTCTTTTCTGAAGTCTTTTCATATTGTTCCATTCTTTTAAACATAACCGACTCCCAAACCCATTTTTTTTTATTATTTGTCCGACACTAACATAATATTCTAAAAAAAACTTGAAATAATAATATTTGGAGGTGTATAAAATGCCCCATAAATTGCCTGATCCACAGTATGTAAAAGAAAATTATCAATACATGACTCTTAGCAAAGAATTAGAAGAAAATATATATATATTTCAAGTGCTTTTAAAAGGGAATAATGACATGGTTTTTAGGCAAATTAGCATAGGAGATAAAAAAGTTAAAGCTTTTTTAGTATATGTAGATGGAATGGTAGATAAGTTGTTAATTACTCGAAATATTTTAGAGCCAATAATGATAGAGACAAGAAAGTTGAATAAAATCATATACACTAATGACCAACTCTTTAATTATATAAATGAATATTTTATAACAACTTCAGAAGTAAATGTAAAAGATAAAATTGGAGATATAATAGACGACTTACTTTCTGGAGAGACAATACTTTTAATTGATGGAGTGGAAAAAGCATTAATCATTTCTACAAAGGGATGGGAAGGAAGAAATATAGCTGAGTCTACTACAGAATCCTATGTAAGAGGTCCTAAAGAGGCTTTTGTAGAAACTTTAAGAATAAATACTTCTATGCTTAGAAGGAGAATAAAACACCCTGATTTTGTAATTGAAAATATGAAAATAGGTAAATATTCTAAAACTGATGTTTCTATTGCTTATATAAAGAGTATTGCAGAGGATAAAGTAGTTCAAGAAGTGAAAAAAAGATTAAAAAAAGTTCAAATTGATGGAGTAATTGACAGTGGCTATTTAGAAGAATTTATAGAAGATAATCCTTTTTCTCCTTTTCCCCAAATAGCTCATTCTGAAAAGCCGGATAGAGTAAGTGCAGAAATTTTAGAAGGGAAAGTAGCAATATTGGTAGATGGTTCACCTTTTGTGCTTACAGTTCCTGCAATTTTTGTACAATTTTTTCAAGCAGGGGAAGATTATTATGAGAGATATTTTTTATCTTCAGCTCTTAGAGTTTTGAGGATTATAGCTATGCTGACGGCTTTGTTATTTCCTTCAATATACATTGCAGAGACTACTTTTCATCAAGAAATGATACCTACGCAACTGGCTATTTCTGTAGCTGCACAGCGGGAGGGAGTACCTTTTCCTGCTCTTTTAGAGGCTTTATTCATGGAAGTCACTTTTGAAATACTTAGAGAAGCAGGAATTAGGCTTCCTATGCAAGTAGGTCAGGCTGTGAGCATTGTTGGAGGTCTTGTAATAGGACAAGCAGCTGTGCAAGCAGGACTTGTATCGCCTGCAATGGTTATTGTGGTGGCATTGACGGGAATAGCTTCCTTTGCAATTCCGGCTTTTAATATAGCCATAACTTTTAGGCTTTTAAGATTTATCATAATGATTGCGGCTGGGACTTTAGGGTTTTTTGGGATAATAATGGTGGTTATGATGATACTAGCTCATATGGCATCACTAGAATCTTTTGGAGTGCCATATCTTGCACCTATGGCACCAAGTAAGACTCAAGAGTTGTCTGATGTGCTTATAAGGATACCATGGTGGGCAAAGATATTAAGACCTCGAACTATACAGAGAAAAAATATTGTAAGGCAGGAGGATACAAGAGGATAGTGTGAAAGTAAAATAGTTAAATTTGGGCATGACAAAAAGGGCACCAAATAAAGCTGCCCAAAGCCAAATAATGGTAATATATAATGTTAAGTAATTTTTGGAGGGATAATAGTACAACCTTCTTTTTCTAAAAGTTTAATAGCTTTCTTAATATATTGTTGCTTATGCTTTTGATAAAGTTTTTCTGGCATATTAGTATAATCGGCGTCAGAAGGATTAAAAGGTTCCCTTTTCAAAAGCATATGATAGAGACAAGTGAGGATCATACGAGCAATAGCAACAATTGCCCGTTTATGACCGCGGCGCTTTTTAATACGTTCATATTTAAGCCTAAAATAAGGATTCTTTTTATCCCTAATTGCTGCATTGGCACACTGTATTAAGAGAGGTTTTAAATAAACACCTGCTCTTGAGACATGGACAGATTTTTTCTTACCTGCACTTTCGTTGTTTTGAGGAGTAAGACCAGCCCAAGAGCAAAGGTGCTTGTCAGATTTAAAAACTGTCATATCCGTGCCAATTTCAGCGATGATATAAGTTGCCGATTTTTCGGTTATGCCAGGAAGGGTAACAGAGATATCAATCAAGTCTTGATAAGGTTTGGCCAATTGAGAAATGGCTTTATCCAACTCAGAAACACAAAGATTGATAAAGTCATAGTGTTTTCTGCAAACCTTCATCTTGACTGATTGATCAACCCTCAATTCGTATCCAATAATCGACTGAATGACTTCGTCAGCCTTTTTATAAAGACTTTTGTGTAAAAGTGACTTGCAGTATTCAGGGTCAAAAGTATCGCAAGTTAAAATATATTCAATGATAGAAGAAGCAGATTTACCGAAAGAATCACTCACGACGGAGGCTAAAGCGATGTTGGATACGGTGGGGGCATTTTGAAGCCTGTTTTTTTTCACTGGAACGATGTCCAATAAGTTTAGAACGATAGCGAACAAGTTCACGTAACATGCGGATATCCTTAGGAGGGACGAAACTAGAAGGGACGATATCGAATTTAAATAAATCGGCAATCCAGGTAGCATCCTTATCATCGGTTTTTTGTCCTTTAATGGCACGGAGATACTTAGGATTAGCAATAACAACATGACAGGATTTTTCAAGGACATTAAAGATTGGAATCCAATACTTACCAGTGGATTCCATGCAGACTTCGAAACAATTGTAACTAAGAAGCCAATCCCTTAACTTAATAAGGTCAGAGTTAAAGGTAGAAAAGCGTCTTTTAACGTAAGTAGTAACATTATTAGAATCAGTAATAGCAATAGCAGCAACTAGGAATTTTTTGTGGACATCTATGCCGCAGCAGATAGGGTGAACAATTTTTAACATAAACAACCCTCCAAAAGAGATAAAAATTAAAATATATAGACATTGACTGAATATCCAGCACATGAACACTAAGGAATTGCTTATACAATGATTAGTGTACGTGATCAAAGTCACACTTATTTGTGCTTGAGAAGATATTCTACACATGTTAATATGCGGACTTGAGTCCAATGAGTGGTAGAAATAATTCCACTCCCTCCTCCGTGCTTTGTAGTATATCTATATATTTTAAAGAAATTATATCAAAAATATCGCTCAATAACACACTTTCATTACAATTTGTGCTTGAGCAAAGCGAAAGGATGTGGGTTAATATGAAAAGATTTATAATATTAATTTTGACAATTGCCATTTTACTGACGGGTTGCTGGGACAAGAGAGAAATAAATCAATTAGCATTTGTCCAGGGATTAGGTATTGAAAGAGGAAAAGACGACATGATACATCTCATTGTAGAAATTTTAAGACCGGGCCTTCTTACAGCAGGTGGAGGCGGTACCGGTGGGACTGGAGGAGGAAGTGCAGCTGGCAAACCTTATGCTGTCTTCCAAGCCAGTGGTGTAGATTTTGCGAAAGCTTTTGCTAATTTAAATGATGAGTTGCCAAGGAGCCTTTTTATGCAATATAACGAAATAATATTTTTAGATGAAAAATTTGCGCGCTCAGGGATATATCAAACTTTAGACTTTATGACGAGAAATCCTGAGTTTAGGAGGACTGCCTATATATTAGTTGTAACAGGGGGAAGCATACAAGAACTTTTTAATCTTCCCAGCTCTAATGAACTGGAAAGATATCCTTATAAAGAAGTTATGGGGCTTATATCAAATCAGGCAAATACGGCTTCTTCTTATGTTTCTGATTTAAATGAATTTATTGAAACATTGGAAATTCCTAAAAAAGCGCCTATTACAGGAAGACTCGTGATTGTAAAAAAAGATGGAAAAGCCACAGGGATTAGACTGTCTGGCTCTGCAGTGTTTGACAATGACAAATTAATTGGCTTTTTAGAAGAACAAGATACAAAAGCAGTTGCTACACTTATGAATAAATTAAAAAGAAGTACCTTGACTTTAGATAAAGGTCTAAAAGGAGAAAAGGCCCATATCTCTCTTGTAGTTACTAAAGCGCGCACACAAATTTCTCCTAAAATAAAAGATGGTGATATTTCTTTCGACATAAAAGTAAATGTAGAAGCTTATTTAAATGAGCAAGAAACAAAATATGAGTTAACTGAGCCAGAAAACCTGGAGAAATTGCAAACCATGGTAAGCAAAAAAATAAAAACTGCCATAGAACATGCCCTTTTTATACTTCAAAAGAAGTACAATGTTGATGTAGTAGGGTTTGTAGACATTTTGCACAAAAGAAATCCTGCATTATGGAAAGAAGTTGAAAAAGATTGGGATAAAATTTACCCTGATGTGAAATTTAACGTAGCAGTAAAATCAGTTATAAAAAGGTCAGGACTGTCTTCTAAGCCTATACATCCGAGGTGAGATAAATGATTTTTAAAGTGATTATGCTTACTCTTTTATTTGTCCTTTTTTCTTTTATTGAGGTGCCAAGACTTGTAAGAGAAAAAAAGGTCAAGGAGGTTGTTGTGTTTTTTGTCTTTTTAATTGCAGGATATGTATTTAATCTTCTTTACCTTTTAAATGTTCAAATTACTTCCACTAATAGAATAATTAATCATTTATTAAAACCTATTGAGAAGTTTTGGGGTCAATAGTCCAGAAAAGTTTCTGGATTATTTTTCTTTTTAGTATTGAAATTTTTTTAAAAAAGTATTAAAATTGTAATTAATGTGAGCACAAAATGTGCACACTGGAGGTTGTGCAAATGAAATTTATTAAAATTGGTGATAAGACTATAAATTTAGAGAAATTGCACGGCATAATAGATAAAATAATTGAAATGAGACAAAATGGTCTTTCACAGCAAGAGGTTGCCTCTCGCTTTAAAGTTGACAGAAGTTTTGTATCGAGACTAGAAAGTTTAGGTGAGGTTAGAAAAGGAGGAAATATTGCTGTAGTAGGTTTTCCTATAAAAAATAAAGAGGAATTGGAAGAGCTTTTAAGAGAGTGGGGAGTTAATTTTACACTTCTTTTGTCTGAGAAAGAGAGATTGAGCTTGGCTGAAAACATGAGTGGTGTGGAGCTTTTTAACATGGTAATGGACTTGATTGCTAAAATTCAATCTCACGACGTGATAATATTTTTAGGTTCAGACAAAAGGAGCCAATTGGTAGAAGCTATATTTGACAGAGATATCATAACTATAAATATTGGACATTCTCCTTTGACAGAAGATGTATATGTTGACCCTGAAGTAGTAAAAGAGATATTGAATTCATTGAAAGGGTGAAAATATGAAGAGGGTTGTAAGTATAAGCATAGGTTCTTCCACAAGAAATAAAACAGCAGAGGTAGAGATTTTAGGAGAAAAATTTATAATAGAAAGAATAGGAACTGATGGGGACTTGAAAAAAGCCATAGAACTTATTAAAGAGTTGGATGGAAAAGTTGACGCTTTTGGAATGGGAGGAATAGATTTATACCTTTCAGCAGGCAATAAAAGATATATCATAAAAGATGCATTGCCGTTAAAAAATGCAGCAAAGATTACGCCAATTGTGGACGGCTCGGGGCTTAAAAATACACTTGAAAGAAAAGTAATAAAATACATACAGAAAAAAGGAATAGTTGATTTAAAAGGGAAAAAAGTGCTTATGACAAGTGTTATGGACAGGTTTGGCATGGCACAAGCTTTTTATGAAGAGGGTGCACGACTTATTATAGGGGATTTGATGTTTGCTTTGAATATCCCTATACCCTTGCATTCCTTAAAGGTTGTGTATTTTCTTTCTTTTATCATTGTGCCGATTGTGGTACGTCTTCCCTTTGAAATGATTTATCCCACAGGAGACAAGCAATTGAAAATAGATAGTAAAAAATATGAAAGATTTTATAAAGAAGCAGACATAATTGCAGGGGATTTTCTTTTTATCAAAAAATACATGCCTGAAAGGCTTGATGGGAAGATAATTGTGACTAACACAGTTACACAGGAAGATGTGGAAATGATAAAAGAGAGGGGGGTGGAACTATTAATTACTACTACCCCCAACATAAATGGCAGGTCTTTTGGAACAAATGTGATGGAAGGAGTTCTTGTGGCAATAGCAGGTAAAAAACAAGAAGAAATGACGCCACAAGATTACGATGAACTTTTGGATAAAATAGGTTTTGAACCTAGAATAGAATATTTACAAAAATAGGGAGGTAATAAATATGCATAAATTTGGTTTTATAATACATCCTATAGAGTACGAAGATGTAAGCCGCAAGTTTAAAATAATGGAGAAGTTTCCCAAAAGAGTTGTGGAAGGTTTTACAAGACTTCTTCCTCCTATGAAAGTTTCCGAAATAACAGGGGTTAAAAGCGAATATGCTGAGACAGAAG
Source organism: Thermoanaerobacter ethanolicus JW 200 (assembly GCF_003722315.1). NCBI lineage: Bacteria > Bacillati > Bacillota > Clostridia > Thermoanaerobacterales > Thermoanaerobacteraceae > Thermoanaerobacter > Thermoanaerobacter ethanolicus. The sequence continues at coordinate 2,832,615 of NZ_CP033580.1, read as the reverse complement.
GTTGGTTTGTGGCGGTTCCTTTGACCTCTGAACAAATGTTAAAATTGCCTGAGGACTATGTTTTAAATAAAATAATAAAAGCGGTAAAAATTGCAGAAAATTTAGGTGCAGAAGTTGTCGGCTTGGGGGCTATGACCTCTGTTGTAGGAGATGCAGGGATAACAATTGCTAAAAATTCAAACATCGCTGTAACTACTGGCAACAGTTATACAGTCGCTACAGCAATAGAAGGAGCAGTAAAAGCCGCAGAGATGATGGGTAAAGATGTAAGAGATTCTCATGTCGTTGTGATAGGAGCGACAGGCTCAATCGGCAAAGTCTGTGCAGAAATTTTGTCCCGAGATGCTAAATACATGACACTTGTAGCACGAAATAAAGAAAAATTGCAAAACTTTAGAGACTATCTTTTAACAAAAACGGGTATGTCTGCCCATATCACTTCAGATGTAAAAGAAGCCTTAGAAGACGCGGATATAATAATCACTGTTACAAGTGCAGTAGATACGGTGATAAAACCCGAATATCTAAAACCAGGGGCTGTTGTATGCGATGTAGCAAGACCGAGAGATGTGTCAAAGGAAGTTGCGGATAAAAGAGATGATGTTTTAGTCATAGAAGGTGGAGTAGTAGAGGTGCCTGGCGATGTAGACTTCCACTTTAACTTTGGTTTTCCACCTAAAACAAGTTATGCCTGTATGGCAGAGACAATGATTCTTGCTATGGAAGGACGAATTGAGAATTATTCTTTAGGGCGAGATTTGACTGTAGAACAAGTGGATGAGATATCAAAACTTGCTAAAAAGCATGGGTTTAAATTGGCGGGATTTAGAAGTTTCGAGCGAGAAGTTACAATGGAAAAGATAGAATCTGTGAGAAAAAACGCTAAAAAGAGATTACAAGAGTGGAAATTTGCATAATTTAGACTTGACTTTATTTGTTAACTGATTTATAATAATCCACATGGAAAATTACACAAGCACTGCTGAAGCAGTGCTTGTGTATTAATATTAACATAAATTTCATTATTGCTACATATGAATAAAATACAATTTTCAATTTTTATAAAAAGGAGAATCGTCTATGAGTAAGCCTGTAATTTTAACTTATGAGGGACTTAAAAAATTAGAGGAAGAATTAGAATATTTAAAGACGGTCAAAAGAGCTGAAGTAGCAGAAAAGATAAAACAAGCGAGAGCATTTGGAGATTTAAGTGAAAACTCAGAATACGACGAAGCAAAAAACGAGCAAGCATTTATAGAAGGAAGAATAGCTACCTTAGAAGCCATGCTTAAAAATGCAAAAGTGATTGACGAAGAAGACATAAAACTTGACCAGGTTAGCATTGGCTGTACTGTAAAAGTGTATGACGAATCCTATAATGAAGAAGTAGAGTATACAATTGTAGGTTCAGCAGAAGCTGACCCAATGAATAACAAGATATCTGACGAATCTCCAATAGGGAAAGCGCTTTTAGGGAAAAAAGTAGGAGATGTTGTCTCTGTTGAAGTTCCTGCTGGAATTATAAAGTTAAAAATATTAGAAATACGCAAATAAAGGGTGATGGAGGTATAGTGTGAAAGTAAAATAGTTAAATTTGGGCATGACAAAAAGGGCACCAAATAAAGCTGCCCAAAGCCAAATAATGGTAATATATAATGTTAAGTAATTTTTGGAGGGATAATAGTACAACCTTCTTTTTCTAAAAGTTTAATAGCTTTCTTAATATATTGTTGCTTATGCTTTTGATAAAGTTTTTCTGGCATATTAGTATAATCGGCGTCAGAAGGATTAAAAGGTTCCCTTTTCAAAAGCATATGATAGAGACAAGTGAGGATCATACGAGCAATAGCAACAATTGCCCGTTTATGACCGCGGCGCTTTTTAATACGTTCATATTTAAGCCTAAAATAAGGATTCTTTTTATCCCTAATTGCTGCATTGGCACACTGTATTAAGAGAGGTTTTAAATAAACACCTGCTCTTGAGACATGGACAGATTTTTTCTTACCTGCACTTTCGTTGTTTTGAGGAGTAAGACCAGCCCAAGAGCAAAGGTGCTTGTCAGATTTAAAAACTGTCATATCCGTGCCAATTTCAGCGATGATATAAGTTGCCGATTTTTCGGTTATGCCAGGAAGGGTAACAGAGATATCAATCAAGTCTTGATAAGGTTTGGCCAATTGAGAAATGGCTTTATCCAACTCAGAAACACAAAGATTGATAAAGTCATAGTGTTTTCTGCAAACCTTCATCTTGACTGATTGATCAACCCTCAATTCGTATCCAATAATCGACTGAATGACTTCGTCAGCCTTTTTATAAAGACTTTTGTGTAAAAGTGACTTGCAGTATTCAGGGTCAAAAGTATCGCAAGTTAAAATATATTCAATGATAGAAGAAGCAGATTTACCGAAAGAATCACTCACGACGGAGGCTAAAGCGATGTTGGATACGGTGGGGGCATTTTGAAGCCTGTTTTTTTCACTGGAACGATGTCCAATAAGTTTAGAACGATAGCGAACAAGTTCACGTAACATGCGGATATCCTTAGGAGGGACGAAACTAGAAGGGACGATATCGAATTTAAATAAATCGGCAATCCAGGTAGCATCCTTATCATCGGTTTTTTGTCCTTTAATGGCACGGAGATACTTAGGATTAGCAATAACAACATGACAGGATTTTTCAAGGACATTAAAGATTGGAATCCAATACTTACCAGTGGATTCCATGCAGACTTCGAAACAATTGTAACTAAGAAGCCAATCCCTTAACTTAATAAGGTCAGAGTTAAAGGTAGAAAAGCGTCTTTTAACGTAAGTAGTAACATTATTAGAATCAGTAATAGCAATAGCAGCAACTAGGAATTTTTTGTGGACATCTATGCCGCAGCAGATAGGGTGAACAATTTTTAACATAAACAACCCTCCAAAAGAGATAAAAATTAAAATATATAGACATTGACTGAATATCCAGCACATGAACACTAAGGAATTGCTTATACAATGATTAGTGTACGTGATCAAAGTCACACTTATTTGTGCTTGAGAAGATATTCTACACATGTTAATATGCGGACTTGAGTCCAATGAGTGGTAGAAATAATTCCACTCCCTCCTCCGTGCTTTGTAGTATATCTATATATTTTAAAGAAATTATATCAAAAATATCGCTCAATAACACACTTTCATTACAATTTGTGCTTGAGCAAAGCGAAAGGATGTGGGTTAATATGTCTAATTCAAATGATAACATTTGGAACAACACTGAAGAACTCAATGAACTTTTGCGAATAAGAAGAGAAAAATTAAATATTTTAAGAAGCATGGGAGTAGAACCTTACGGTATTGACAGGTTTGAAAGGACTAATGTATCCTCTGATATTAAAAACGATTACGAGAATTTTGAAGGCAAAGTAGTGACTCTTGCAGGACGAATTATGTCCAAAAGAGCCCATGGCAAAGCTTCTTTTGCAGATATTCAAGATAGGGATGGCAGGATACAGATTTACGTTAAGTATGATACAGTAGGAGAGAAGAATTATGAAATTTTTAAAATCCTCGACATTGGAGATATAATAGGGGTTACAGGCGAGGTATTTAAATCTAAAACTGGTGAAATAACTATTCGCGTAACAGACTTTAAGCTTTTGTCTAAATCTCTTCAAATACTTCCAGAGAAATGGCACGGTTTAAAAGACCCTGATTTGCGTTATAGACAGAGATATACGGATTTAATAATAAATCCCGAAGTAAAAGAGGTATTTTTAAAGAGGACGAAAATAATAAAGGCGATAAGAGAATTTCTTGACAATAGAGGATTTTTAGAAGTGGAGACTCCTATTCTTCATACTATTGCGGGTGGGGCTGCAGCACGACCTTTTATTACTCATCACAATGCTTTAGACATTGATATGTACTTGCGAATTGCTTTAGAGCTTCACTTAAAAAGACTTATTGTCGGTGGCCTGGAAAAAGTATATGAAATGGGCAGAGTTTTTAGAAATGAAGGAATGGATATAAGGCACAATCCGGAATTTACTTTGTTGGAACTTTACGAAGCCTATACGGATTATTACGGTATGATGGAACTTACAGAACAATTATTTGCCTATGTGGCCCAAAAGGTTAACGGTACTACGAAAATAGTTTATCAAGGGACAGAAATAGATTTGACACCTCCTTGGAAGAGAATTACTATGGTGGATGCAATAAAAGAATATGTAGGTGTAGACTTTAATGAAGTTAAGACAGATGCAGAAGCAGTAGAGATAGCGAAGAGATTAAACCTTGAGACAAAAGAAGGAATGCAAAAGGGAGAAGTAATAGCACTTGTTTTTGATGAGCTGGTAGAACAACATTTGATACAGCCAACTTTTGTTATGGATTATCCTGTAGAGATTTCTCCTTTAGCTAAGAGAAAACACGACAATCCAGCATTTACTTCTAGATTTGAAGCCTTTATTTACGGAAGAGAAGTGGCTAATGCCTTTTCAGAATTAAATGACCCTATAGACCAAAAAGAAAGGTTTTTAGAACAATTAAAACAAAGAGAAGCCGGTGACGAAGAAGCCCATATGATGGATGAAGATTTTATAAATGCTCTTGAGGTTGGTATGCCACCGACTGGAGGATTGGGCATAGGGGTAGACAGACTTGTGATGTTTATGACAGATGCTTATTCTATAAGAGATGTGATATTATTCCCGACAATGAAACCTAGAAATGATTAGAAAAGCAGTCGAAAGACTGCTTTTTAACTTTTTTGTAAGGACTGGCTTTTTAGAGATAAAAATAATATAATAAAGTTGTCGACTTTTTAAATAAAGGGGTATCACATATGATAGATAAAGAAAAGATTAAAAAAGCGGTAAGAGACATACTTGAAGCCATAGGTGAAGATCCGGATAGGGAGGGGCTCCTTGAAACTCCTGATAGAGTTGCAAGGATGTATGAAGAGATTTTTGCTGGCCTTCATACGGATGTAAAAGATGTTATAAAGATTTTTCAGGAGGATGAACATCAAGAAATAATACTTGTAAAAGATATTCCGCTTTATTCTATGTGCGAACATCATCTCTTGCCTTTTATAGGAGTTGCCCATGTGGCCTATTTGCCTAGAAAGGGTAAAATTTTAGGCCTTTCAAAATTAGCCCGTATAGTAGACATTTTAGCAAAAAGACCACAGCTTCAAGAGAGGTTGACAAGTGAAATTGCAGATACCATAATGGAAGCAGTGAATCCCTTAGGTGTTGCCGTTGTCATTGAGGCAGAACATTTGTGTATGACAATGAGAGGTATCAAAAAACCGGGGGCTAAGACTGTTACTTCTGCTTTGAGAGGAATATTTAGAACAGATGAAAAATCAAGGGCAGAGGTAATGTCTTTGATAAACTCTAAAAGATAAGGGAGGTAGATTATGCTATTTAGGTGCAGGGATAAAAGCTTGGAGATTGGAAAAAGAACTTACATAATGGGAATTTTAAATATGACTCCTGATTCTTTTTCAGATGGGGGAAAATATAATACTTTAGAAAAAGGCATAGAAAGAGCTCTTCAAATGATAGAAGAAGGAGCTGACATAATAGATGTAGGTGGAGAGTCTACAAGGCCAGGACATACTCCAGTGGATGAAGAAGAAGAAATGAGAAGAGTCATACCTGTCATTGAAAAGCTTTCAAAAATTTCAAATGTCATTATATCTGTGGATACTATGAAATCAAATGTGGCACTTCGAGCTTTAGAAGCAGGTGCTCACATAGTAAATGATGTATGGGGACTTCAAAGGGACCCCAAAATGGCGGAAGTAGTTGCAAAATACAATGCAGGTGTAATAATGATGCATAACAGCAATGTAGCAGAATATGAAGATGTTGTTCAGGATATAATAAAATTTTTACAAAAAAGCATAGAGATAGGAGAAAAAGCAGGAATTGATAAAAGTCAAATGGTAGTAGATCCAGGGATAGGTTTTGGAAAAACTTTAGATCATAATCTTGAGGTCATGAATCGATTAGAAGAATTAAAAGTTTTAGGACTTCCTGTGCTTTTAGGTACTTCTAGGAAATCCATGATTGGAAAAGTTTTAAACCTTGAAGTAGAGGATAGATTGGAAGGGACTGCTGCAACAGTTGCTGTTGGGATTGTAAAAGGGGTTGATATTGTACGCGTTCACGATGTAAAGCAGATGTTAAGAGTTGCTAAGATGACTGATGCGATGGTGAGAAGATGAGTGAAGTGTATTTATCTTTAGGTTCTAATTTAGGAGATAGGGAAGAAAATTTAAAAAGAGCCGTTTTTGAGTTAGAACACTGGGAAGGCATAATTTTAAAGAAGCTTTCTCCTATTTATGAAACAAAACCTGTAGGATATTTAAACCAGGATATGTTTTTAAATATTGCAGTTGAAGTGGAGACAAACATTGGGCCTTATGACTTATTAAAAGTTGTAAATGAAATTGAAAAAAAATTAAAAAGACAAAGACTCATAAGATGGGGTCCAAGGACTATTGATATTGACATACTGTTGTACGATGATATTGAATTAAACGATGAAGTGTTGACTATTCCTCATCCGAGAATGTGGGAGAGAGCTTTTGTGTTGATTCCTCTTTCGGATATAAACCCTTTTATAAAAAAAGGAGATGTGTATATTAAAGATTTAATAGCGGAGTTGCCTGATAAAGAAGGAGTTAAGCTGTATAAAGAGAATTGGTACAATGGGGTGTAAAAAATGAAAGTGACAAAAATATTTACTTTTGACAGTGCCCACAATCTTATAAATTACAATGGGAAGTGTGAAGAGCTTCATGGTCATACATATAAGCTGGAAGTCACAGTTGAGGGGAAGCCTGACGGAGAAGGAATGGTAATAGATTTTGTGAAGCTTAAAGAAATAGTAAATGAGAAAGTTGTAAAAAAGCTTGACCATAAGTATTTAAATGAAGTTTTAGGATTTAACACTACTTGCGAAAATATTCTTTTGTGGATATGGAAAGAATTAGAGCCCGTGCTAAAAGGAGATAACTATCATCTTTATAAATTGAGATTGTGGGAAACCCCCACAAGTTTTGCAGAAATTACTGAAAAAGATTTTGTATGAGGTTTTTAAAATGGTGATTACAAATCCAATTGTTTACGGGAAATTCATAAAGAGAATCAATAGATTTGAAGCTTATGTAGAGTTAAATAGCGGAGAAAAGACTTTAGTACATGTGCCTAATACGGGAAGGTGTAAAGAGATATTTGTCCCGGGAGCAGAGGTTATCCTTGAAGTAAGAGATAGGCAAGGCAGAAAAACACCCTTCGAGTTGGCTTTTGCTTATAAGGGGAAAAGACTTATATCTATCGATTCACAAGTGCCTAATAAAGTAGTTTTAGAGAGCATAAAGATGGGGCTTATTGAGGAATTTAAAGGCTATGACATTGTAGAAAAAGAAAAAACTTTTGGGAACAGTAAATTTGATATAAAGCTTACAAAAGGAAAAGAGATATGCTATGTAGAAGTCAAAGGAGTAACTCTGGAAGTAGAAGGTGTTGCAAAATTTCCTGATGCTCCCACAGAAAGAGGAAGGAAACATTTAAAAGAGCTTATAAAAGTAAAAAAAGAAGGTATGAGGGCAGCAGTAATTTTTTTAATTCAAATGGATGATATAAAATATTTTACCCCTAATGACGAGCAAGACCCGGAGTTTGGGAAGTTTCTAAGAGAGGCTGTAGGTAAAGGAGTAGAAGCCTATGCCTATACCTGTGATGTTGGAGAAAACTACGTGTTTTTAAAAGACAGGGTGGAAGTTGTGTTATGACCCTGCCTTTTTTAGCGTCTCTTGATGTAATTTTTTATTTTTAGATTTTTAGCAAATATATGTTATAATGAAGTTGTAAACATTTTTAATGGGGGCGATTTTAATGGAAAAATTACAGCTTGAGGACTTTACAAAGTTTAAATTTTTGTCTGGTTTGAAATACTCTCCAAATGGCGATTATGCAGCTTTTGTAGTACATAGAATGGATGTAGAAGAAAACAAATATCTTTCTAACATATGGCTCTTAGATATAAAAAGTAGGAAATACTTTCAATTAACTTCTTTTAATGAGGAAAGGGGTTTTGTGTGGCTAGATAATGAGAACATACTTTTTTCAGGTAGCAGGAATCCTAAAGATAAAGAAAAGGCAGAGAGTGGAGAGGAATTTACTAGGTATTATAAAATAAACATCCATGGAGGAGAGGCATTAGAGGCTTTTGTAATTCCTAAGGAGGTTATGAATATTGAACCAATTGATGAAAACACTTTTTTACTGACAGCAAGATATAACGTAAATGAAAAAGAGTTGGAAGGGTTAAGTGAGGAAGAAAAACAAAAAGAGCTAAAGAAAAGGAAAGAAGAAAAAGATTACAAAGTTTTAGATGAAATTCCCTATTGGGTAAATGGAGCAGGTTTTATAAATAAGGATAGAGAGAGGTTGTATTTATATCGTGCTAATGAAAATAAGTTACAACCTATTACTGACGAATACACAGATGTATCTTTGTTTAAGTTAAACAGAGATAAAAGTAAAGCAGTATTCATAGGGCGGACTTATAAAGATAAAATGGACCTTGTAAGCGATGTGTATATTTATGATGTTGCATCTAATGAAGTAAAGAAAATTAATAGAGACGAAGATTTTTCCTATAGATATGCTGACTTTTTAGGATACAAAATAATTTGCACAGGTACTGACATGAAGAAATATGGAATCAATGAAAATAGCAAGTTTTACCTTTTAGATGTTGATTCAGGTGAGAAAAAGTGCATAACTCCTGATTTGGATATGAGTTTAGGCAATTCTGTTGGATCTGATTCTAGATATGGTTCTGGCTATAGTTTTAAAGTAGAAGGAGATTATCTGTACTTTATATCTACAGAAAGGTATAATGCATACCTTAACAGGATAGATGTAAATGGGAAAATAGAAAAAGTGATAGCATCAGATGGGTCTGTTGACATGTTTGATGTAAAAGGGGAAAATATTCTCTTTATCGGTTTTAGGGGTTTAAAGCTTTTAGAGCTTTATGAGTATAAAAATGGAGAGGAAAAGCAATTAACAGATTTTAATGAATGGGTTCAAAAAGAGAGGAAGCTTTCCAAACCTGAGAGAGTGGAAGTAGAGACAAGAGCTGGTCATGTTATAGATGGATGGATTATGAGACCTATAGACTATGAAGAAGGCAAAAAATATCCTGCTATATTGGATATTCATGGAGGACCAAAAACTGTATATGGCGAAATTTATTTTCACGAAATGCAGTACTGGGCGACAGAAGGATACTTTGTATTTTTCTGCAATCCAAAAGGAAGCGATGGAAGGGGCAATGAGTTTGCTGATATAAGAGGTAAATACGGTACAGTAGATTATGAGGATATAATGAAATTCACAGATTATGTATTGGAAAATTACAAAGACATTGACCCTTCAAGAGTAGGAGTGACAGGTGGTTCTTATGGAGGATTTATGACAAATTGGATTATAGGTCATACAGATAGATTCAAAGCAGCCGTTTCTCAAAGAAGTATATCTAATTGGACAACAGAATTTGGGACTACAGATATAGGTTATTATTTTGTCCCTGACCAAATAGGAGGAACACCTTGGGATAATTTTGAAAAGTATTGGGAACATTCGCCTTTAAAATACGCTGATAGAGTAAAAACTCCTACTTTGTTTTTGCATTCAGATGAAGACTATAGATGTTGGATGGCAGAAGCCCTGCAAATGTTTAGCGCTCTTAAATATTTTGGCGTGGAATCAAGACTGGTACTTTTCCACGGTGAAAATCATGAGCTTTCAAGAAGTGGCAAGCCTAAACACAGAATAAGAAGGCTTAAAGAGATAACAGAGTGGTTTAATAAGTATTTAAAGTAAAATAAAAACACCCTACTTTCACAGTAGGGTGTTTTTTAAGCTAATAAAGCGGCTACTACACCTACTAAAAAGATTCCATCAAATATACCTGCGCCTCCTATACTTATGGCATGAGAGGTTAAATCTTTAAAGTGAGGCAAATTTAAAAGGTCTGCTCCAATTAATGTGCCTAAAACTCCCGAGATATATGCAACAGGTGCTGCATTGTGGGGAGATAATAAAATTGCAGAGGCAGCTGCCACAAGAGGCGGTATAAAGGCAGGGAGGGTAATGCCTACTCCTTGTACAGGTTTAGCTAGTGCTTTTGCTACAATTGTAACTATTATAGTAGCTATTATAGTTGGGAGTAGTGGTGCCCTCGGCAAAAGGTACAAACTGAGAATGACGGGAACTACAGCTCCCCCTACGTTTACTGCAATTACTTGCTCTTGCACTCGTGGGGGATAGTAAAAAAGGAATGGGGAAAAATACCGCTCTTCTTCATGGACAATAATTTTTTTTCGAGATATAGGAATGTTGATCACACTTCCTATTAAAGATAAACTAAAAACAAAAACTGCCATTTGGGGAGATAATCCCAATTTTGCAAAAGAAAAAGTTGTTGCCTGCACAAAAAATGTAAATATCAAAAAAGGAAACAACAATATTAGGGAAAGTATCCAAATTAAAGGCATTACAAAAACCTCCTTAAATATTTGCTACTATATTGTTATAATATCATAAAAGTGATGGTCATATCCATTACTTTATAAAAATTCTTTTGTTTTTTGGGAAAAAGGAATATAATATATTTGTCAAAATTTATTCGACGAGGTGAAGCAATGATAACAAAAGAGATGATAGATAGAATAAATTTCCTTTATCACAAATCACAAACAGAAGGACTGACTGAAGAAGAGAAGGAAGAGCAGAAGAGGTTAAGGCAAGAATATGTTAAGGAAATACGGGAAAGGGTTAAAAGAGAGTTGGATAGTATTAAATATGCTGAAAATAGTTGCAACCATTGTGGACATGACCATAATCACCATCATCACCACCACAGACATTAAAGATAAAGGAGAGATGAGAAATGTATGAAGTAACAAAGGGGAAAGTGAAAGACGACATTCCAGAATATATCACTTTAGAAGAGGCACTTACTTTGAACAAAAATCAAGTCAGAGAAAATTACAAAGAATACATAAATTCAGTGTTTGTCTCTATGCTTTCAATGCTTCAGTTTGATAAACTTTTTGTAAGAGCTAAGGGAGTTTCAGTATGGGACAATGAAGGAAATGAGTATTATGATTTTTTAGGAGGATATGGTGCTTTAAATTTGGGGCATAACCCTGATGAAGTCATTGAAGCTGTAGAAAAAGTAAAATATATGCCTAATATATTGCAAGCGGCTATTGGAAATTTGCCAGGAGTTCTTGCTCATAATCTTGCAAAAGTGACACCAGGGAATCTTAAAAGGAGCTTTTTCTGTAACAGCGGAGCTGAAGCAGTAGAAGGAGCTTTAAAACTTGCTAAAATTGCTTCAGGGAAACAAAAAATAGTTTACTGCCAAAACTCTTTTCACGGCAAATCCATGGGTGCCCTTTCAGTGACGGGACGAGAAAAATATCAAAAGTATTTTAAACCACTTGTGCCGGAGACAGTTCCTATTCCATTTGGAGATGAAAAAGCTTTGGAGGAAGCTTTGAAAGGTAGAGATGTTGCTGCTTTTATAGTAGAGCCTATCCAAGGGGAAGGCGGAGTTATCGTTCCTCCTGAGGGATATTTGAAAAAGGTAAGAGAGCTCTGTACTAAGTATGATGCTTATTTGATTTTAGATGAGGTGCAAACTGGGTTTGGAAGAACAGGAAAAATGTTTGCATGTGAGCACGAAGGAGTAGTTCCAGACATAATGTGCCTTGCGAAGTCTTTAGGTGGAGGAGTTATGCCTATCGGTGCCTATATAACCACAGAGGAAATATGGCAAAAAGCTTATGGGACTATGGAAAAAGCTCTTTTACATACTTCTACTTTTGGCGGTAATACCTATGCTTGTGCAGCTGCGATTGCTTCAATACAAGCTATTATAGAGAAAAAGCTTCCTGATGCTGCAAAAGAAAAAGGTGAATACTTTTTAGGTCGACTGAAAGAATTAAAAGAAAAACATCCAAAACTTATAAAAGATGTTAGAGGAAAGGGGCTTTTAATAGGAATAGAGTTTAATCAACCAGAAGGTGGACTTCTTGACAAGATTTCTGGAGGAGCTATTTCAAAGCTTTCAAGTGAATACCTCGGCTCTTTAATTGCTGGAGAGCTTCAAAATAAACACAGAATTATAACGGCTTACACTTTGAATAACCCAAATGTAATAAGATTAGAGCCACCTTTAATTGTGACAAAAGAACAAATTGACAAAGTTGTAGATGCTTTAGATGAAATTCTCACAAGAAATAGTAGCTTCTTAGGGATTACTGTCTCGGGAGCAAAAACTGTTTTAGGATCGTTATTTAAAAGGCAGTAAATTGAAAGAGGTGAATTAACTTTGAGAGAATTGTTTGAAAAAGGAATAACTTTTGAGGAATTTGTAAGAGAATCGGAGGAGAACATTGCTAAAAGAATAAAAGAGAGATATGAAAAGACAGTCTTAGATGAAGACTTGATAGTGAAAATAAAATTTAAAGATGAGATAAATATTTTGGCATTTGCTGAGAGTTGGTGTCCTGATTCTCAAGTTAATGTGCCTATAGTTGCAAAAATCGCAAGTTATAATAAAAATTTTAAACTGAGAATTTTAAAAAGAGAAGGTAACGAAGAGCACATGAAACCTTATTATATAGATGGTAAAGCTAAAATACCCACTTTTGTATTTATGAATAAAGATTTTAAAGAAATTGGTCATTGGATTGAAAGACCTGAAATAGTAAAAGAACTTGCAAAAAGTGGAGAAGGAGAGTGGAAAAGAGATTATCTTAAAGGGAAATATGATAAAAACATAATTGAGGAAATTGTTAATATTTTGTCCCGGTAATTGTGCCGGGTTTTTTAAATTCGTTTAATTTATTAAGCTTTTAAACGAAAATTAATAGTAAAGGGAGATAATAAAGTTAATCGGATAGTTTTGGAGGTTGCAGAATCCACAATAAAATGTATAATTTAATAAGTAACATACAAAATATTGTGGTTTTACATAAGAGGAGGAATTTCCTGTGAAAATTACTGAGAATGCGAGGAAGGTTCTGGAGAGAAGGTATTTAGCTAAAGATGAAAATGGCAAGCCTATTGAGACGGTTGAGGAAATGTTTGAAAGGGTTGCAAAGACTATCGCTGAAGTGGATTTAATCTATGACAAAAATGCTGATGTAGAAGCAGTAAAGAAGAGATTTTATGATATGATGGTAGCTCTGGACTTTTTACCTAATTCTCCTACGTTAATGAATGCCGGTAGGCCATTAGGTCAGCTTTCTGCCTGTTTTGTTCTTCCTGTGGGAGATTCTATGGAAGAGATTTTCGACGCGGTAAAGTACGCGGCAATTATTCACAAAAGTGGTGGGGGTACGGGATTTAGCTTTTCTCGCTTACGACCCAAGGGAGCTACAGTCAGATCCACTGGAGGCGTTGCATCAGGACCTGTTAGTTTTATGAAAGTTTTTAATGCAGCGACAGAAGCGGTGAAACAAGGTGGTACTCGTAGAGGAGCAAATATGGGCATTCTGCGTGTTGACCACCCTGATATATTGGAGTTTATACAGTGTAAAAAAGATAACAATGAAATAACAAATTTTAATATAAGCGTGGCTATTACAGAAGAATTTATGAAGGCTGTTGAGGAAGATAGGGAATACGATCTAATAGATCCTCATACGGGTAAGGTTGTAAATAGATTAAGAGCAAGAGAAGTCTTTGACCTGATTGTAGAAATGGCTTGGAGAAATGGGGAACCGGGTATTGTATTTTTAGACAGAATAAATGAGAAAAATCCTACCCCTGAAGTTGGAGAGATTGAGTCTACCAATCCCTGTGGTGAACAGCCACTTTTACCATATGAATCTTGTAACTTAGGTTCAATTAATCTTGAAAATATGTTAAAAAAGGTAGAAGGTAGATACGCAATAGATTATGACAAACTTAGAGAAACGGTCTATGATGCAGTACATTTTTTGGATAATGTAATAGATGCCAATAAATATCCTCTTCCACAAATTGAGGAGATGACAAAAGGGACAAGAAAAATAGGTCTTGGCGTAATGGGATTTGCTAACATGCTTTTGAGATTAGGCATTCCCTATGATTCTGAAGAGGCTGTAGAGTTAGGCGAAGAATTGATGGGGTTTATTGATGAAACTTCCAAAGAAGCATCGATTAAATTAGCAGAACAAAGAGGTACCTTTGGTTTCTATGATAAGAGTATTTACAAAAAAATGGGTATAAAAATTCGAAACGCTACAACTACTACTATTGCCCCGACTGGCACCATATCTATCATTGCAGGTACTTCTAGTGGCATAGAACCGGTGTTTGCAATAGCTATGACGCGAAATGTTATGGATAATACAGAACTGGTGGAAGTAAACCCTGTATTTAAAGAGGTTGCCATTGAAAGAGGATTTTATTCAGAAGAACTGATGCGAGAAATTGCTCGAAGGGGAAGTCTAAAAGACATAAAGGGTATACCAGAAGATGTTAAAAGAGTCTTTGTGATAGCTCATGATATTGACCCTGAGTGGCATGTTAAAATGCAAGCAGCTTTTCAAAAACATGTTGACAATGCAGTTTCTAAAACGGTGAACTTTAGAAATGAAGCTACAGTAGAGGATGTTAGAAGAACTTATCTTCTTGCCTATGAACTTGGTTGCAAAGGGGTTACTATATACAGAGATGGAAGTCGTGAATCGCAAGTATTGAATTTGGGCATAAAAGAGAAAAAAGAAGAAACAAAACCTAAAGAAGAGCAAACTAAAAATGAACCTTTAAGACCAAGGCCAAGACCTCCTGTGACAAGAGGAATAACTGAAAAAGTGAGAATAGGTTGTGGAAATCTTTATATAACAGTTAATTATGATGACCAAGGCATATGTGAGGTATTTACAAATCTTGGAAGAGCAGGTGGATGCCCTTCACAGTCAGAAGCTACAAGTAGGCTTATATCTATAGCATTGCGCTCAGGCATTGATGCGAAGACAATTGTAGAGCAATTAAAAGGTATAAGATGTCATTCTACTTTAAGGCAAATGGCTACAAACAAAGAAATAAAAGTGTTATCTTGCCCTGATGCTATTGGCAAGGTTATTGAGAAAGTGATGAAAATCCGGGTGGAAGAGGAGCAGCAATTTGCACCTATCGATGTACCTATATATGAAAATAATCATAATGGCGATGAAGATGATCCTAAAGAAGAAGTTGCATTGAGTGAAGCTGACTTATTAGACGAAGAAAAGTTTTGCCCTGAGTGTGGCAGCCCAATAGAGCATGAAGGCGGATGTGTGGTGTGTAAAAACTGTGGCTATTCTAAATGCGGTTGATATTTATAAAAAACCTTCTGTAGCAATTGCTACAGAAGGTTTTTTATAAATATTTAAAGGGAAGTACAAGATTCGACATATTATGATGGGGATTTGTGGTACAATTGGCTCTGATAAATAAATGTGATCAATTTTATAAACCTTATCAGCCCAAGAAGGATTTTTGAAATAAATGTAGAATACTAATATGATTCGGAAAAACGAGGGGATTAGTATGGGGAAGTACAGGGAACTGGTTTTTAATATAACCTTAATTACAATAGGAAGTATATTATTTGTGTGGGCACTTTACCGCTGTGGTATTGGAATTGATTGGAGAGTCTTTTTGATTTTATTAGCTTTCGCAATAATTTTGGATAATCTTGGCATAATGTATACAGATATAAAATTATCTTTAAGCCCTACAATAGGAATAACTACTTTTTTGATTTTTGGCACGGTTGGAGCGGCTACTCTCATGGTATCCTCTGTTATGTTTGATACTATTGTAGTAAGAAAAAAGATAAAAAATGGGCTTTTAAATGGAGGAATGTTTTCTATTGCATATTTAGTGGCAGGATGGTTTTATGAATTCATAGGTGGAAAAATTGGCATAGTTTCTTTTTCGCAAGTTAAATATATTTTAAGTTACGTCATAATAAGTTTCCTTTTGAATAATTTTATACTGTACTATGCTTTAAAAGTACAGGGGAAGATTTTGTTTAAAGAGTATTGGAATGAGAGTGTATTATTAGAGTTGGGTACTTATATAGTTATGATTCCTGTTTCATTACTTCTTGCATATATTTATTTTAAACATAGCCTTCTGTTTTTTGTGTTATCTTTAACTCCACTTATATTCATAGCATATGCTTTTAGGATGATTAGAGATTTGATTAAGGCAAATAAAAGGCTTAACGCCATATATGAGATGGTTAAAATGATAAATTCGAAGTTAGAGTTGGAGCAAATATTAGATACTATTATAGAAGTTATTTCTCAAGTTGTTTCAGTATCTGCAGCAGCAATATATTTGACAGATTCTAATGGGGTAGCTGCTTTAGTAAAATCGATAGGTAATAGAGAGGGAGAGGAAGGCTTTAAAGAAAATTACTTCAAAGATGAGGGAATAATAGGAAAGTGCATATCTTCTAACAAAACAATAGCAATTAAGGATTTAAAGCAGGATAAAAGATTTTTAAAAGAACAATTTTTAAATAACTATGGCAGTGTAGTAGTAGCTCCTTTAAGGTTTTCGGGATCTGTCGTTGGATGTCTTATGGTGTTGCATGTAGAGACAAATGTGTTTGATGAGGATTCTGTTAAAATCATAGAGATAATCGTAGATCAAGCTTCTGTTGCGATAACCAATGCTAAACGATATTATGAAGTCACCAAAAAATCTATTACTGATCCTTTAACAAAGACTTATAATAGAAGATATTTTAATGATGCATTAATGGAAAATATTATGAGGGCAGATGAGACTAGTGAGCCTGTGAGCCTTATAATGTTTGATTTGGATAATTTTAAACTGATAAATGATACTTATGGCCATTTAGTTGGAGATGAAGTACTTAAGGAAGTGGCAAAACGGATAAAAAACAATGTGAGAAGTGATGATATTGTAGCGCGATTTGGTGGAGAAGAATTTGCAGTGATTTTGCCGAAACTTACTGCAGAACAAGCCTATATGATTGCAGAGAGGATAAGAAATGAAGTATCATCAAGGCCAATTAGGACAGATAAAGGAGATATATATGTAACCATAACGGGTGGAGTAGCAGATTATCCGGAAAAGGCTGATTCTGCAGAAAAACTTATAAGCCATGCAGATAGAGCTTTATATGCAGGTGGCAAAAGTAAAGGAAGAAACAAAATTGCCATATATGAAGTGTGAAAAAGGCTTAAAGAAAAGACTGGGAGAATATTTTCCTGGTCTTTTTTTTGTTTTATCTCTTGATTTGAATAATTAATAAAGTTTTACCACATTAATAAGGCACAAAAAGTTACACTTAAATTCCTTGAAAATAAACGTTTTTTAGGTATAATATTAATCGAAAGCTGAAATAAATTTGTTAATATAGTTACCACATTAAATGTGGTAAAAGGGTGATTAATTATGGATAGGATACTTGAGATTATAAATATGCTTTTAAATAGCGAACAGCCACTTACGGTTGATTATATCGCAAATACACTGAAAGTATCGAATAAAACAATAAGGAATGATTTAAAAAAAGCTGAAGAATTTGTACAACAAAAAGGCGTAAAAATTATCAAAAAACCAAGAGTAGGTATTGTACTAGAGGGGCCTAGAAATAAAAAGCTTGAGCTTGCTGATGAGATTAAAAAGAGTTTAGACTTTGAAGAACCTTTTTCGCCTGAAGCAAGAAAAAACTACATTTTAAAGCGATTGTTTATGAGTAAAGGAAGTGTAACTACAAAAGAACTAGCGGAGGAACTTTATGTAAGTAGGGTTACAATACACAAAGACTTACAAAGTGTTGAAAAATGGCTTAACAAATTTAATCTAAAACTTCTAAAAAAACCTAACTATGGCATTGAAGTGGTAGGCGATGAAGAGAATTGGCGAAATGCAGTGGCAAGCTTAATTGTTTCAACTAAAGAACAAAAAGAATTAAAAGAATTTTTATATAATGATTACACTGGTAGGATAGATTATAGAACATTAATGCAATTAAGGGAACTTTTTGATATTGATTACAAGCAACTTGAAAAAATAGTTAGTAATGCTGAATCAAAACTCAAATTTAGATTTTCGGATGAGGCTTTTATAAGTTTGGTTATACATGTAGCTATTTCTATCGAAAGACTAAAGCATAAAAAAGATGTTAAATTATCAAAGGCGGTCTTAAATAATCTAAAGCAAAAAGATGAATATGTAATAGCTCAACAGATGGCGAAAGAGATAGAAGCGAAATTTAATGTAGTTCTTCCTGAATCAGAAATAGGATATATTGTATTGCATATCATTGGTACTAAAATGCAGCAAAATAAAATTGAAGATGTGAATTTAGAGTTGGAAGATGAAGAAAGTATTGAGCTAGCGGTTATTATGTCAAAAGAAATTATAAATATTGCTGAAAGGGCATTATCTCTTGATTTAAGCAATGATAAGCAATTGTTAAATGGTTTGATACTACATTTAAGACCAACTATAAATAGGCTCAAGTATGGTTTAACACTAAGAAATCCACTATTAAACGATATTAAAGAGAATTATCCTGAAATATATGGGGTTGCATGGATGACAAGTGTTGTGTTTGAGAAGTATTTAGGTAAAAAAGTTGCAGAAGAGGAAATAGGTTATATTGCACTACATTTAGGTGCTGCAGTTGAACGAGCTAAAAAACCACTTAAAGCCCTGGTTGTTTGTACAACTGGCATTGGAACAGCACAACTTCTTGCGGCAAGGCTTGAGAAATCTTTTAAACAGATAGAAATAAAAGACATAGTTTCTTCTGTTTCGCTACATGAGAGCATCTTAAATGACATAGATATAGTTATCTCTACTGTACCTATTGAGATAAATAAACCTTTTATAAATATAAGTCCTTTATTAACTCAAAATGATATAAAGCGGCTTGATGAATTTATACAGGCTCTAAATAAAAGATCTAATTTAATCGATACGCAGTTACTTGATGTTGACGGTATTTACCTAAAAAAAGAAGATTTATTAAGTAAGGTATGTATGGAGTTGCATAAAAAAGGATATGTAAAGGAGGAATATATTCAAGATGTTATAACCAGAGAAAAAATAGCTTCTACTGCTATAGGAAATGGTATTGCAATTCCACATGGTTTACCAGAACATGTTAATAAATCAGTATTTACAGTGGTAAGACTAAAAAATCCTATAGCTTGGGATGAAGAAAAGGTAGATATGTTATTTATGATATCTTTAACTCAAAGTGATATAGCAAAATCCAGGTATATATTTAGAAAATTATATAATAAACTTGAATCACCGGAATTTGTAGAAAATATAAAAAAAGCAAAAAACAGAGAAGAAATTATAAAGTTATTGGAGGTAATTTACGATGCTGATAAATAAAAATCTTGTTACACTAAATCTTGAGGCAAAAAACAAAGAAGAGGCAATTATAAAATTGGCGGAATTAGCGCAAAAAGAAGGGAAAATAACTTCTGTAGAGGAGTATGCGAGAAGTGTGCTTGATAGAGAAAAAGCATATACAACGGGGGTGGGGAATGGAATCGCGATACCACATGGAAAATCAAAAGCTGTAAAGGAGGCGATGATAGTATTTGGTAAAACAACTGATGGAATAGAATGGGATTCATTAGATGGCAAACCTGTCAATTTAATTTTTCTCTTAGGGGTGCCTGAAGAAAATGTGGATAATGTTCATCTTAAGATATTGTCACAGTTATCACGAAAATTAATGAATGATAGTTTTATTGAAATGCTAAAAAAAGCAGTAACTGTCGAGGAAATTTTAAATGCTTTAAGTGATATCCAAGTAAGTTAAAAATAAATAAAAATAAAATCGATAAGGAGGATAAAAATACGATGAAGGAAGAATTAAAAAGGATTAGAGAATATTTAATGACAGGCGTATCTTACATGATACCTATAGTTGTCATAGGTGGTGTTTTAATAGCTTTTTCAATTGCATTAAGTGGTGTGCAGGCTGGTAAAGGTGCAGTTGTTACAAATCCAGTGTTAAAAAGTATGATGGATATTGGTACAGCTTCTTTTTCAATGATGGTGCCAGTTCTTGCAGGATTTATAGCTTTTGGAATAGCTGATAGACCTGGACTTGCTCCTGGACTTGTTGGTGGAGTGCTTGCAAACCAGTTGAAGGCAGGTTTTTTAGGTGGAATTATTGCAGGTTTTATCGCAGGATATGTTGCAAGGTGGATAAAGAGTTGGAGAGTTCCTAAGAATTTAAGACCTATAATGCCAATTTTTGTAATCCCGTTGTTATCAGCACTTATTGTAGGTTTTCTTATGATATATGTACTCGGTAATCCTATAAGCAGTGCAATGACAGCTATGACAAATTGGTTAAAATCCATGAGTACAGGAAATGCTGTGATTTTAGCAATGATAATGGGTGCGATGATAGCTTTTGATATGGGGGGCCTGTAAACAAAGTTGCATTCTTATTTGCTGCAGCAATGATAGGAGAAGGCGTATATACAATTATGGGACCAGTAGCAGTAGCAATATGCATTCCCCCGCTTGGGATGGGTGTTGCTACATTGTTAGCACCCAACAAGTACACTAAAGCAGAAAAGGAAGCAGGGTATGGTGCACTTGCAATGGGGATGATTGGTATCACAGAAGGTGCTATACCTTTTGCTGCAGCCGATCCATTAAGAGTAATACCATCTATAATGGTAGGCTCATCTATAGGTGCTGCGATAGCAGCAATAGGGAAGGTTGGAGACCATGCACCACATGGTGGACCTATTGTGTTGCCGGTTGTAGATAATAAAATCATGTTTATAGTAGCTGTACTAATAGGTATTGCGGTTACTGCATTAATGGTAAATGCATTAAAAAAACCTGTTATTGAAGAAGTTGAAGATGAGAGTGAAGTTGCTGAGTAAAACTAAAAATAGTTTCAAGATTATGTAAATAATTTACAAAATTTTATAGAAAGAGGGATGGAATATGAAAATAGTTGCAGTTACAGCTTGTCCTACAGGTATTGCTCATACCTATATGGCGGCTGAAGCATTAGAGAATGCAGCAAAAAAACTTGGGCACAAAATTAAAGTTGAAACGCAAGGTTCAATTGGCATAGAGAATAAAATAACTCAGAAGGAAGTTGATGAAGCAGATCTTGTTATTTTCGCAGCAGATGTAGCAGTTAAAGAAGAATCTCGATTTAAAGATAAGCCCATCTATAAAGTTGAAGCTCAAAAAGCTATAAAAAACGCTAAAGCTGTTATTGAAGAAGCATTAAAATTGGTTAATAAATAAAGAACTGATTGTTGAGTCAGGAAAGGGATTGCCTTTCCTGATTTTGCTTTTGCGGCTATCTAAAAAATGATTTGTCAAATTTGCTTTATTTTTTTATTTTATTATTGTGCAAAAGTTTCACACTGGGACGAAAACTATGTTATAATAGACGTTAGAACTAATTTTAAGGAGGGTTAACAAATGCTAAAAGGAGTTGCGGCATCCCCAGGGATAGCGATTGGGAAGGTTTTCTTATATACTAAAGAAAAAGCAGAAATCAACATGAAAAACATAGATGAATCAAAAGTAGAGTACGAAATTGAAAGGTTTAAGAAAGCTTTAGAAGTGACGAAGGAGCAAATACAAAAAATTAAAGAAGATGCATTGAAATAATTTGGGAATGATAAGGCAGAAATTTTTGAGGCACATTTAATGCTAGCAAGTGACCCCGAACTTATTGAAGGGGTAGAAAACATGATAAAGACTGAACTTATAACTGCTGATAATGCGGTAAATAAAGTAATTGAACAAAATGCTTCTGTAATGGAAAGTTTAAATGATGAATATTTAAAAGAAAGAGCTGTAGATTTAAGGGATGTAGGAAGCCGTATAATAAATAATCTTTTAGGAGTAAAAAGCGTGAATCTTTCTGAACTTGATGAACAAGTGGTAGTTATAGCCAAAGACTTAACCCCTTCAGATACAGCTACCATGAAAAAAGAAATGGTTTTAGGATTTGCTACAGATGTAGGCGGAAGAACTTCTCATACAGCTATAATGGCACGTTCCTTAGAAATTCCTGCTGTAGTAGGATTGGGTAATGTTACCTCTCAAGTTAATAATGGAGATACCATAATAGTAGATGGGTTGGAAGGGGTTGTCATTGTAAATCCTGACGAAAATACAATAAACGAATATAAGGCTAAAAAAGAGAATTATGATAAAAAGGTGGAGAAATTAAAGAAATTAAAAGATTTGCCTGCAATAACTCCCGATGGCAAAAAAGTCATGTTAGCGGCAAATATAGGAACTCCAAAAGATGTAAAAAGTGCGCTGGCCAATGGAGCAGAAGGGGTTGGACTTTTTAGAACTGAATTCTTATACATGGATAGAACTACTCTTCCTACAGAAGAAGAGCAATTTGAAGCCTACAAAGAAGTTGCAGAAAAAATGGAAGGAAGGCCTGTTACCATAAGAACACTGGATATAGGAGGAGATAAGGAACTTCCTTATCTTGATATGCCTAAAGAGATGAATCCTTTTTTGGGATATAGGGCTATAAGGCTTTGCTTGGATAGGACAGACATATTTAAGACTCAATTAAGAGCAATTTTAAGAGCAAGTGCTTATGGAAATATTCACATAATGTATCCTATGATATCTTCTATAGAAGATGTGAGAAAAGCAAATATCGTTTTAAACGAAGTAAAAGCTGAGCTTGATAAAGAAGGCATAAAATATGACAAAAACATAAAAGTAGGTATAATGGTGGAAATACCTTCTGCTGCAGTGACTGCAGACATATTAGCTAAAGAAGTGGACTTCTTTAGCATAGGAACTAATGACCTGACGCAGTATACTCTTGCTGTTGACAGAATGAATGAACACGTAAAAGATTATTATCAGCCGTTTAATCCAGCTATTTTAAGGCTTATAAAGTTTGTGATCGATGCGGCTCACAAAGAAGGCAAATTTGCGGCTATGTGCGGTGAAATGGCGGGAGATCCTTTAGCTACAGTTATATTGTTAGGACTTGGCTTAGACGAATTTTCTATGAGTGCAACTTCTATACCTACAGTTAAAAATATCATCAGAAATGTGGAATATGAAAGAGCAAAAGAAATAGCGGAAAGGGTGCTAAATATTGCTGAGGCAGAAAAGATACAAAAAATGATGGAGGACATAATTAAAGACATTGAGTAAATCTCTGGCTTTTGCCAGAGATTTTTTATTAAAAAAATATCAAAAAAAATAAAGGAAAATTTCAAAATGTATAGAATAATAATATTAAAGATTATTTGCGATAAGATAGGGGGATATGTATGAAGGATTACAAAACTAATCAAATAAGAAATGTAGGATTGGTTTCCCACGGTGGAGCCGGTAAAACTACATTAACTGAGGCATTCCTTTTCAACACAAAAGTCATTGATAGAATGGGGCGCGTAGAAAATGGCACTACTGTATCTGACTATGACCCAGAGGAAATTGCCAGGCAGATATCTATTTCCACATCAGTAATTCCAGTGGAGTGGAGAGAGTGTAAAATTAATATATTAGATATGCCAGGGTATTTTGATTTCTTTGGAGAAGTTGTAAGTGGCTTGCGGGTTGTAGACAGTGTTATAATACCTGTGTGTGCTGCTTCTGGTGTAGAAGTTGGAACTGAAAAAGTGTTTAATATGGCTAAAAAGAATAAGTTGCCTATTATATTTTTTATTAACAAAATGGATAGAGAAAATGCAGATTATTTTAAGACATTAAATCAATTGATGGACAAATTTGGTAATAAGGTTATTCCTTTGACATTTCCTATTGGAAGCGAACAAAGTTTTAAAGGTTATGTAGATGTTCTTACTCAAAAAGCATACGTTTACGATGAAAAAGGGGTAAAGGAGACAGAAGTACCGGCAGATTTGATGGATAAAGTTTTATCGGCCAAAGAGGAATTGATTGAGAACATTGCTGAAAACGATGAAACTTTAATGGAAAAGTACTTTGGAGGAGAAGAATTTACACAAGAAGAAATGAAAGAAGGAATCAAAAACAGCATAAGAATTGGAGAGTTAATGCCTGTTTTATGCGGTTCAAGCCTTAAAAATATTGGAACAGATAAATTATTAGATGCTATTGTAGAATTTTTGCCATCACCTCTGGATATAGAACGAGAAAAAGCTAGTGAAAATGGACCAGTAGCCGCATTTGTATTTAAAACTATAGCAGATCCTTATGTGGGCAGACTATCTATTTTTAAGGTTGTATCAGGTACTCTAACTTCTGATTCTACACTACTTAATTCAAATAAGCAGATGCAAGAAAAAATAAGCCAGCTTTACATTTTAAGAGGGAAAAAGCAGATGCCTGTATCTAAGTTAGTAGCTGGAGATATAGGAGCAGTTGCAAAGCTTCAATATACAATGACAGGAGATACTTTATGTGACCTTTCTAAACCTGTGACATTAGCACCTATTGATTTCCCACAGCCTACACTTTCACTTGCTATTGAACCTAAATCCAAAGGGGATGAGGAAAAAATTAGCAATGGGCTCCAAAGGTTGCAAGAAGAAGATCCGACTTTTAAAGTAGAAAAGAATTTAGAGACTGGTCAAATGATAGTTTATGGAATGGGAGAGCAGCATATAGAAGTAATTTCTAAAAAGTTGATGAACAAGTTTGGAGTAGAATGCACCTTGACAGACCCAATCGTACCCTATAGAGAGACGATAAAGGGTAAAGTCAAAGTAGAAGGAAAGCATAAAAAGCAGACAGGTGGACATGGACAATATGGTCATGTGTGGATTGAATTTGAGCCAAATCCCAACAGTGAATTTGAGTTTGAAGATAAAATCTTTGGTGGAGCTGTTCCCAAACAATATATTCCAGCAGTAGAAAAAGGCTTGAGAGAAAGTATGAAAGAAGGTGTGCTTGCTCGTTATCCTGTTGTAAACATTAAAGCTACTTTGGTAGATGGTTCCTACCATCCTGTTGATTCTTCTGAAATGGCTTTCAAAATTGCTGCATCTCTTGCTTTTAAAAAGGGAATGGAACAAGCAAATCCAGTTCTTTTAGAACCCATTATGAGAGTAGAAGTGGTGGTACCTGAAGAATACATGGGAGATATCATTGGGGATTTGAATAAGAGAAGAGGAAGAATTTTAGGCATGGAGTCAAAAGACAATTTAGAAGTAATCACAGCAGAAGTGCCTTTGGCTGAAATGAATAGATATGCGACAGATTTAAGGTCTTTGACACAAGCAAGAGGAGACTTCAAAATGACTTTTGCAAGATATGAAGAAGCTCCACCTAATGTGGCACAAAAAATAATAGAAGAAAGGAAGAAATTAAAAGAAAAAGAAGAATAAGCCTGCTTTTGCAGGCTTTCAGTTTGTTGACAAAGTTAAAAAATATTCAAAGGAGATATTTTGCATCGTCGCTCCGATGTTCCAAAGCGACAAAACTAAAGCTCGACCTTCGGGCTCCGGCAGGGTACCGGGCACAATCGGCCTCCTTGCCTCAGGTGCCCGCCTTCGCCATCCATGGCTTCGGCCCTGCCTCCACCCTCGGTCTTGCTAAGTTTTGTTACCGCTTTGTAACAAGTCGCTCCTTATGCAAAATATCTCCTTTACGAAAGTTTGTCTACAGTCTGTAAGCCTGCTTTTGCAGGCTTTATTTTTAGTGCAGCTAATAACTTTTTTCTAAAAAATATTTAAGTTATAATATAAGAAAACACGGGTATTAGAGGAGGACTTTATGAAATGAATATAAGAGAAGAAACTTTAAAACTTCACAAAGAAAATAGAGGCAAACTTGAAATTATAAGCAAAGTAGAAGCGAAAAATGACAAAGATTTAGCTTTAACCTATACCCCAGGTGTTGCAGAGCCTTGTAAGGAGATACATAAAAATAGTGATTTAGTATATGAATATACTACAAAAAGCCACATGATTGCGGTTGTGACAGATGGTTCAGCTGTTTTAGGTTTAGGAAACATAGGGCCCTACGCAGCACTACCTGTTATGGAAGGAAAAGCAGTTTTATTTAAAGAATTTGGAGGCGTTGATGCAGTACCTATATGTCTTGCTACTCAAGATGTTGAAGAAATTATAAAAACTGTGGTGAATATTTCACCTGCTTTTGGAGGTATAAATCTTGAAGATATTTCTGCTCCTCGTTGTTTTGAAATAGAAAGAAAGTTGGACGAAATTTTGGATATACCTGTATTTCATGATGACCAGCATGGAACGGCAGTTGTAACTTTGGCTGCTTTAATAAATGCTTTAAAAATTGTAGAAAAGGAATTAAAAGAAGTTACTGCCGTTGTAAATGGAGCTGGAGCGGCAGGGATTGCTATTGCTAAATTTTTAATAAAGGCGGGTATAAAAGATGTAATAGTTTGCGATAGAAGTGGTATCATATATGAAGGAAGAGAAGATGAAGACTTCTCTAAAAAAGAGATTGCAAAAATATCAAATAAAGGAAGATTAAAAGGGCTTTTAAAAGATGCTTTAAAAGGAGCAGATGTGTTTATTGGAGTATCAGCACCTAATGTATTAAATAAAGAAATGATAAAAACAATGGCAAAAAAACCGATAGTTTTCGCATTAGCTAATCCAGTGCCTGAGATATATCCTGATGAAGCAAAAGAGGCAGGAGCTTATGTAGTAGGTACTGGCAGATCTGATTTTCCAAACCAAATAAATAATGTGTTAGCTTTTCCGGGTATATTTAGAGGGGCATTAGAAGTTAGGGCTACTACAATTAATGAAGAGATGAAAATTAGTGCTGCGTATTCTATTGCCCAGACTATTTTAGAAAATGAACTTACTCCGGAATATATAATTCCAAAGCCTTTTGATAAAAGAGTTCTTAAAAATGTAGCAATAGCAGTTGCGAAAGCAGCAATAGAGACTGGGGTAGCGAGAGTCAATTTAGATTTAAAAGAGTTTGAAAATAGCTTTAATAAATAATAAAGTGAGCAAGAGGTGGAGGATATGAATAAAAGTCAAAAATTTTTCAAAGGAAAGCTATATAAATCTGTAAGAGGGAATTTTTTTGAAGAAGAGACTTACCAAAATACAGATAGAAAGAATTTAAAGGGAAAAAGCAATTTTTCATCTCTTATAAATCAAGAAGACCGTCAAGAGTTGGCAGATGAAGAGGAAGAAAACTATGAAAATGAATGAAAAATGGTGAAAATTTTAGAATATGAGAGATATTTTTATTATTTGATGAAAATATTAGAAAAAATCACTTGCTTTAGCGTGAAAAAGCTATTGACGAGAGGACAAAAAAATGCAAAAATATATTCGAAGGTCAAAGAAAGTCAAAGTAAAAGTAAGAGACGTGGTGATGGCGATGGCAAGGCTTAGTGATTTGATTGAAAATTTTATAAAAGAGCTAATGGAAGAGGCTGGTAAGCATTATGTAGAAATTCAAAGAAATGAATTAGCAAATGTTTTTAATTGTGCGCCATCTCAAATAAACTATGTGTTAGAGACGCGTTTTACTATTGACAGAGGATACATCATAGAAAGTAAAAGAGGCGGCGGAGGTTATATAAAAATTTATAAAACTTCTATATCAAACAATTGGATAAATAAAATAATAGAAAACATAGGGGATAATATTTCTGAGAGTAAAGCTAGATACTACATTGATGCTCTTTTAGACCACAATATTATAACGTCCAGGGAAGCAGCTTTGATGAAAGCTGTAGTTAATGATAAAATTCTTCCTTTTTCTCAGGAAGATAAGAATATGTTGCGAGCATTACTACTTAAGGCAATGCTTATGGAAATTGCTCGCAACAAGTAAAGGAGGTAATTTTTATGATGTGTGATAAATGCAAAATAAGGCCTGCTACAGTTCATTACACTAAAATAGTAAACGGAGTAAAAACTGAAATGCATTTGTGTGACCAGTGCGCAGCAGAAGAGGGAATTTTAAATACAGAAGTTTTTTCAACTTTTACACCTTTTTCAGTTCAAAATTTATTGTCAGGGTTAATGGACTTTTTGCCTGGAGTAGATGACTTTACAAAAAAAACTTTGAAATGCAGTCACTGTGGTATGACTTACGAAGATTTCAAAAAAATTGGAAGATTAGGTTGTAGTTTCTGCTATGATGCTTTTGCTGAAGAATTAAATCCTCTTATGAGGAGAATACACGGCAGTACAGAACACAGAGGGAAAATTCCTAAAAAAGCTGGCGGTAAAATGAGAGTAAAAAGAGAAATTGAGGAGTTGAAATATCAATTGGAAAAAGCTATTAAAGAAGAAGCTTATGAAAAAGCAGCAGAATTAAGGGATAAAATCAGAGAATTGGAGAAAGAATTAGGAAAGTAGGTGACCGAAATGCTACAGTACGATAAAGATGTGGTATTGTCCAGTAGAATTAGACTTGCTCGGAATATAAAAGATATTCCTTTCCCTACTATTATGACAGAAGAGCAGGGACGAAAGGTTATAGATTTGGTTAGAAAGGCTATATTGGGTAGTAATACTATTTTATCTACCCAATTTGTAGAATATGATATGAAGAAATTGACTCCTATTGACAGGCAATCACTTGTAGAAAAGCACCTTATAAGCCCTGACCTTTCACAGAATACAAAGAGTGGTTATGCTCTTATAAAAGATGACAATACAGTGAGTATAATGGTCAATGAAGAGGATCATCTTAGAATACAATGTATATTAGAAGGATTAAGGCTTAATGAAAGCTGGGATACTGCCGATAAAATTGACGATTTGATTGAAGAAACTATCGACTATGCCTATGATGAAAAGATAGGTTATTTGACTTCTTGTCCTACTAACGTAGGAACAGGGATACGAGCCTCAGTCATGGTTCATCTTCCAGCTCTTACTATCACTGGGCAAATAAGCAATATTTTAAACTCTGTTTCTAAAATAGGTATGGCAGTGAGAGGGATATACGGTGAAGGTACTCAAGCTTTAGGAGATATTTATCAAATTTCTAATCAAGTCACTCTTGGCCAAAGCGAAAGAGAAATAATTGAAAATATTGAAGGAGTAGCAAGACAAATTATCTCTAGCGAAAGAAAAGCTAGAGAGGATTTATACAAAAAACAAAGAATTCAAATAGAAGATAGAGTAGGAAGGGCTTTTGGAATTTTATCTCATGCAAAAGTGATGTCTACAAAGGAATACATGACTTTAATGTCTGACGTGAGATTAGGAACAATTTTAGGAATATTAGATGTGGATATAAATAAAATTGATGTTCTCACTACACATATACAACCAGCTAATTTACAAAAAATTTATGGCATTCAATTAGACCCCTATGAGAGAGATGTTAAAAGGGCAGAATATGTAGTAAGTCAAATAAACAAAAAAGATAATTTATAGGAGGTGTTTGTTATGGCGATGTTTGGAAGATTTACAGAAAGAGCTCAAAAAGCTCTTTATTTGGCTCAAGAGGAAGCGAGGTCTTTTTATCATAACTATGTAGGGACAGAACACATTTTATTAGGATTGTTAAAAGAAGATGAAGGAATTGCAGCAAGAGTTTTAAAAAAACTGGGAGTAACTTATGAAACTACAAGAGAGAAGGTATTGTCTTTGATTGGAATGGGAAATATTCCAGGAGACGTCGTAGGTTATACCCCTCGGGCAAAAAGAGTACTAGAGCTAAGTCTTAGTGAGGCAAGGAGATTTAATACCAGCTATGTAGGGACAGAGCATATTTTGTTAGGACTTTTAAGAGAAGGCGAAGGAGTTGCTGTAAGAATTTTAATGGAACAAGGTATAGATTTCAATAGGGTGAGAGAGGAGATTGTAAAAATGCTTAATGAAGAGCCTGCAGGAGGACCTGCAAAGGCTGCAAAAGTTAAAAATACCAATACACCTACTTTAAATCAATTTGGAAGAGATTTAACTGAGCTTGCAAGAGACGGCAAACTTGACCCTGTAATAGGAAGAGAAAAAGAGATTGAAAGAGTTATACAAATCTTAAGCAGAAGGACAAAGAATAACCCTGTCCTAATAGGTGAACCGGGTGTCGGTAAAACTGCTATTGTAGAAGGTCTTGCGCAAAAGATTGTAGAAGGAGAAATTCCTGAAATTTTGAAAGATAAAAGAGTTGTAACTTTAGACATGGCTTCTATGGTAGCAGGTACAAAGTACAGAGGCGAATTTGAAGATAGGTTAAAAACAGTATTAAATGAGGTTATAAAGGCAGGAAATGTGATACTATTTATAGATGAGATGCACACTTTGATAGGAGCAGGTGCAGCAGAGGGTGCAATAGATGCATCAAATATTCTAAAACCGGCACTTGCAAGAGGTGAAATTCAAGTAGTTGGAGCTACTACTTTGGATGAGTACAGAAAATATGTAGAAAGAGACCCTGCATTAGAGAGACGATTCCAACCAATAATTGTAGATGAACCAACTGTGGAGGAGACTATTGAGATATTAAAGGGCTTGAGAGATAAGTATGAAGCCCATCATAGGGTTAAAATTACTGACGAAGCTTTAGAAGCAGCAGCTAGACTTTCTCACAGATATATTGCAGATAGATTTTTACCTGATAAAGCTATAGACTTAATAGATGAAGCAGCTTCTCGCGTAAGACTAAAGACAGTGACAGCTCCTCCAGAGATAAAAGAACTGGAAGATAAAATCAATGACCTTATAAAAGAGAAGGAAGAAGCGATAAGAACTCAAGAATACGAAAAAGCTGCAAAAATAAGAGATGAAGAACAAAAATTGAGAGAAGAATTAGAAAAATTAAAAGCTAAATGGCAACAAAATTCTCTTTCTAATGAAAAAAGTGTAGGACCTGAAGAAATCGCACAAGTCGTATCTCTGTGGACAGGAATACCTGTTAAAAAGTTAGCTGAAGAGGAATCAGAGAGATTGCTCCACTTAGAGGAGGTATTGCATGAAAGAGTTATAGGACAAGATGAAGCAGTAGAAGCAGTGGCAAGAGCTATAAGAAGGGCAAGAGTAGGCTTAAAAGATCCAAAAAGGCCAATAGGTTCATTTATCTTCTTGGGTCCTACTGGTGTTGGTAAAACAGAACTTACAAAGGCTTTGGCAGAAGCTCTTTTTGGTGACGAAAATGCTATGATTAGGCTTGATATGTCAGAATACATGGAAAGACACACTGTATCTAAACTTATCGGTTCACCTCCAGGATATGTAGGATTTGAAGAAGGAGGACAATTAACAGAAAAAGTAAGAAGAAAGCCCTATTCAGTAATCTTGCTGGATGAAATTGAAAAAGCGCATCCTGACGTGTTTAACATTCTCCTTCAAATATTAGAAGATGGACGACTCACAGATTCAAAAGGTAGAACTGTGGACTTTAAAAATACAGTTATAATCATGACATCAAATGTGGGAGCAGAACTTTTGAAAAAGCAATCTACCTTAGGATTTATGCCTCAAGAAAAAGAAGACAAAGCCTCTTATGACAAAATAAAAGAAACATTGATGGCAGAGTTGAGAAAGACCTTTAGACCTGAATTCTTAAATAGGGTGGATGAGATAATTGTATTTCATCAACTCTCAAAAGAAGATATTGAAAAGATTGCTGATATAATGATTAAAGAATTGAATAATAGACTAAAAGAGAACAACATTAAACTGGAGTTTACTCCTGAAGCCAAAGAGGAAATTATCAAACAAGGATATGACCCCAACTACGGTGCAAGGCCTTTAAGAAGAGTTATACAAAGAATTGTAGAGAATCAATTATCAGAATTGATGTTGCAAGGGGAAGTCAAACCAGGAGATGAACTTATTGTAACTGCTAAAGATGGTAAAATAGACTTTGTAAAAAAAGATGCTGTGCAAAAGGCTTAGCCTCGTGCTAAGTCTTTTTTTTATGTGCGCCCGGCATGGGCGATAACTAGGCGGTGAAAGTCCGCTGTGG
Organism: Thermoanaerobacter ethanolicus JW 200; assembly: GCF_003722315.1. Lineage (NCBI taxonomy): Bacteria > Bacillati > Bacillota > Clostridia > Thermoanaerobacterales > Thermoanaerobacteraceae > Thermoanaerobacter > Thermoanaerobacter ethanolicus. The sequence continues at coordinate 2,800,652 of NZ_CP033580.1, read as the reverse complement.
GCTTGGTAGTGGGAACCACTAGCCAAGAGCAAGGGTGTCCATCGTGAGGTGGAATCTGAAGGAAGCTTAAGGCAAAATCTCGGTCTGATGAACAAGAACCAGATAAGAGGCTGAATTGGGATGGATGAGTTTGCGTAACAAAACGAAGTCCAACACTACCCGAATCCCATACAGTAAATCTGGCAGATATATGAGATGAAAGTTATCGTTCTTACCCGGGGAGGTCTCAAGGATAAGTCATGGAAGTAAAATCTGAAGTGACAACCCATGCAGTGATGTATGGCTGAACCTTGAGAAGTCAGCAGAGGTCATAGTACTTATCTAGACATGAATAGATAAGGAAGGACCGAACGTTAGGAGGTTTTGGAAATCTTATGGACTCGAAAGATATGCAGAGACTGCAGACAACTCAACAAAGAGGCTATCCGTTGAATAGAGAAATGGAATTTCAAAAGACAACGGAAGTGCATAGTATATCATCGGCGTCGGAAGATGGAAGAAACGAGGTACAAAGATATACCGGCAAGATGCTTGAAATGATAGTAGAACGAGGGAACATGGAAGCAGCATACAAGCGCGTTGTTGCAAATAAAGGAAGCCATGGAGTCGATGGGATGGGAGTAGATGAACTTCTACCGTATCTCAAAGAAAACTGGGCAACCATAAAACAACAACTGCTGGAGGGGAAATACAAACCACAACCAGTGCGAAGAGTAGAAATTCCCAAACCAGATGGAGGAGTAAGACTACTAGGAATACCTACAGTACTAGACAGACTAATACAACAAGCAATAGCCCAAATACTAAATAAAGTCTACAACCATACATTTTCTGATAGCAGTTATGGATTCAGACCAGGACGCAGTGCAAAAGACGCAATAAAAGCCGCAGAAGCATACATAAATGAAGGATACACATGGGTTGTAGATATGGACTTAGAAAAATTCTTTGACAGAGTAAACCACGACATAATAATGTCCAAACTAGAAAAGCGGATAGGGGACAAAAGAGTACTAAAGTTAATACGAAGATACCTAGAATCAGGAGTAATGATAAACGGAATCAAAGTATCAACAGAAGAAGGGACACCCCAAGGAGGGCCATTAAGTCCCCTATTAGCAAACATAATGTTGGACGAACTAGACAAAGAACTTGAGAAACGAGGGCATAAATTCTGCCGATATGCAGATGACTGCAACATATATGTAAAAAGCAGGTCTGCAGGAAACAGAGTAATGAGAAGCATAAAGAAATTCATAGAAAGCAAATTAAAACTAAAAGTCAACGAAGCAAAAAGTGCTGTAGATAGACCATGGAGAAGAAAATTTCTTGGATTTTCATTCTATACAAAAGAAAACGAAGTAAGAATAAGAATCCATGAAAAATCCATCAAAAGGTTTAAGGAAAAAGTAAGAGAAATAACCAATCGGAACAAGGGAATAAGCATGGAAAACAGAATAAAAAGACTAAATCAAATAACAACAGGATGGGTCAACTATTTTGGATTAGCAGACGCGAAAAGCATAATGAAAACCCTTGACGAATGGATAAGGCGAAGACTAAGGGCATGTATATGGAAACAATGGAAGAAGATAAAAACGAAGCATGATAACTTAGTAAAACTAGGAGTAGAAGAACAAAAAGCCTGGGAATACGCCAATACAAGGAAAGGTGACTTAAGAATATCCAATAGCCCAATCCTAAATAAGACTCTTACAAATAAATACTTTGAAAGCATAGGTTATAAGAGTTTATCCCAAAGATATCTAATTGTACACAATTCCTAATGAACCGCCGTATACCGAACGGTACGTACGGTGGTGTGAGAGGACGCTGAATAAAATAATTATTCAGCTCCTACTCGATTTAAAGATAATATATATGCTATTGAAGGATTAAAAAAGGTGTGAGCATATGGAAAAAGATAGGTTTTATACTGTAAGAGGTTACCAAATTCATTCCCAGGAGAGGAAACATCTTACATCAGCTATGGAAGACTATATAGAAATGATTTATAGGGAAAGTCTAAAAAACCCATATATCCGTGTAAATCTTCTCTCTGAACTTTTAAATGTAAAAGCCCCTTCAACTACTAAAATGCTTCAAAGGTTAAAGGAATTAGGATTTGTGGAGTATGAAAAATATGGAGTGATAGGTTTAACAGAAAAGGGCAAAGAAATGGGTAAGTTTTTATTGGATAGGCATTCTACTGTGGAGGAATTTTTAAAAAATTTAGGGGTTAAGGAGGGATTGTTAGAGCAAACAGAATTAATTGAACACAATATATCTATTGAAACGCTAGAAAAAATGAGAAAATTTAATAGGTTTTTGGAGGAAAATCCAGAAATAAAAGAAAAGTATCAGAAAAATAACCCGTAAATGCGGGTTGTTTTTTTATGTAACAGGACAAAAAAGAAACACATATTTTAAATAAGGCAAATAAATTTAGCTTTGTCTAAAATGGGGGGATTTATTTGGAAAATCGTGAGTCCATCATAGCGACTAAAAAATTTTTTTCTCTCCGTGAGACCTTTAAAAAAGTTTTAAAATATTTTGGACCAGCTTTTGTGGTAAGTGTTGCCTATGTTGATCCTGGAAATTTTGCCACGAATATAAGTGGGGGTTCTATATTTAACTACCATTTAATATGGGTGGTACTTTGTAGCAATATTATGGCCATATTTTTGCAAAATATGTCTGCAAAATTAGGAATTGCAACGGGACGCAATTTACCGGAAATGTGTAATTTGATTTTTAAAAGGAAAGTTAATTGGCTTTTGTGGATAGCAGCAGAATTGGCGGCTATGGCTACAGATTTGGCGGAGTTTTTAGGTGGTACTTTAGGATTGTATTTGCTTTTTCACATTCCTCTTATGTATGCAGGCCTTTTGACAGGAGTGATCACATTTATCATTGTTTACTTAGAAAAATATGGTCAAAAGATAGTTGAAATAGTGATTTTTGCTTTAGTTGCTATTATTAGCCTTTCTTATGCTTTTGAGCTTTTTTTGGCAAAACCAGATTGGGGAAAAGTGATGTATCATACTATAATTCCTTCTATACCAAGTGGAGAAGCTATGCTAATAGCTGTGGGAATATTAGGGGCGACAGTAATGCCTCATGTGATTTATTTGCATTCCCAGTTAGTTCAATATAGAAATACAGGAAATACATTAGAAGAAAAGAAGGAACATTTGAGGATGGAAAAGATAGATATTTTAGTAGCAATGAATATAGCATTTATAATAAATGCGGCTATGTTAATAGTGTCAGCAGCTGTTTTTTATAAAAACGGCATGGTGGTTGAGTCTATTGAAGAGGCTCACATGTCTTTAAAACCATTGTTAGGGTCTTTGTCCAGTTGGGCTTTTGGCATTGCACTTTTGGCTTCTGGTTTGTCATCATCTGCAGTAGGTACAATGGCAGGGCAGACTATAATGAAAGGTTTCGTAGGGTTAAATATTCCACTAAATGTAAGAAGACTTATAACCATGATGCCAGCACTAATAATTATTTTATTAGGTATTGACCCTTTGAAAACCCTTATCATAAGCCAAGTAATTTTAAGTTTTGAACTTCCTATGGCTATAATACCAATGCTTTTAATTACTTCTCAGAAAAAGTTTATGGGAGAATTTGTAAACACACCCATTGAAAAAGTCATTGGCATAATTGTGGCTTCTGTTATAATCTTTTTAAATGGGCTGCTTCTGTATTTCACTTTTATGGGAGAGGTTTAAAAGTGTGATATAATTAAAAGAGAATTTTGCGAAAGATGGTGGAGGTATGGCCAAATCAACTACAAAATTTGTGTGTAGAGAGTGTGGCTTTGAAAGCAGTAAATGGATGGGAAGATGTCCTAATTGTGACAGCTGGAATTCTTTTGAGGAAGAAACGATAGAGGATTCAAAAAATTTTAGGAAAAATAAAGATAGATCGCAAATATTTCTTCTCGAAGATGTAACTTTTTCAGAAGAAGAAAGAATAAAGACAGGGATTGAAGAGTTTGACAGGGTTTTAGGTGGCGGAATTGTAAAAGGTTCTCTTGTTTTAATAGGTGGTGACCCAGGAATTGGGAAGTCTACTTTGCTATTACAAGTAGCAGGTAATATTTCTGATAACAGAAAGGTACTTTATGTGTCAGGAGAGGAATCAATTCAACAGATTAAACTGAGGGCAGATAGAATTTTGAAAGAAAAGCAACAAATATATCTCTTGTGCGAAACAAATATAGAAGAGATAGAGAGAAAAATTGATGAGAATAAGCCGGATTTTGTTATTATTGATTCTATACAGACAATGTACACTGAGGAAAGTGAGACAATACCAGGAAGTGTGTCTCAGGTAAGGCAAGTGACTCAAAGGCTGATGGAGATTGCAAAACAAAAAGACATAAGTATTTTTTTGATAGGACATGTTACAAAAGAAGGGGCAATAGCAGGCCCTAAAGTTTTGGAACATATGGTAGACACAGTTTTGTATTTTGAAGGGGATAGGACCCAGTCTTTTAGGATATTGCGGGCTGTAAAAAACCGTTTTGGCGCAACTCACGAAATAGGAGTTTTTGATATGGAGGAGGATGGGCTTTGTGAGATAAGCAATCCTTCTGAATTTATTCTCTCAAATAAGCCGAAAGATGTTTCAGGGACTGCTGTTGTATGTTCTATTCAAGGGACGAGGCCAATTTTAATGGAAGTGCAGTCTTTGATATGTAAGACTACTTTTGGAGTGCCGCGAAGAATGGCCACTGGATTTGACTACAATCGTTTTATATTGCTTTTGGCAGTTATAGAAAAAAGACTGGGCATAAATCTTTCGCAATTTGATGCATATGTAAATGTGGCTGGAGGAATGAAAATTCAAGAGCCAGCTGCTGACCTTGGAATAATTGCTTCATCTCTTTCTGGATATTTTAATATACCTATTCCTGAAGATGTTTGTTTTATAGGAGAGGTGGGATTGACGGGAGAAGTGAGAGGAGTCAGCAATATAGATAAACGAATAGGTGAAGCACAAAAGATGGGATTTTCTCAAGTTTTTATTCCTGAGATGAAAACAAAAGAAATAAAAAAGTTTGAGAATATAAAAATTATTAAGGTAAGAGATATAAAAGAAATTATGGATTTTTTAAGAAAGATAAAACAATAAGCGTCTTCCTAAGGAAGACGCTTATTTTATAACATGTTAAATATGCCTAAAGTGTTTAACTCTTTGTGTTTTTTTAGGAGTATGTCGTAAAAATTAAGTCCTAAAACATTACACAAAGCGATTATGTAAAAGATATTGTTACCTATTTCTGCTTCTATAACTTCTTTACAGTTTTCACAGAGTTGGCCCTCAAGATGGGTTTTGAAATATTTGTGGGCCTCTTCCAAAGTTGCATCCGGGGGAGTTTCTTGTTTGCTAGCATTTATCCTTATGCAACCGCACTCGGTTACTGATTTAGCAACAGCTCTATTTATGCGGGCACTGCTCTCTTGTATTTTTGTCATTATATCCATAATACTTCTATGGCGCAGAAGGTATTCATCTACTGTGTTTTGAAGGTCGTCTACAATAATATCCTTCATTTTTTTGTCCACTCCCGTTCTATGAGTTTTTAAGATTTCTCTTGCTTTTATTATAGACTTAAACCATTACCATGTCAATATTTAGAATGGCATTTAAATACATTATATAGCATTAATGTAATTTTAATCTTTTGTTAAATTGACAATCCATCTACATAAGTAGTATACTGTAATTAACAACCACTTTATACGTGTAAAAATTGTGAAATATTTTTAATTATTCCCCCAAACTGCTTATAATAATGTGAAAAATAGCCAATAATAGAGATAGGAGGTGAAAAAGTGTTGTATAAAATTATAAGAAGTGGAATTGGATTACTGGGAATGGCGGCGGGTTTTGAATTGACAAAGCTTTTGCTAGATCTTGTAAAAGACCAGAACTTTGTGCCTATACAGTTAAATTATTTTTCAACAGTGATAGCTTATATTATAGGTACTTTAATAGGTGGAATCATATTTTATGTCATTTCTCCTAAATTTATAAAGTGGGGGAAAGACTTTGAACAGTGGTTGGAAGCAAAACTTCAGAATATGCCGATTGATGAAATTTTAATAGGAGCATTTGGGTTAATAGTAGGGCTTATTGTGGCTAATTTACTAAGCGCGCCTCTCTATTCTATTTTTATTGTAGGTAAAGTAGTGCCAATTCTTTTGAATTTATTTTTGGGGTATTTAGGCATTAGAATTTCTTTAAAGAAAAAAGAAGATATTTTAAATGTGTTTTCCTTTATGAAAAAATTGGGACCGCAAAAGACTGTTAAAAACGAGTATAGTGGAATCCCAAAAATTTTGGATACCAGTGTAATTATAGATGGCAGGATATTTGACATATGTAAGACAGGCTTTATTGAAGGACCTTTAATAATTCCGGCTTTTGTATTAGAGGAATTAAGACATATTGCGGATTCTTCTGATTCTTTAAAGAGAAATAGGGGTAGACGAGGACTGGATGTTTTAAATAAAATACAGAATGAGTTAAATATCAAAGTGGAAATTGTAGATAAGGAAATTGATGCGGCAGAAGTAGATACAAAACTTTTGAAACTTGCCCAAATGCTAAAAGGCAAAATAATAACTAATGATTATAATTTAAACAAAGTAGCGGAATTTCACAGGGTCCCTGTTTTGAATATAAATGAACTTTCCAATGCGGTAAAACCAATTGTTCTTCCTGGAGAAGAAATGGTGGTGCAAGTTATTAAAGATGGCAAAGAGGCCGGGCAGGGAGTTGCTTATTTGGACGATGGCACGATGATTGTTGTAGACGGTGGTAAAAAATTCATAGGTAATACTATAGAAGTGCTTGTTACTAGTGTTTTGCAAACTGCCGCAGGGAGGATGATATTTGCAAAGCCCAAACAAGCAGAACAAGAAAAGGCTATATGAAAAAACGCAGGGAAACCTGTGTTTTTTTGTGGGGAAATGATATAATTGGAGTGTGCATTATTTTACTTGTGAGGTAGAGAAAATGAATGCAAGTGCAGTTGTAGTGGCGGCAGGTAAAGGCATTAGAATGGGGCACACAGTAAATAAAGTATACCTTACTATAGCAGGTAAACCAGTTTTGTATTATTCTCTCAAAGCCTTTGATGAAATTGATTGGATTAAGGAAATTGTTGTTGTTGTATCAAAGGAAGAAATGGAATATTGCCAAGAAAATGTAGTAAAAAAGTATATTTTCAAAAAACCAATTAAATTAGTAGAAGGAGGTAGTGAAAGGCAGTATTCTGTTTATAATGGAATTACAAATACAAAGGAAGATTGCGAAATTATAGCAATTCATGATGGAGCAAGGCCTTTAATTGAGAAAGAAACAGTTATAAAAGCTTTAAAAGAAGCTTATTTGCATAAAGCAGTAGCATTGGGAGTACCTGTCAAAGACACTATAAAAGTAGTTGATGGGAAAAATTTTATTTTAAATACCCCTGATAGAAAATATTTATGGGCAATTCAAACCCCTCAGGTATTTGAAAGGAATTTGATTATTAAAGCTCATCAAAAGGCACTGGAGGATGGTTTTTTGGGGACAGATGACACAGTATTAGTGGAGAGATTGGGTTATAAGGTAAAAGTAGTTGAAGGGGACTATAGAAATATAAAGATAACTACGCCCGAGGATTTGATTGTAGCAGAGGCTTTTTTAAAAAAATAACGTTTTTCGCGAATCCTCATATAATTTAATAGAGAATTTTCTATTAAATTGTATGAGGGTGATTTTATGGATAACCCTGTAGTTTTTGTACACGGGATGTTTGGTTCTATTTTTACTCCAACTCCTTTAGGGAAAATATGGAGTTTTGGTCCTGCGGCTTATGCTTATAATCCTTTTATAGAAAATTTGGGCAAATTAGGCTTAGTAGAAGGGAAAAATCTATTTATATGTTATTATGAATGGTGGAAAAGTGTGCCGAATTCTGTTGATACCCTTAAACTGACTATTGAAGAGGCAAAAGCTAAGACTGGCAGCCATAAAGTAGATTTGATATGCCATAGCATGGGAGGACTTTTGGCGAGAAGTTATATTCAAAGCGATAAATATCAATTTGATGTGGATAGATTGATATTTTTAGCTACTCCCCATTTTGGAGCGGCAAATGCTTATTATGGTTGGGAAGGGGGTACTGTAGCCCCAGAGGATGATGATTTTATAAACATGCTCTTTAAAGGGTTTTTGTGGATTTTTTCAAAAATAAAAGGAGAGAGTGATGCCATAACTGTTATTAGAAAATATATCCCCTCTGTGAAAGACTTAATGCCTTCTCGCGAATATGGGAATTATATTTTTATGTATCCTACTCGATATGATAAAATTTTGTTTAAAAATATTGAGTATATGAAAGTTATAAATGAATTTTTGAATAGTTTAAATGAGCAAGTAGGAGTTTTATACGACAGAGTCAAGAAAATCTATGTTTTTTCAGGAGATGGAATATATACTAATAAGTTTATTCAAGTAGAAAAACCAGTAAGTGAGATAGTATGGCCAGATGGCAAGCCAGTAGGTGTAATAAGGGACGATAAAGGGGACGGTACAGTCCTTAAAAAGAGCGCGTTAGGGGTAGAAGGAGAAAAATTTATTGTAAAAACAGGTCATATTGGGATTTTAAATGATTCTATTCCTTATTTGCAACAAATATTGGGTGTTAAAGAAAGGCCACAAGTTTCTATTTTAGAAAAAGTTGTATCATATTTGAGCATGATAACAGACAAAAAAATTGTGGTGCTGGACAGAAGTAAAAATGCTACAAGTTATGATATCTTGGGAAAATACACATGGCATCTAAATTTAAAACCTGAAGGAGAATATCGCATTTCTGTAAGAGAGCCTTTTGTTTCGGAGGTATATATTGAGACTAATAAGGGGAATTTTGTAAGAAAGATTAAAACATCTCGCTTTGCAAGAGGTGTAAGCATGAGTTTAGAAGTTGATAAAGAAGGGAATTTTAGAGTAAAGGATGGTTGAAGTGAGAGTAGGGTTGGGATATGACGTCCACAAGTTTGAAAAAGGAAGAAAGTTAATACTGGGGGGAGTAGAAATTCCCCATGATAAAGGTTTGGCAGGCCATTCTGATGCAGATGTTTTGATACACGCCTTAATTGATGCTATTTTAGGAGCAGCTGGTTTAGGGGATATAGGGGAGCACTTTCCTGATACGGAGATAGCCTATAAAGATATTGATAGTAGCCTTTTATTAAAAAAAGTGTTGGCAATAATAGAGAATAAATTCAGAGTAAATAATGTGGATTGTATTATTGTAGCGCAAAGGCCTAAGTTATTTCCTTATAAAGAGCAAATAAGAATAAAATTATCGGAATTATTAAAAATTGAGAAAGAAAGAATAAATGTAAAAGCAAAAACAGAGGAAGGATTAGGTTTTACAGGTAGACAAGAGGGAATAAAAGCCTATGTTATTGTCAGTTTAGAAGAATTAGGTGTTGACATAAAAAAGTAGGTAAAATAAAATTTACTTAAAATTATGTACTTAGGAGGATGAAGATGAGACTATCGCAGCTGTTAGTTCCGACTTTAAGAGAAATTCCTGCTGAAGCTGAAATTCCCAGCCATATTTTAATGTTAAAGGCTGCATTGATGAGGAAATTGGCTTCAGGGGTATATATTTACTTGCCATTAGGACAAAGGGTACTTAGAAAAGTGGAGCAAATTGTAAGAGAAGAGATGGACAGAGCTGGCAGTCAAGAGGTATTAATGTCTGCTCTTATTCCAGCAGAACTTTTGAAAGAAAGTGGAAGATGGGATGTATTTGGCCCTGAGATGTTTAAGCTAAAAGATAGAAATGAAAGGGACTTTTGCTTAGGGCCTACACACGAAGAGGTTTTTACAGACCTTATTAGAAATGAAGTGAAGTCTTATAGGCAGCTTCCTCTTATTTTATATCAAATTCAAACTAAGTTTAGAGATGAAAGGCGCCCGAGATTTGGCGTCATGAGAAGTAGAGAATTTATAATGAAGGACGCTTACAGCTTTGATGTGGATTGGGAAGGGTTGGATAAGTCCTTTAATAAAATGTATGAGGCTTACTGCCGAATATTTGATAGATGTGGACTTAAATATTTGGTCGTAGAAGCTGATTCAGGTGCTATGGGAGGAAAAGACTCAAAAGAGTTTATGGTAATTTCTGGTGTAGGGGAAGCAGTAATAGCTTACTGTGACAATTGTGGTTATGCTGCAAATGAGGAAAAGGCAGAATGCCTTATCAACCAAGAAATAGATGAAGAGATGTTGCCAAAAGAAAAAGTATATACACCAAATGTTAGAACAATTGAAGAGTTGGTTAATTTTTTGGGAATTACTCCTGATAAATTTGTAAAAACTCTTATATACAAGGCAAAGGACAACGTTATAGCAGCATTAGTTCGTGGAGATAGAGACTTAAACGAAACAAAGCTTTTAAATATTTTAGGAATAAGAGAAGAGGAATTAGAATTGGCAGATGCATCAATAGTTGAAAAGGTTACAGGAGCAAAAGTGGGATTTGCAGGACCTATAGGATTAAAAGGAGAAGTAATGATAATAGTAGATAATGAGATTCCGCAAATGAGGAATTTTATAGTAGGAGCAAATGAGACAGATTATCATATTAAAAATGTCAACTATGGTAGAGACTTTAAAGCTGATGTTGTGGCAGATATCAAGAATGTTATTGAAGGAGATAAGTGCCCAAGGTGTGGTTCACTGCTTAAAATTGACAGAGGTATAGAAGTAGGACATATTTTTAAGTTGGGGACAAAGTACAGTGATGCATTAGGAGCTAAGTATGTAGATGAAGAGGGAAATGAAAAGCCAATTATAATGGGCTGCTATGGAATAGGAATTAATAGAACGGTTGCTGCTATTATAGAGCAACACCATGATGAGAAAGGTATTATATGGCCTATGAGTGTTGCACCTTATCATGTGATTATAGTACCTGTGAATGTTTCTAATGAAGCTCAAAATCGAGTAGCCGAAGATATATATGCTGCTTTGCAAAAAGAGGGAATAGAGGTTTTAATAGATGATAGAGATTTGAGAGCTGGTGTCAAATTTAATGACGCCGATTTGTTAGGAATACCTATAAGGATTACAGTAGGGAAAAAAGTAGATGATGGAATAGTGGAAATAAAATTGAGAGAAAAAGAAGAAGCAGAAGAGGTAAAAATTTCTGATGTTGTAGAAAAGGTGAAAAATATTATAAAAGAGAAGATGTGAGGGGTTCCTTGAAAGGAATCCCTTATTTTGCATAAAGAAAGTTTGTATGTGAAAAAATATTTGTCAAAAGGTTGATAAAAAGGAGGGACTCTTGTGAATATTTATATAATGGGTATTAGTGTGGAGAAAAGGAGCGAATTTGGCCCAAAAGTTCAAGAAGTTTTGACAAAGCACGGAGACCAGATAATTGCAAGGTTTGGAATACATGATTCACAAAATGGCAGCGGTTTCATTACTTTGAATGTAAGAGGAGAACAAAAATTTATGGAGGAATTGGCGGAGGAATTAAGTGCTATTCCTACAGTGAAGGTAAAATACATGAATTTAAAATAAAGTTTTTTAAAGCTGACGTTTTGCACCACTTGCTCCGGTGACCTCACAGGCTAAACTAACGCTCGACCTCAGACTCCGGCGGGGTTCCTACGTCAGGTGGCTTCCATGCCTCAGGTGCCCGCCTCCGGCCCCGCCTTCATCTTTCGGTCTCGCTAAGTTTCCCGGCACTCAAATAAACATGTTATATAATCACAAAGCAAAGTAATAGCAAGTTTATTTGAGTGCCGGGCAGTCAAGTCGCGCGCTTTGCGCAAAACGTCACCTAATCTACAAAATTTTACACACACAATTGTCACTTCATCTTTTAAAAAGCGCAAAATTTGTTATAATTAAATCTAGTATAAAGTATTAACTAAAAAAGGATGGAGTGACACACATGAGCAATTTGAGGGTTAGATTTGCGCCAAGCCCAACTGGAGCTATTCATATAGGGAATATAAGAACTGCTTTATTTAATTATCTTTTTTCTAGAAGTGAAGGGGCTACTTTTGTTTTAAGGATTGAAGACACGGACTTAGAAAGGTCTTCAAAAGAGTTTGAAGAATTAATCTTTAAAGAATTAGAGTGGTTAGGTATAGAATGGGACGAAGGGCCAGACAAACCAGGTCCCTATGGTCCTTATAGGCAAAGTGAAAGACTTGAAATTTATCATAAATTTGCCCAGAAACTTATTGAAGAAAAAAAGGCATATAGATGCTATTGCACTCCGGAGGAATTAGAAGAAGATAGAAGAAATGCAGTAGAAAGAGGAGATATACCTCGTTATTCTGGAAGGTGTAGGTATCTTACAAAGGAGCAAGAAGAGGCCTTTATAAGAGAGGGAAGAAAACCTGTAATAAGGTTTATTATTCCTGACGATGAAGTTATAGAGTTTGAAGACATGATAAAAGGAAAAATTACAATAAAAAGTGATACTTTAGGCGGGGACATGGTAATTGTCAAATCAGACGGAATGCCTACTTACAATTTTGCAGTTGTAATAGATGACGCTCTTATGAAGATTACCCATGTCATAAGAGGAGAAGACCATATATACAATACTCCGAAGCAGATACTCATTTACAAGGCTTTAGGATTTGAAATTCCTAAGTTTGCCCATGCGCCTTTAATATTGGGACCAGATAGGACTAAACTTTCTAAAAGGCATGGGAATACTTATATAGGCCAGTATAGAGAATTGGGATATTTGCCAGAAGCTATGTTTAACTTTTTATCTCTTTTAAGTTGGTCACCGGAGGATAATGTAGAAATCATGTCAAAAGAAGAAATAATAAAGAAATTTAATTTCAGAAGGATTCACAGTGCTAATCCTGTTTTTGACATTGAAAAGCTTAATTGGATGAATCAACAATATATACAAAAAAGTTCTATTGAGAGAATTGTTGATTTGGCTATTCCTCATTTAAAAGCGGCAGGATACATTGACGAAATAGATGATGTGATGTATAATTGGCTAAAGGATGTAATATTCCTTTACAAAGATGGACTCCAATATGTGGCTCAAATTACTGAGAAAGCTAAGATGTTTTTCGTAGAAGAAGTTGAGTATACTGATGAAACGATGAAAATATTGAATAGTCCAAATAGTAAAACTGTACTAGAAGCAGTTAAAAAAGCCATAGAGGAAGCTGATGAAATAACAGAGGAATATGTTAAAGATTTGCTTAAAAAATTGCAAAAAGAAACGAATGTAAAAGGGAAAGAATTTTTCATGCCAATCAGAGTAGCAGTAACAGGAGAAGACCATGGACCTGAATTGGTGAAGATTATTCCTCTTTTGGGGAAGGATAAAGTGATAAATAGGCTTAAAAAAGCGATAAATTTAATAAAGTAAAAAGCGATGAGGAGAAGAGTATTGTAACATAAGCCTTCAGAGAAGAGCTACCATAGGCTGCGAGTAGCTCGAGGATATGTTATAAGAAGTGCATCTCCGAGCTGTATCCCTGAACTTTGAGTAGGGGGTTACCGGCCTTTGCCGTTATCTAAAATGAGTGGAGTTTAAAACTCAAGCAGAGTGGAACCACGGGAGTCCCCCCTCGTCTCTGAGATGAGGGGGGTAAATTTTTAAGGAGGTGTTTGGTATGTTTAAAACTTTAAAAGAAGACATCCAAGTTATTTTTGAAAGAGACCCTGCTGCCAAAAGCGTGCTGGAGGTTATATTATGTTATCCCGGGCTCCACGCTATAATACTACACAGAATTGCCCACTATTTGCATAAAAAAGGTTTAATTTTAATTCCCCGGCTTATTTCGCAGTTTAATAGATTTCTCACAGGGATTGAAATACATCCCGGTGCTAAGATAGGTAGGAGATTTTTTATCGATCACGGTATGGGAGTTGTAATAGGGGAGACTACAGAGATTGGTGACAATGTGACAATATATCAAGGGGTAACTTTAGGAGGTACAGGAAAGGAAAAAGGTAAAAGACATCCTACTATAAAAGATAATGTGGTTATAGGAAGTGGTGCGAAAGTATTAGGCCCTATAGTAGTAGGAGAAAATTCTAAAATTGGTGCGGGTGCAGTTGTTTTAAAAGATGTACCACCTAATAGCACAGTAGTCGGAGTACCTGCTCGCTGTGTAAAAAAAGATAATATACGTATAGCTTCTCCATATGTGGTGGATTTAGAGCATGGTAAACTTCCTGACCCTGTGGAAGAGGAATTGCAAAAATTAAGAAAGAGGATTGAAAGGTTAGAGCAAATTTTAATTGAAAGGAAGGAAGAGAAAGATGAAGCTGTATAATACTCTTTCAAGGACAAAAGAAGAATTGGAACCTTTAAATGATAAGATAGTGAACATGTATGTTTGTGGACCTACTGTATATAATTACATCCACATAGGAAATGCGAGGGCTTTTATTGTATTTGATACGGTGAGAAGATATTTAGAATATAAAGGTTATAAAGTAAATTACGTTCAAAATTTTACTGATATTGACGATAAAATAATTAAAAGAGCCCAAGAAGAAAATGTTACTACAAAAGAAGTAGCGGAAAAATATATAGACGAATATTTTAAAGATGCAGATAATTTGGGTATAAAAAGAGCAACAGTTCATCCTAAAGCTACAGAGCATATAGAAGATATAATCGAATTTATAAAGATTTTAATCGACAAAGGATATGCTTATGTGGTAAATGGAAATGTTTATTTTGAAACTGCGAAATTTAAGGATTACGGGAAGCTTTCTCACAAAAATATAGAAGAATTGCAGGCAGGCGCAAGAATTGAGATAAATGAAGAAAAGAAAAATCCATTGGATTTTGTTCTCTGGAAAGCTCAAAAGCCCGGTGAACCTGCGTGGGACAGTCCATGGGGAAAGGGAAGGCCAGGATGGCATATAGAATGCTCTGTTATGTCTACGAAATATTTGGGCAAAACTTTAGATATCCATGCTGGTGGTCCTGATTTGGTCTTTCCTCATCATGAGAACGAAATTGCTCAGAGTGAAACAGCATATGAACAACCATTTTCTAAATATTGGATGCATATAGGGTATTTAAATATAAATAATGAAAAAATGTCAAAATCTAAAGGGAATTTCTTTACAGTAAGAGAAATAACAGAGAAATACAATCCTGAAGTTTTAAGACTTTTTATGCTTATGGCTCACTACAGAAGCCCCATTAATTTTAGTTTAGATTTAATGGAGCAGGCAAATTCTGCTTATGAAAGATTGTTAAATGCAGTGGCCAATTTAAAACATTTGGCCAATGTGTGCAAGGATGGGGGATTAAACGAAGAAGAGAAGAAGTTGATGGAAAAGTTTGAAGAATATAAAAAAGAATTTGAAGAGGCAATGGATGACGATTTTAACACTGCGGATGCCATATCAGTTTTGTTTGAAATGGCAAAAACCTCCAATGCAAATCTCAGTAGAAATTCTTCAAAGAAATTGGTAGAATATATTTTAGATATGTTTTTAAAACTCTCAGAAGTTTTAGGACTTTCTTACAGAGGCGTGGAGACTGAGCTCAATGACGAAGAAATACTTGCATTAATAGAAGAAAGGCAAAAAGCAAGAAAAGAAAAGAATTGGAAGTTAGCTGATGAAATAAGAGATAGACTGAGAGAAAAGGGAATAATTTTGGAAGATACGCCAGAGGGAGTAAGATGGAAAAGAGTATGATGGGGTTTTTAGAAAATTCAGAGTTGCTTACGAAGAAGGGGGTGTTAAGTTTATCCCCCCTTGTTTTAGCTTTTATTGGAGATGCTGTGTATAGCTTATACATTCGCACCATGATTGCAGCAAAAGAAAATCGGTCTGTTAATTTTTTGCACAAAGAGACAGTTAAGTATGTAAAAGCTAAATCTCAGGCAGAATCTGTAAAAAGAATTTATGATTTTCTCACAGAAGAGGAAAAAGACGTAGTTAGAAGAGGAAGAAATGTAAAGTCTAATACTATGCCTAAAGGAGTAGAAGTACAGGCCTATAGGTATGCTACGGGATTTGAAGCTTTGCTAGGTTATTTATATCTTGCAGGAGAATTTGAAAGATTAAAAAACATTCTTGAGCTTTCTGTACAAGTTATTGAAGAATAGGTGATGATTATGGAAGAGCAGAATGTAATTCTTGGTAGAAATCCAGTAATCGAAGCTATAAAAAGTGGGAAGGAAATTGAAAAAATATACATTTCTAAAACAGCAGGAGGAAATATTTCAAAGATAATAAATCTTGCCAAAGAAGCAGGTATTGTAGTTTCTACTACTGATAATGATATTTTAAGTAAATTAGCCGGTAGTCAAAATCACCAAGGGGTCGTGGCTGTAGGTGCTGTATATAAATACTTCGATGTAGATAACCTTTTGGAATATGCTGAACAAAGGAAAGAAAAGCCTTTTTTGTTGATATTAGATGAGATAACAGACCCTCACAATTTGGGTGCGATTATAAGAAGCGCAGAGGCTTTTGGAGTCCATGGGATAATAATTCCAAAAAGGCGGGCTGTAGGAGTAAATGCTACTGTTGTAAAAACTTCTGCCGGAGCAGTAGAACATATGAGAATAGCAAAAGTATCAAATATTAACAATACAATACGAGGTTTAAAAGAAAGAGGCTTATGGATTGTTGGAACAGATGTAAATGCGGGAAAAAGTTTTGAAGAGCTGGATTATGATTTTCCTCTTGCTATTGTAATTGGCAGTGAAGGAAAAGGGGTTTCTAAATTGGTTTTACAAAATTGCGATTTTGTGGTTAAGATACCGATGAAAGGTAAAATAAATTCTTTAAATGCTTCTGTAGCAGCCTCCATTTTGATTTATCAGGTAGTATCAAAAAGAAAAGGTAAGGCGTGATGTCCTTGTACATGTTGGTAGACGGCTATAATGTAATAAACAACTGGCAGATACTAAAAGAAGAAGCGCAAAAAAATTTGGAAGATGCGCGGGACAAGTTAATAGATATGTTGGCTGATTTTAAAGGATATTCGGGGATAAATATAATATTAGTTTTTGATGCAATGTATGTAAAAGGAAGTCTAGAAAAACATGAAGAAATCAATGGTATTGAGGTTGTTTACACAAAAGAAGGAGAATCGGCAGATCACTTTATAGAGTTAAAAGTAGTAGAATTAGCGAAAAAAGAACAGGTTGTTGTGGTAAGTTCCGATTGGACTGTGCAGCAGGTGGTTTTAGCTCATGGTGCAATAAGAATGTCTGCAAAAGAACTTTATGAAGAAATGAATAGATATATTGAAAGACATAAAAAAAGCTATGTGAATACAGTTTATAAAGACAATTTGGAAGAGCGACTTGATAATGAAATAGTAAAAAAACTGCGCAAAATGGCAGAAAACAGTTAAAATTAGCTTGACTACCTTTACCAATATAATGTATAATTATAACGTATAAAGTTGCCGGAATAATAAATGGGGGCGGTATTGGTGAAATCTGGGGCGCAGCAGGATTACTATCAACCATATGACCAAATGGAAGAGGAGGAGGTCGTTTTTAGAGCTCAAAAAGGAGACGAAGTTGCTTTAGAGTACCTTATTGAAAGGTATAAAAGTTTTGTAAA
Source organism: Thermoanaerobacter ethanolicus JW 200 (assembly GCF_003722315.1). Lineage (NCBI taxonomy): Bacteria > Bacillati > Bacillota > Clostridia > Thermoanaerobacterales > Thermoanaerobacteraceae > Thermoanaerobacter > Thermoanaerobacter ethanolicus. The sequence continues at coordinate 2,783,018 of NZ_CP033580.1, read as the reverse complement.
AGCAAAAGCTCGTGCTTATTTTTTAGTAGGTGCCGATAAGGAAGACATTATTCAAGAAGGAATGATAGGCCTTTATAAAGCAATTCGAGATTACAAAAGTGACAAGCTCACCTCTTTCAAAGCTTTTGCGGAATTATGTGTGACTCGTCAAATTATTACTGCAATTAAAACCGCAACAAGACAGAAACATATACCGCTTAATTCTTATGTTTCCCTCAATAAGCCCATCTTTGATGAAGAATCTGATAGGACTCTTATGGACGTTGTTTCTACCCAATGCGTTGCCGACCCTGAAGAGTTAATAATAAGCAAAGAGGAATACGTTAACATTGAGAGCAAGATGGAAGAATTATTGAGTGGATTAGAGTGGGAGGTCTTGGTATCATATTTGGATGGTAAATCATATCAAGAAATTGCTGAAGATTTAAACAGGCATGTTAAATCTATAGACAATGCTTTACAGCGTGTAAAAAGAAAATTAGAAAGATATCTTGAAATGAGAAACAGCTAACTATTGACATTTAGAAGACTTTATAGTAAAATCAAAAATCGGAGTCGTGATATTCCCTTTTGCCCACGTAGCTCAGTAGGCAGAGCGTCGCCTTGGTAAGGCGGAGGTCACCGGTTCGATCCCGGTCGCGGGCTCCAATTTTGTTATTGATGTTTTTTTTTATCATAGAAGTTGTGCTTTTTAATCCTATTAATGTATAAAGGGTTACTTTTATGACACAATTTTAAGAAACACCAGGACAAGTTTATTGAAGTAAAGGAGGAAAAGAGGATGGCGAAGCAAAAATTTGAGAGGAAGAAGCCCCACGTAAACGTAGGGACGATAGGTCACGTAGACCATGGTAAGACGACGTTGACAGCAGCGATAACGATGGTATTATCGAAGGCAGGAATGGCAGAGGCGAAGGGATATGACGAGATAGACAAGGCGCCGGAGGAGAGAGCAAGGGGAATAACGATAAACACGACTCACGTAGAATATGAGACAGAGAAGAGGCACTATGCGCACGTAGACTGTCCAGGACATGCTGACTATGTAAAGAACATGATAACAGGGGCAGCACAGATGGACGGGGCGATATTAGTAGTATCAGCAGCAGACGGACCGATGCCACAGACGAGGGAACACATATTATTGGCGAGGCAGGTAGGAGTGCCATATATAGTAGTATTTTTAAACAAGGCAGACATGGTAGACGATCCAGAATTAATAGAATTAGTAGAGATGGAAGTAAGGGAATTATTGAATGAATATGAGTTTCCGGGGGATGACACACCGATAGTAGTAGGGTCAGCACTTAAGGCATTAGAGTGTGGATGTGGCAAGAGAGAGTGCGAATGGTGCGGGAAGATATGGCAGTTAATGGATGTAGTAGACGAATATATACCGACACCGGAGAGAGACATAGACAAGCCATTCTTAATGCCAGTAGAGGACGTATTTACGATAACAGGAAGAGGAACTGTTGCGACAGGGAGAGTAGAGAGAGGGAAGGTAAAGGTAGGAGACGAAGTAGAGATAATAGGATTGACGACGGAATCAAGGAAGACAGTAGTAACAGGGGTAGAGATGTTCAGGAAGACACTGGATGAGGCGCAAGCAGGAGACAACATAGGAGTATTATTAAGAGGAGTACAGAGGGACGAAGTAGAGAGAGGGCAAGTATTAGCGAAGCCAGGGACGATAAAGCCGCACACGAAATTTGAGGCACAAGTTTACGTATTGACGAAGGAAGAAGGAGGAAGGCACACACCATTTTTCAATGGATACAGGCCACAATTTTACTTTAGGACGACAGACGTTACAGGTGTAATAAACTTGCCGGATGGAGTAGAGATGGTAATGCCAGGGGACCACGTAACGATAAAAGTAGAGTTAATAACACCGATAGCGATGGAAGAGGGTTTGAAGTTTGCTATAAGAGAAGGCGGCCGTACAGTAGGTGCTGGCGTCGTGTCAGCTATCATAGAGTAAAGAGAAGCCGGGTTCAAACCTGGCTTCTTTTGAGTTAAATCAATGCTTTAGCAAACTGTGCAAAATGTCAACTAATGAGCTACCTACAAATCTTTGACACAGACTTTTTGTTTTTGGTGATTGACAAGAAGTTATATTTATGATAAATTTGACTAAGCAGTCGAATCACCGGGAGGTGTAATAATTGAGAGTAAAAATTACATTGGCATGTACTGAGTGTAAGAATAGAAACTATCATACAACAAAAAATAAGAAGAATGACCCTGATAGGTTAGAATTAATGAAATACTGCAAATTCTGCAAAAAGCATACCTTGCATAGAGAGACTAAGTAGTTTTTAAAACTTTAAGAGGATGTGAGGAAATGGCCGGTGAAGGAAGAAAAATTGTCAAGTTTTTCAAAGATGTAAGGGCAGAAATGAAAAAGGTGACATGGCCAAGCAGAGAAACTATGATAACTTATACGGAAATTGTATTAATAGTAGTAGCTCTTTTTACAGTATTCATTTTTTTGATTGACTCAGTTTTTAGTTATCTATTAAAGCTCATTATTAAAGTTTAAAGGAGGTTGGGGCGAGTCCCCAGATGTTGACTATGCCAGAAAAAGAAAATGCAAAGTGGTATGTGGTTCATACCTATTCTGGATATGAAAACAAAGTTAAGGCTAATTTAGAGAAAATTGTAGAGAATAGGAATTTGCAGCATTTAATTCACCAAATCATCGTACCTACGGAAAAAGTTGTTGAGATTAAAGACGGTAAAAAGAAAACTGTCGAGAGAAAGATTTTCCCGGGTTACGTTTTGGTGAAAATGGTTATGACAGATGATACTTGGTACGTTGTGCGAAATACCAGGGGTGTTACAGGATTTGTAGGCCCTGGATCTAAACCTGTACCATTAACTGAAGCGGAAGTTAGAGCTTTAGGTATAAAAGAGATTCCAACTGCAGTTGACCTTAATGTAAAAGATACTGTCAGGGTTATTTCTGGGCCTTTTGAGAATTTTATTGGAGTAGTTCAAGAGATTTATCCAGAAAGACAAAAGGCGAAAGTTTTAATTTCCATGTTTGGGAGAGAGACACCGGTTGAATTTGACCTTGTACAACTTCAAAAAATATAAAAGTAGAAACTCATAAGCTATTTTAATTTGGTAAGGAGGTGTAATCATGGCAAAGAAAGTGGCAGCAGTTGTAAAAATACAGTTGCCAGCGGGAAAAGCTACTCCTGCGCCACCAGTAGGTACTGCTTTAGGACCTCACGGTGTTAATATAATGGCTTTTTGTAAAGAGTTCAATGAAAGGACAGCCAAAGACGCAGGGCTAATAATTCCTGTTGTTATTACAATATATGCAGACAGGTCATTTAGTTTTATAACTAAAACTCCACCAGCAGCTGTGCTACTCAAAAAGGCAGCTGGAATAGAGTCAGGTTCTCCGCAACCTAACAAACAAAAAGTAGGAAAAATTACAAGGGAGCAGCTTAGAGAAATTGCTGAAATCAAGATGAAAGACTTAAATGCTTCTGATATAGAGGCTGCTATGCGGATGATAGCAGGTACTGCAAGAAGCATGGGTATAGAGATTGTATAAAAATAAGTGGGAGGAAAGTCCGATAATACCACAAGGAGGTTAGAAAATGAAACGTGGGAAAAAATATTTAGAGAGCTTAAAGTTATATGACAAAACACAGCAGTATTCCAGTGATGAAGCAATAGATATTGTTTTGAAAACTGCAAAGGCAAATTTTGACGAAACAATTGATTTAGCTGTAAGACTAGGTGTTGACCCAAGACATGCTGACCAACAGGTAAGAGGTACAGTAGTGCTTCCTCACGGAACAGGAAAAAGTGTGAAAGTATTAGTTTTTGCAAAAGGGGAAAAAGCTAAAGAAGCAGAAGCAGCAGGTGCTGATTATGTGGGAGCAGAAGAATTAGTTGCAAAAATTCAAAATGAAAATTGGTTTGATTATGATGTTGTAGTTGCAACTCCTGATATGATGGGAGCTGTAGGGAGATTAGGTAAAATATTAGGTCCAAAAGGATTAATGCCAAACCCTAAATCAGGTACTGTGACTTTTGATTTAGAAAAAGCTATTAAAGAAATTAAAGCTGGTAAGATTGAGTACAGGGTGGATAAAGCAGGTATAATTCACGTTCCTATAGGGAAAAAATCCTTTGGGAAAGAGAAGTTATTAGAAAACTTCAGAGCAGTTATGGATGCTATAATCAAGTCCAAACCAGCAGCCGCAAAAGGACAATACATCAAAAGTGTAGTGTTATCTTCTACAATGGGACCAGGCGTGAAGGTTAATCCTTTAAAGATTTTTTAATAAAAGTTGTTGACAGACAAAAAGATGTAAGGTATAATAAGTGACGTTGAAATTGAATAAAAAGACCGTAGACAGTGGGTGTGCTTTTGCACGTAAATCCCACCGAGGTTTTTAGAAATAAATTCCCAAAAGGGATCCTCGTGTCTACGGGATCCTTTTTAAATTTTTTAAGGAGGTGGGAAGGTGGGCACAGCAAAAGAGAAAAAGCAACAAATCGTAGCAGAGTTTAAAGACAAATTGTCACGAGCACAAACAGTGATTTTTTCAAACTTTAGTGGCTTGACTGTAGAAGATGATACTATATTAAGACGCAAATTTAGAGAAGCTAATTCTGAGTACAAAGTCTACAAAAATACTTTAATGACTATTGCAGCTAAGGAACTAGGCTATGGAGATGATTTAATTAAATATTTTGGAGGGCCAACTTCTGTAGCTTTTGGATATGATGACCCTGTTGCGCCTGCTAAAGTTCTTGTGGAATTTATGAAAGACCACAAGGGAATTGAGTTAAAAGCAGGTCTTGTAAATGGGAAGTTAGTGACAGTTGAAGAAATTAAGGCTTTGGCAGAGCTTCCTTCAAGGGAAGAGCTTGTGGCGAAAGCTTTGGGCAGCATGAAAGCTCCTATTACCAACCTCGTTTTCGTGTTGTCTGGCACGTTGAGAAGCCTGCTTTATGCTTTAAATGCAGTGAAAGAGAAAAAGCAAGCTGAAGCTTGAAAACAAAAATAAAAATTTTAAGATGGAGGTAGAGAAAATGAACAAAGAGGAAATTTTGGAAGCCATAAAAAATATGACAGTTCTAGAATTAGCTGAATTGGTAAAAGCTTTAGAGGAGGAATTTGGCGTATCTGCGGCAGCTCCTGTAGCAGTTGCAGCAGCTCCAGCAGCTGGAGCACCAGCAGCAGCACCAGCTGAAGAAAAAACAGAATTTGATGTTATTTTACAAGAAGTAGGTAGCGACAAGATAAAAGTTATCAAGGTTGTGAGAGAAGTAACAGGCTTAGGACTAAAAGAAGCAAAAGATTTAGTAGAAAGTGCTCCAAAGCCAGTTAAAGAAGGAGTAAGCAAAGACGAAGCAAATCAAATCAAAGCAAAATTCGAAGAAGTTGGTGCAAAAGTAGAAATAAAATAAGGGCAAAAATTTTGCCCTTATTTTTTTATGGGGAATTGTTGACATAAATCTTCACTTGTGCTATTATAATAAATTGCATTAATAGTGGCCTTTTTTATTTGTTAATATATGTATATGTATAAGAGGACGACTGTTGGTGAATAATAATGGTAAAATAGGGTTCTTTTGTGCGCAATCCAAAAGTTGAAAACTTTTGGTAATTTACATTTTTTAAGGGGTGAAATGGATGGTACGTCCTGTACAAGTGGGCAACAAGACAAGAATGAGCTTTGCCAAGATCGACGAAGTATTAGAAATGCCCGACCTTATTGAAGTTCAAAAGAAGTCCTACAAATGGTTTTTAGAGGAGGGATTGAGAGAAGTCTTTAGAGAAATTTCCCCAATAGAGAGCTTTACGGGGAATTTGGCTTTAGAATTTGTTGATTATCGATTAGAAAATAACCCCAAGTATTCAGTAGAAGAATGTAAAGACAGAGATACTACATATGCTGTGCCGATGAAAGTCAAAGTACGCCTTACCAACAGAGAGACTGGGGAAATTAAGGAATCTGAAGTATTTATGGGAGATTTCCCTTTAATGACAGAAAAGGGTACTTTTATTATAAATGGCGCAGAACGTGTAATTGTAAGCCAATTGGTTAGGTCTCCAGGAGTCTATTATGAACAACAATTTGATAAATTTGGGAAAAAATTAATTTCTGCAACTGTAATACCAAATAGAGGCGCTTGGCTAGAATATGAAGAAGATTCCAATGATATAGTATATGTTAGAATTGACAGAACAAGAAAAGTTCCAATTACTGTATTATTAAGGGCTTTGGGTTATAGTACTGATATTCAAATTCTTGACCTTTTAGGGGAAGAGGAAAAATTAAAAGCTACTTTAGATAAGGATACTACAAAATCTGAAGAAGAGGCTTTAATAGAAATTTATAAGAGATTAAGACCAGGAGAGCCGCCTACTGTCGAGAGTGCTAAAAGCCTTTTGTATGCATTATTTTTTGATGCAAAAAGGTATGATTTAGCAAAAGTTGGACGCTATAAATTTAATAAAAAACTTGCGTTAAAAACGAGAATTGCAAACTTAAAGAGTGCAAAAAAGATTGTCAACCCTGTTACAGGTGAGATATTAGTAGAAGAAGGAGAGAAAATTTCAAAAGAAAAGGCAGAAGAAATTCAAAATTGCGGCATAAATGTAGTAGAAGTGTTAGTAGAGGGTAAAGTAGTAAAAGTAATAGGCAATAATACGGTGGATATAAATAAATATCCAATGCCTTATGATGTATCTAGCTTAAATATAAAAGAAGCAGTAAATTTAAGTATATTAAAAGAAATACTTGACAATTTCTCTGATGAAGAGGCGGTAATAAACGAAATAAAAAATAGAATGGATGAACTTGTTCCTAAGCACATTACTAAAGATGACATTATAGCCACTATAAGTTACCAATTAAATTTAACTCATGGAATAGGTTCAATAGATGATATAGATCATTTAGGAAATAGGAGACTGCGGTCTGTAGGGGAATTATTGCAAAACCAATTTAGAATTGGACTTGCGAGATTAGAAAGAGTAGTCAAAGAAAGAATGACAATCCAAGATGTGAATGAAATTACTCCTCAAAACCTTATAAACATTCGCCCAGTTGTAGCAGCCATTAGAGAGTTTTTTGGAAGCTCCCAGCTTTCTCAATTTATGGACCAAACTAACCCTTTGGCAGAACTTACTCATAAGAGAAGAGTAAGTGCTTTAGGTCCTGGAGGACTTAGTAGAGAAAGAGCGGGTTTTGAAGTAAGAGACGTTCATTATTCTCACTATGGAAGGATATGTCCAATTGAGACTCCTGAAGGACCTAATATCGGTTTGATTGGATCTTTGACTACCTATGCTCGTGTAAATGAATATGGATTTATTGAAGCTCCATATAGGAGAGTAGATAAAACTACTGGTACAGTTACAGATGAAATTGTATATATGACTGCAGATGAAGAAGATGAATATATTATAGCTCAAGCTAACGAACCATTAGATGAAAACAACAGGTTTATTAATGAGAAAGTGGTATGTAGATTAAAAGAAGAGATAATAGCTGTACCTCCAACAGAAGTGGACTTCATGGACGTTTCACCAAAACAGATAGTGTCTGTTGCTACTTCTATGATACCTTTCTTGGAAAATGATGATGCGAATAGAGCCTTGATGGGGTCTAACATGCAGAGGCAAGCAGTACCCCTTATAAAACCTGAAGCACCAATAATTGGAACGGGTATAGAATATAAGGCAGCTGTTGATTCTGGTGTAGTAGTATTAGCGAAAAACGATGGAGTAGTGGAAAAAGTCGCTGCTGATAAAGTTGTAATTAGAACAAAGGACGGTAGAAGGGATGAGTATAATTTACTTAAATTTAAGAGGTCAAACCAGGGAACTTGTATAAACCAAAGGCCTATTGTAAATGAAGGAGATGAAGTGAAAAAAGGGCAAGTTATATGCGATGGACCTTCTACTGACCACGGTGAACTTGCACTTGGGAAAAATGTCTTAGTAGGATTTATGCCTTGGGAAGGTTACAACTATGAAGATGCTATTTTGATAAGTGAAGAATTGGTTAGAGATGATTCTTTAACTTCTATTCACATTGAGGAGTATGATGCAGAAGCAAGAGATACGAAATTAGGTCCAGAAGAGATAACGAGAGAAATACCGAATGTAGGCGAAGATGCTTTAAAAGATTTAGACGAGAGAGGAATAATACGTATAGGTGCAGAAGTTACTGCTGGTGACATATTGGTAGGTAAAGTTACTCCAAAAGGTGAGACTGAACTTACAGCTGAGGAAAGACTTTTAAGAGCTATTTTTGGAGAAAAGGCAAGAGAAGTAAGAGATACTTCTTTGCGTGTTCCTCACGGTGAGTCAGGTATAGTAGTAGATGTTAAAGTTTATTCCAGAGAAAATGGTGATGAATTGCCACCAGGAGTCAACCAGATGGTAAGAGTATTTGTTGCTCAAAAGAGGAAAATTTCTGTTGGAGACAAAATGGCAGGGCGCCACGGTAACAAGGGTGTTATTTCAAGGATACTTCCAGTAGAAGATATGCCATTTTTGCCAGACGGTACCCCTTTGCAGATATGCTTAAACCCATTAGGTGTTCCATCCCGTATGAACATTGGTCAGGTTTTAGAAGTTCACTTGGGTCTTGTTGCAAAAGCATTGGGATGGCAGATTGCTACACCTGTTTTTGATGGAGCAACGGAAGAAGACATACAAGAGCTTTTAGCTAAATCGGGTTTTTCTCCGGACGGCAAGGTGCAATTGTACGATGGAAGAACAGGTGAGCCTTTTGATAATAAAGTTACAGTAGGTTATATGTACATGCTGAAACTTCACCATCTTGTTGATGATAAGATGCATGCAAGGTCTACTGGACCATATTCTTTGGTTACTCAGCAACCTTTGGGTGGAAAAGCTCAGTTTGGTGGACAGAGATTTGGTGAGATGGAAGTATGGGCATTAGAGGCATATGGTGCAGCTCACACTTTACAAGAGATTTTGACTGTGAAATCTGACGATGTATCAGGTCGTGTAAAAACCTATGAAGCTATTGTCAAGGGTGAAAACATACCAGAACCAGGTATTCCTGAATCCTTTAAGGTATTGGTTAAGGAACTTCAAAGCTTAGCATTAGATGTCAAAGTTATCACAGAAGATAATCAAGAAATTCCATTAAAAGAATTTGAAGATGATGACGATTCTGATGTGCCAGATGCTACTCTTAATATCAATATAGAAGGCCGCGAAGATACGCCACCAGAAGAAGTGTATGAAGAAAGCTACGAAGAAGGCTTTGAAGAAGAGATTGAAGAACTGCCAGAGGATATTGATTTTGAGCCAGATAGTTTTGATATAGAAAATGACGATTTGATGATTGACGAAGATTTTGACATTTAATTAGTTAAAACCAAAATTTATTGAAGAAAGGAGCGACACTCCTTGTTTCAGTTAAGAAATTTTGAGGCTATTAAAATTGGGTTAGCATCACCTGAAAAAATAAGAGAATGGTCAAGAGGTGAGGTGAAAAAGCCTGAAACTATCAATTATAGAACGTTAAAACCAGAAAGGGATGGCCTTTTTTGTGAAAGAATTTTTGGACCTACAAAAGACTGGGAATGCCATTGCGGTAAATACAAGAGAGTGAGATACAAAGGTGTAGTTTGTGATAGATGTGGAGTTGAAGTTACAAGGTCCAAAGTTAGAAGGGAAAGAATGGGGCACATTGAACTTGCTGCCCCTGTTGCACATATATGGTATGTAAAGGGGATTCCAAGTCGAATGGGGCTTCTTCTTGATATGTCTCCAAGAGCATTGGAAAAAGTGCTGTACTTTGTATCATATGTGGTTATTGACCCCGGCGATACTCCTCTTACTAAAAAGCAATTATTATCAGAAAAAGAATATAGGGATTACCTTGATAAATATGGCAACAGATTTAGAGCAGGGATGGGAGCCGAAGCTATAAAAGAATTGTTACAAGAAATAGATTTAGAAAAATTGAGCAAAGAATTGAGAGCTGAAATACGTGAATCTACTGGCCAAAAAAGGGTAAGAGCAATTAGAAGGTTAGAAGTAGTGCAAGCTTTTATAGATTCCGGCAATCGCCCTGAATGGATGATTTTAGATGTTATACCTGTAATTCCGCCTGATTTAAGACCTATGGTGCAGTTGGATGGTGGGCGCTTTGCAACTTCAGACCTTAATGATTTGTATAGGAGAGTAATCAATAGAAATAACAGATTGAAAAAGCTTTTAGACTTAGGTGCTCCAGATATTATAGTAAGAAATGAAAAAAGAATGCTACAAGAAGCAGTAGATGCTTTGATAGACAATGGCAGAAGAGGTAGACCTGTTACAGGCCCAGGCAACCGACCTTTAAAATCCCTTTCTGATATGCTAAAAGGTAAGCAAGGAAGATTCAGACAAAATCTTTTAGGTAAAAGGGTAGATTATTCAGGTCGTTCCGTTATAGTAGTGGGGCCGGAGCTTAAAGTTTATCAATGTGGTTTGCCAAAAGAAATGGCATTAGAGCTTTTTAAGCCTTTTGTAATGAAGAAATTAGTAGATGAGGGTTTGGCGCAGCATATAAAAAGTGCTAAGAGAATGGTTGAAAAGGTAAAGCCTGAGGTATGGGATGTATTAGAGGAAGTTATTAAAGAACATCCTGTGTTACTAAACAGAGCACCTACACTTCATAGATTGGGTATTCAAGCTTTTGAACCGGTGTTAGTTGAAGGAAGAGCTATAAAGCTTCATCCTCTTGTGTGTACGGCTTACAATGCAGACTTTGATGGTGACCAGATGGCTGTCCACGTACCTCTTTCAATGGAAGCACAAGCTGAAGCGCGATTTTTAATGCTGGCTGCTAATAACATACTCAAGCCCCAAGATGGAAAGCCTGTTATGACTCCTACTCAAGATATGGTATTAGGTTGTTATTACTTAACAGCAGATGAAGAGGGAGTTCCAGGTGAGGGCAAATATTTCTCCAGCCCTGAAGAAGCTATTATGGCATATCAACTGGGATACATTCACATCCATGCTAAGATAAAAGTGAAGATGACAAAAGAAATTGATGGAGTCAAAAAATCAAAAATAATTGAGACAACAGTTGGAAAAATTATATTTAATGAAGCAATTCCACAGGATTTAGGTTATATAGATAGAACTAATCCTGAAACTGCTTTTGACTTAGAAATTAATGATTTAGTAGATAAATCTAAATTGGGGAAAATTTTAGATAGAGTATACAGATTACACGGGCCAACAAAGACAGCAGAAACTCTTGATAAAATCAAAGAGTTAGGTTTCAGATATTCTACAAAAGCAGCTATTACTGTCAGTGTATCTGACATGGTAATACCTAAAGAAAAAGAGAAGCTTCTAAAAGAAGCAGATGAAATGGTAAGTAAAATTGAAAGCCAATTCAGACGTGGTCTCATATCCGAGGAAGAAAGATATGAGAGCGTAATAAGGACATGGAACATGACTACAGAAAAAGTTACAGAAGCTTTGATGGCAAGCTTGGACAAATTTAATCCTATATTTATGATGGCTCATTCAGGAGCAAGAGGAAGTAAAAACCAGATAAGGCAGTTAGCAGGTATGAGAGGTCTTATGGCAGACCCTTCAGGAAGAATTATTGAGCTTCCTATAAGGTCTAACTTTAGAGAGGGTCTTAATGTGTTGGAATTCTTCATATCTACTCACGGTGCAAGAAAAGGTCTTGCGGATACAGCTTTAAGAACTGCAGACTCTGGTTATTTGACGAGAAGATTAGTTGATGTGAGCCAAGATGTCATAGTCAGAGAAGATGATTGTGGAACCGATGAAGGAATTTATGTAGAAGAAATAAGAGAAGGAAATGAAATAATTGAAAAATTAGCTGACAGAATAATAGGAAGAGTTGCGGCTGAAGACGTGGTTGATAATGAAGGCAATATAATTGTCAGAAGAAATGAGTTGATAAACGAAGAGGAAGCAGAAAAAATCGAAAAAGCAGGTATTACAAAGGTAAAGATAAGGTCACTTTTGACATGTAAGTCAAGACACGGCGTATGTAGAATGTGTTATGGTAGAGACCTTGCAACAGGTGAACTTGTAAATATAGGCGAAGCAGTGGGCATTATTGCTGCACAAGCTATAGGCGAACCAGGTACACAGCTTACAATGCGAACATTCCATACTGGCGGTGTAGCTGGTGCAGATATTACACAAGGTCTTCCAAGGGTAGAAGAGCTTTTTGAGGCAAGAAAACCAAAAGGACTTGCTGTAATTTCTGAAATCTCTGGTGTTGTAAGAATCAATGAGTCAAAGAAGAGAAGAGAAGTCATTGTAACAGATGAAGAAAACAATATTTCTAAGACTTATCTCATTCCCTATGGTTCAAGACTTAAAGTTCATGATGGTCAGGTAATACAAGCTGGGGATGAGTTGACAGAAGGGTCTGTAAATCCTCATGACCTTTTAAAGATAAAAGGAATATTTGCAGTACAGACTTACTTGCTACAAGAGGTTCAAAAGGTTTATAGATTGCAGGGTGTTGAAATAAATGATAAGCATATTGAAGTAATAATAAGACAAATGATGAGAAAAGTAAAAGTAGAAGACCCAGGAGATACTTCAATGCTTCCTGGAGAGCTTATAGATATGTTTAAATTCGAAGATGAAAACAAAAAAGCAATTGAAAAAGGATTAAGACCCGCTACTGGAAGAAGAGCTCTTTTGGGAATTACAAAGGCGGCTTTGGCAACAGATTCTTTTTTATCAGCTGCTTCTTTCCAAGAGACGACAAGAGTGCTTACAGATGCGGCTATAAAAGGTAAAGTAGACCCGCTCTTAGGATTAAAAGAAAATGTGATAATAGGTAAACTAATTCCTGCTGGAACAGGTTTGTCACGCTATAGAAATATTTCTGTTGTAAAAAAAGTGAATGACCAACAGGAAAGACAAGATAAAGAAAAAGAAGAAACAGAAGTAAAGGCAAGCAACTAAAGATTGAAACGAAATTCTACTGTTGACAGCTAAACTGCTTAATGATAAAATTATTAAGTGTGTTAAAAACCGCTGTCCTGATGGGAGGAAGGCGAATGGCGGGACAAGATTGCCCTTCTAAGCGGGTGGTTGGAGCGAAGCAGACTCTAAAAGCAATAATGAATTGCAATGTACTTCAGGTCTACATTGCAAAAGATGCGGAAGAACATGTTACTAAAAAAATAAAAGAACTATGTGAGGAAAAATCAATTAGAATAGTGTACGTCGATACTATGAAAGAACTTGGGGTAATGTGTGGTATTGATGTAAATGCTGCCGCTGCAGCGGATATTATAGGTGAAAAGAAATAATTACCCCTTTGAGGGGGTAATTATTTCTTGATTTATTTGGAAGGAGGTGCAAAAATGCCAACAATAAATCAGTTAGTAAGACAAGGAAGAAAGCCAGTAAAATATAAATCTGCTGCTCCAGCTTTAGAGGGTAATCCTCAAAAGAGAGGAGTTTGTGTTGTAGTAAAGACTACAACTCCTAAGAAGCCAAATTCAGCATTGAGAAAAATAGCAAGGGTAAGGCTAACAAATGGTACAGAGGTTACAGCGTACATCCCTGGTATAGGTCACAATTTGCAGGAACACTCTGTAGTTTTAGTAAGAGGTGGAAGGGTTAAAGACCTCCCAGGTGTAAGGTACAAGATTATCAGAGGAGCCCTTGATGCTGCGGGTGTTGCCAATAGAAAGCAAGCTCGTTCAAGGTATGGCGCTAAAAAGCCTAAAAAGTAAAAAAAGATGAAATGGAACTATAAATGTATCTAGTAGAGTTAATTATTGTAAAGTTTTTACACAAAAGGAGGGAAAAGGATGCCAAGAAAAGGTCATGTAGAAAGAAGAGAGGTCCTTCCTGATCCTGTATATAATAGTAAAAAAGTTTCAAAACTAATTAATAAAGTAATGTGGGATGGTAAAAAGAGCTTAGCTCAAAAAATTTGTTATGGAGCTTTTGACATAATAAGAGAAAAGACAGGAAGAGATCCTCTTGAAGTTTTTGAAGAAGCTTTAAATAATGTCATGCCTGTTCTTGAGGTAAGGCCTCGAAGAGTAGGTGGTGCCACTTACCAAGTTCCTGTGGAAGTAAGGCCTGAAAGAAGGCTATCTCTTGGAATAAGATGGCTTGTAGAGTATGCAAGGCAAAGAAGTGGCAAATCTATGATGGAAAAATTAGCAGCAGAAATAATGGATGCTGCAAATAATACTGGTGGAAGTGTTAAGAAGAAAGAAGATACTCATAAGATGGCGGAAGCTAACAAGGCATTTGCTCACTATAGATGGTAAAAGTAGTTTATAGGGGGTAGTGAACTAAGGGACAAGAAAGGAGGATGGAAGATGCCAAGAGACTACAGCTTAGATAAAGTTAGGAACATTGGTATTATGGCGCATATAGATGCAGGAAAAACCACTACTACCGAGCGAATACTTTTTTACACAGGAAAAGTTCATAAGTTAGGAGAAGTCCACGAAGGTACTGCTACAATGGACTGGATGGTACAAGAGCAGGAAAGAGGTATAACTATAACTTCTGCGGCTACTACTTGTTATTGGAAAGGGCATAAAATAAACATTATTGATACGCCGGGACACGTGGACTTTACAGTAGAAGTTGAAAGGTCTCTTAGAATATTAGACGGAGCTGTTGCGGTTTTTTCTGCAAAAGAGGGTGTTGAGCCTCAATCTGAAACTGTATGGAGACAGGCTGACAAATATCATGTTCCAAGAATTGCCTATGTAAATAAAATGGATATAATAGGTGCTGACTTTTTTAATGTAATAAAAATGATAAAGGAAAGATTGGGAGCTAATCCTGTAGCTATACAAATTCCTATTGGAAAAGAAGATACTTTCAGAGGCATTGTGGATTTAATTAAAATGGAAGCCATAATATATGAAGATGATTTAGGTACTGTAATGGATGAGACTGAAATACCTGATGACTTAAAAGATTTAGCTGAGGAGTATAGAGAAAAACTATTAGAGGCAGTTTCTGAGCAAGATGAAACTATTTTAGAAAAGTATTTAGAAGGTGAAGAAATAACTGAAGAGGAGATTCACAAAGCCTTAAGAAAAGGAACTATAAATGGTGAATTAGTACCAGTTGTCTGTGGTTCTTCATATAAAAATAAAGGGATTCAGCCTATGTTGGATGCGATAGTGAGATATCTTCCTTCTCCACTTGATTTGCCACCGGTAAAAGGTATGGCATTAGGCACAGGAGAAGAGATAGAGAGAAAAGCTGATGATTCAGAGCCTTTCTCAGCGTTGGCATTTAAAATTATGGCGGACCCTTATGTAGGTAAACTTGCTTTTTTTAGAGTATATTCAGGGACTTTAAATGCGGGGTCATATGTGTTGAATTCTACAAAAGGTAAAAAAGAAAGAGTAGGAAGAATCCTGCGAATGCATGCAAATCACAGAGAAGAAATTGATGCTGTATACACAGGTGATATAGTTGCAGCCGTTGGACTAAAAGATACTACAACAGGAGATACGCTCTGTGATGAGAATCATCCAATACTTTTAGAATCAATGGATTTTCCAGAACCAGTTATTTCTGTTGCTATAGAGCCTAAGACTAAAGCTGCTCAAGAAAAAATGACTATGGCTTTATTGAAACTAGCTGAAGAAGACCCAACCTTTAAAACATATACTGACCAAGAGACAGGACAGACAATAATAGCTGGTATGGGAGAATTGCACTTAGAGATAATTGTTGATAGGCTAAGAAGAGAGTTTAATGTTGATTGCAATGTAGGTAAGCCTCAAGTTGCTTACAAAGAGACTATCACTAAACCTGTTAAAATTGAAGGTAAATTTATCAGGCAGTCTGGTGGACGTGGTCAGTATGGTCATGTTTGGTTGGAGATGGAACCGGCTCCAAGAGGAGAAGGCTATACATTTGAAAACCGCATTGTAGGAGGAGTTATTCCAAAAGAATATATTCCTGCAGTTGACGCAGGTGTTCAAGAAGCTATGCAAAACGGTGTTCTTGGAGGATATCCTGTTATCGATGTAAAAGTGGCATTGGTAGATGGTTCTTACCATGAAGTTGACTCCTCAGATATGGCATTTAAAATAGCTGGTTCTATAGCATTTAAGGAAGGTATGAAAAAGGCAAATCCTGTTCTTTTGGAACCTATTATGAAAGTGGAGGTTGTGGTTCCAGAAGAATACATGGGAGATATAATAGGAGATATAAATTCACGTCGTGGAAGAGTTGAAGGAATGGAAGCAAGGGCTGGTGCCCAAGTTATAAGAGCATTTGTGCCACTTGCTGAAATGTTTGGATATGCCACTGATTTAAGGTCAAAAACTCAAGGAAGAGGAACTTACACTATGCAGTTCCATCATTATGAGGAAGTTCCTAAAAATATTGCTGATCAAATATTAGAAAAGAAGTAAAGGAGGAAAAGAGGATGGCGAAGCAAAAATTTGAGAGGAAGAAGCCCCACGTAAACGTAGGGACGATAGGTCACGTAGACCATGGTAAGACGACGTTGACAGCAGCGATAACGATGGTATTATCGAAGGCAGGAATGGCAGAGGCGAAGGGATATGACGAGATAGACAAGGCGCCGGAGGAGAGAGCAAGGGGAATAACGATAAACACGACTCACGTAGAATATGAGACAGAGAAGAGGCACTATGCGCACGTAGACTGTCCAGGACATGCTGACTATGTAAAGAACATGATAACAGGGGCAGCACAGATGGACGGGGCGATATTAGTAGTATCAGCAGCAGACGGACCGATGCCACAGACGAGGGAACACATATTATTGGCGAGGCAGGTAGGAGTGCCATATATAGTAGTATTTTTAAACAAGGCAGACATGGTAGACGATCCAGAATTAATAGAATTAGTAGAGATGGAAGTAAGGGAATTATTGAATGAATATGAGTTTCCGGGGGATGACACACCGATAGTAGTAGGGTCAGCACTTAAGGCATTAGAGTGTGGATGTGGCAAGAGAGAGTGCGAATGGTGCGGGAAGATATGGCAGTTAATGGATGTAGTAGACGAATATATACCGACACCGGAGAGAGACATAGACAAGCCATTCTTAATGCCAGTAGAGGACGTATTTACGATAACAGGAAGAGGAACTGTTGCGACAGGGAGAGTAGAGAGAGGGAAGGTAAAGGTAGGAGACGAAGTAGAGATAATAGGATTGACGACGGAATCAAGGAAGACAGTAGTAACAGGGGTAGAGATGTTCAGGAAGACGCTGGATGAGGCGCAAGCAGGAGACAACATAGGAGTATTATTAAGAGGAGTACAGAGGGACGAAGTAGAGAGAGGGCAAGTATTAGCGAAGCCAGGGACGATAAAGCCGCACACGAAATTTGAGGCACAAGTTTACGTATTGACGAAGGAAGAAGGAGGAAGGCACACACCATTTTTCAATGGATACAGGCCACAATTTTACTTTAGGACGACAGACGTTACAGGTGTAATAAACTTGCCGGATGGAGTAGAGATGGTAATGCCAGGGGACCACGTAACGATAAAAGTAGAGTTAATAACACCGATAGCGATGGAAGAGGGTTTGAAGTTTGCTATAAGAGAAGGCGGCCGTACAGTAGGTGCTGGCGTCGTGTCAGCTATCATAGAATAGCATCATATTTTTGTGCTAATAGCAGCTGCTATTAGCACAAAAATATTGATATGTCAAGTCTTGCAATGATTTAGAACTTGAGATAAAATATTAAAGCTGGTGTCGCAGGTAAGATTTTTTTTTGACAATAAAACGCCTGGATATGTGGATATAGAAAAGTGTTGAGGATTGATAGAAGGAGGGAAAGTAAAATGCCCAAGCAAAAAATTCGCATACGTTTAAAGGCTTTTGACCATGCTATTTTAGATCAATCGGCTCAAAAGATAGTGGAGACTGCAAAGAGGACAGGTGCAGAGGTTTCTGGACCTATTCCATTGCCAACAGAAAAAGATATTATAACTATTTTAAGAGCTCCTCACAAATATAAAGATTCAAGAGAACAGTTTGAGATAAGAACTCATAAGAGATTAATTGATATTTTAAATCCAACACCTAAGACAGTAGATGCTCTTATGAGATTAGATTTACCATCTGGTGTGGATATTGAAATAAAACTGTAAAAGGTAATAAGGAAAGAAACAAAAAAATAAAAAAAGAAATTAAGACGCAAAAGCGTCCGCTGATTTCAGGAGGTGGATAAAAGAATGAAAAAAGGTATTTTAGGTAAAAAGCACGGTATGACACAAATATTTAATGAAAAAGGAGAAGTAATTCCTGTCACAGTAATTGAAGCAGGTCCTTGTGTTGTCGTACAGAAAAAAACAGTGGAGACTGATGGATACAATGCTATTCAAGTTGGTTTTGGAGATGTTAAAGAGAAAAGACTTACAAAACCTTTAATAGGGCATTTTAAAAAAGTAGGAGTGCCTTTTAAGAGATATTTAAGAGAATTTAAGTTAGATGACATAAGTGGATATGAAGTAGGTAGCGAAATAAAGGTAGATATTTTTAAACCAGGAGATAGAGTAGATGTAACAGGTATTTCAAAAGGTAAAGGCTTTGCAGGTGTTGTAAAGAGATATGGCGCTAATAGAGGACCTATGTCTCACGGTTCCAAATATCATAGAAGAGTAGGTTCGATGGGTGCTACCACAGACCCAGGAAGAACTTTTAAAGGCAAAATTATGCCTGGGCATATGGGACATGAAAGAGTAACTATACAAAACCTCGAAGTTGTAAAAGTTGATCCTGAATTAAATTTATTGTTAGTAAAAGGATCAGTGCCAGGACCTAAAGGTTCCTTGCTCATTATAAAAGATTCCGTGAAGAGCAAGTGATGAAAGGAGGAAGAAAGATGCCTAAGGTAGCGGTTTACAACGTAAAAGGGGAACAGGTAGGAGAAATAGAACTAAAGGATTCAGTTTTTGGCGTGCCAGTAAATGTTCCTGTTATGCATGAAGCAGTGCTAAATTATTTGGCGAATCAAAGGCAGGGTACCCATTCGACCAAAACCCGCGGCGAAGTTCGTGGTGGTGGAAGAAAGCCTTGGAGACAAAAGGGAACAGGAAGAGCACGTCAAGGAAGTATAAGAGCTCCTCAATGGATTAAAGGTGGTATTGTCTTTGGACCAAAGCCAAGAGATTACAGCTATAAGTTACCTAAAAAAGTAAAAAGATTAGCTTTAAAATCTGCTCTTTCATCTAAAGTTAGAGATAACGAGATAATTGTATTAGATGAATTCAAATTAGATCAGCCAAAGACTAAAAAAGTTGTTGAACTCCTTAAGAATTTTAATGTTGATAGCGCGTTAATAGTGGTACCTGAAGGGGAAAAGAACGTAGAACTTTCAGCAAGAAATATACCAGGTGTTAAAACTTTATATGCTAATTATTTGAATACTTATGATATTTTAAAATACGACAAGTTTATCATAACAAAGGATGCCGTGGGCATAGTCGAGGAGGTGTACGCCTAATGGAGGCACGCGACATTATAATACGCCCAGTAATAACTGAAAAAAGTATGAACCTCATGAGTGAGAGAAAATATACTTTTATTGTGGATAAAAGAGCAAATAAAATTCAAATAAAGAAAGCTGTAGAAGACATATTTGGGGTCAAAGTGGAAAAAGTATATACAATGAATTACAAAGGAAAGCCAAAGAGAATGGGAAAATATGAAGGAAGGACAGAAGCTTACAAAAAAGCAATAGTGAAGCTTACTCCAGATAGTAAAGGTATCGAATTCTTTGAAGGGTTGCAGGCATAATTTTAAGTTTAAGGAGGGAAAGAAATGGGAATAAAATCTTTTAAGCCGACATCTCCCGGCAGACGTCAAATGACGGTATTAACTTTTGAGGAAGTTACTAAGGATAAGCCAGAGAAATCCTTAGTTGTTACTTTAACTAAATCGGGTGGAAGAAATGTATACGGGAGAATTACTGTCAGACATCGTGGTGGCGGACATAAGAGAAAATATAGGATTATAGATTTCAAGAGAGATAAGGACGGAGTACCAGGAAAAGTTGCTGCTATTGAGTACGATCCAAATAGAACAGCTTATATTGCACTTATACATTATTTAGATGGGGAAAAAAGATATATCATTGCTCCTTATGGACTAAAAGTGGGAGATATAGTAGAATCTGGTGAAAATGTAGACATTAAGGTAGGAAATGCTTTGCCTTTAAGGAATATTCCTGTAGGTACAATAATCCATAACATCGAGCTTATACCAGGAAAAGGTGGACAATTAGTGAGAGCGGCAGGTACAGCGGCACAGCTTATGGCTAAAGAAGGGGATTATGTTCAAGTTAGAATGCCTTCAGGAGAAATTAGATTGATAAAGGCTGACTGTCGTGCAACCATTGGACAAGTATCAAATTTAGACCATGAAAATGTAAAGATAGGTAAAGCAGGAAGGTCAAGATGGCTTGGAATAAGACCAACTGTTAGAGGTTCAGCTATGAATCCGGTTGACCATCCACATGGTGGTGGTGAAGGTAAAGCGCCTATCGGACATCCAGGGCCACTTACACCATGGGGCAAGCCTGCATTGGGTTATAAGACACGTAAGAAAGGTAAAGCTTCGGATAAATTCATTATAAGAAGACGCAAATAGTTAGTGAAAGGAGGTCAATGCCTTGAGCAGATCTGTAAAAAAAGGTCCCTATGTTGATCCAAAACTTCTTAAAAAGATTGTTGAAATGAATAAAAAGAATGAGAAAAAAGTAATTAAAACATGGTCAAGGAGCTCGACAATTGTGCCAGAAATGGTTGGACATACAATAGCTGTTCATGACGGCAGAAAGCATGTACCTGTTTATATAACTGAAGCGATGGTAGGGCACAAGTTAGGAGAATTTGCTCCTACTCGAACCTTCCACGGACATGCTGATACTGAAAAAACTTCCAAAGTTAAATAGGCAAAGGAGGAGATAACGTGGAGGCAAGGGCAATAGCCAGATATGTAAGAATTTCGCCTCGAAAGGTAAGATTAGTTCTTAACCTGATTCGTGGCAAGCATGTGGATGAAGCCTTAACTATTTTAAGGTTTACTCCAAAAAGAGCCTCAGGAATAGTTGCCAAGGTTCTTAAATCAGCCATTGCTAATGCTGAAAATAACCATGGAATGAATAGAGATAATCTGTATGTAGCAAAGGCTGTGGCAGATGAAGGCCCTACAATGAAGAGAGTTTTCCCAAGAGCGATGGGAAGAGCAGATATTATGAGGAAGAGAACCAGTCATATAACGATAGTCGTGAAGGAAAAAGAATAAAGGAGGGATATGCGTGGGCCAAAAGGTACATCCATATGGACTTAGAGTTGGAGTTACACAAGATTGGCTAGCTAAATGGTATGCGGATGACAAAGATTTTTCAAAACTCTTAATAGAAGATATTAAAATAAGAAACTATATAAAAGAAAAACTGTATTCAGCTGGGATTCCTAAAATAGTTATTGAGAGAGCGTCCAATAGGATAAAAATAGATATTCATGCTGCAAAACCAGGAATGGTAATTGGCAAAGGTGGAGCAGGTATTGACAAGTTAAGAGAAGAATTGGAAAAAATGACTAATAAGACAGTTATCCTTAATATTGTGGAAGTCAAAACTCCTGAACTTAGTGCACAACTAGTAGCTGAGAATATTGCAGCTCAAATTGAAAAAAGGATATCCTATAGAAGGGCTATGAAACAAGCCATAGCAAGAGCGATGAAATTAGGTGCTAAAGGTATTAAAATTGCTTGTTCGGGTAGATTGGCTGGTGCAGAAATTGCTCGTACTGAAAGGTATCATGAAGGAGTTGTACCGCTTCAAACTTTAAGAGCGGATATTGACTATGGCTTTGCAGAGGCAAATACTACTTATGGGAAAATAGGAGTAAAAGTTTGGATAAATAAAGGAGAGATACTGCCACAGCCTAAAAAGCAGGTAACCGCGGAAGGAGGTAAGTAAAACATGTTAATGCCAAAAAGAGTGAAATACAGAAAACAACAACGGGGCAGAATAAAAGGAAATGCTACTCGTGGTAATACCCTGACTTATGGAGAATATGGGTTGCAAGCGCTGGAACCTGGTTGGATTACAGCCACCCAAATTGAGGCAGCAAGGGTTGCAATGACGAGGTTTATAAAAAGAGGCGGAAAAGTGTGGATAAAAATTTTCCCTGATAAGCCGGTTACTAAAAAACCTGCTGAAACTCGTATGGGTTCAGGGAAGGGGTCACCAGAATTTTGGGTAGCAGTTGTAAAGCCAGGTAGAGTTCTTTTTGAAATAGGTGGAGTATCAGAAGAAGTTGCAAAAGAGGCTTTAAGGCTTGCAATGCATAAACTGCCTATAAAGACAAAGTTTTTAAAACGTGAAGAATTGGGTGGTGAAGATAATGAAAGCTAAGGAAATAAGAGAACTTACCAATGAGGAATTGCTTCAAAAGCTTTCGGACTTAAAAGCAGAGCTTTTTAATTTGAGATTTCAACTTGCTACCGGCCAATTAGATAACCCTATGAGGATAAGAGATGTAAGAAAAACAATTGCGAGAATAAAGACAATTTTGAGAGAGCGAGAATTGGGTATTAGGCAAAATAAAGCATAAGGAAGGAGGGCATTCACTTGGAAAGAGGCCACAGGAAAGTTAGAATTGGAACAGTAGTAAGCAATAAAATGCAAAAAACTATTGTAGTTGCTGTAGAAGACAGAGTAAGACATCCTCTTTATGGAAAGACAATAAAAAGAACCAAAAAGTTCAAAGTTCACGATGAAAATAATGTATGCAATGTTGGAGATATAGTAAAGATAATGGAAACAAGACCACTTAGCAAAGAAAAAAGATGGAGATTAGTTGAAATAGTTAAAAGAGCTGAGTAATTTGAAAGGAGGTAAACTCAAATGATTCAACCTCAAACTCGATTGAAAGTAGCAGATAATACAGGTGCAAAAGAAATTATGTGTATTCGCTTGGAAGGCGGTTCAAATAGAAAGTTTTCAAATGTAGGAGATGTAATAGTTGCTTCTGTAAAAAGTGCAACACCCGGTGGTGTTGTGAAAAAAGGTGAAGTTGTTAAAGCGGTAATCGTAAGGACAAAGAAAGGAATTGCTCGAAAAGATGGCACTTATATAAGATTTGACGATAATGCTGCGGTTATTATAAGGGATGATAAACAACCAAGAGGTACTCGTATTTTTGGACCAGTTGCAAGAGAATTGAGAGAAAAAGACTTCATGAAAATTATTTCTTTGGCTCCTGAAGTGCTTTAAGGAGGGTGGAAAATGGCACAGAATAAATTGCACGTAAAAAAAGGAGATATGGTTGTTGTAATTTCAGGTAAGGATAAAGGTAAGAAAGGCAAAGTATTGCAAGCCTTTCCTAAAGAAGGCAAAGTAATTGTGGAAGGCGTTAATGTTGTGACAAAACACAGGAAATCGACAAATCCGCAAAAACCAGGTGGAATAATTCACCAAGAAGCGCCAATTTACAGTTCGAAGGTTATGCTCTATTGTGAAAATTGTGGAAGAGGAGTTCGCTATGGGGTAAAAGTCCTTGAAAATGGCGAAAAAGTACGTTACTGCAAGAGGTGCAATGAAACGCTATAATTATAGAAAGGAAGGAGGCTCATTATGTCAAGGCTGAGAGAAAAATACGAAAAAGAAGTTGTGCCAGCGCTGATGGAACGTTTTGGCTATAAAAATATAATGCAGGTTCCTAAAGTTGAAAAAGTTGTTATAAATATAGGTGTGGGTGAAGCAAAAGAAAATCCTAAGGCGCTGGAAGCAGCGGTCAATGATTTGACAATGATTGCGGGACAAAAACCAGTTATTACAAGAGCTAAAAGGTCAATCGCAAATTTCAAAATTCGTAAGGGAATGCCAATTGGAGTAAAAGTTACTTTGCGCGGAGAAAGAATGTATGAATTTATGGATAAACTTTTCAATATAGCTTTGCCTCGTGTGAGAGACTTCAAAGGAGTTTCTCCTAATTCTTTCGATGGAAGAGGGAATTATGCTTTAGGAATCAAAGAACAATTAATTTTTCCTGAAATTGACTATGATAAGATAGATAAGATAAGAGGAATGGATATAATTATTGTTACAACTGCTAAAACCGATGAAGAAGCGAAGGGATTGTTAGAACTTTTAGGTATGCCATTTGCAAAGTAAAGGAGGGTAAAATTATATGGCAAGAAAGGCTTTGATAGTAAAGCAGCAAAAGCCTCAAAAATACAAGACAAGAGAATACAATAGGTGCAAAATTTGTGGCAGACCTCATGCATACTTGAGGAAATTTGGCATGTGCCGTATATGCTTCAGAAAGTATGCCCATCAAGGAATGATACCAGGTGTTAAAAAAGCAAGTTGGTAAAAGAGGGGAGGTAGTACAATGGTAATGACAGATCCTATAGCAGATATGCTAACTCGAATAAGAAATGCGAACATTGCAAGACATGAAACAGTAGAAATACCTGCTTCAAACATGAAAAGGGCTATTGCAATGATTATGCTAAAAGAAGGGTTTATAAAATCAGTAGAAGAAATAGACGATGGAAAAGGTGGTATTCTCAAACTAACATTAAAGTATGGCCCTAACAAAGAAAGAGTTATATCTGGTTTGAAAAGAATAAGCAAACCTGGTTTGAGAGTATATGCAAGGCACGATGAATTGCCAAGAGTATTAGGAGGATTGGGTATTGCAATTATTTCAACATCAAAGGGAATCATGACAGATAAAGAAGCAAGAAAAGCAGGAGTTGGAGGAGAAGTTATTTGCTACATTTGGTGATTTCAATAAGGAGGTGTGGTCAGTGTCTAGAATTGGTAGATTGCCAATAGAAATACCAAAGGGAGTAGAAGTTAAAGTAAGTCCTGATAATGTAGTAACTGTAAAAGGTACAAAAGGCACTTTAGAAAAAAAGTTTCCGCCGATTGTAAATATAGAAGTAAAAGATAATCAAGTAATTGTAACTCGAAATGGCGACGATAAAGAAGAAAGAGCAATGCACGGAACTACAAGAGCAATAATAGCAAATATGGTAAAAGGCGTAACTCAAGGCTTTGAAAAAACATTAGAGATTGTAGGGATAGGATATCGTGCAGCAAAACAAGGGAAGAAATTAGTGTTAAATGTTGGATACTCTCATCCGGTAGAAATAGAAGAAGAGCCAGGGATTGAAATTGTTGTAGAAGGTAATAACAAAATAATTGTAAGAGGAGCCGATAAAGAAAAAGTAGGTCAAGTTGCTGCAAACATCAGAAGAGTCCGTGAACCAGATGCTTATCAGGGCAAGGGTATAAGATATGCAGGAGAAGTTGTGAGATTAAAAGAAGGTAAAACTGGTAAGAAGTAAGGGGTGAGATGATGATTACAAAACCAAATAGGAACGAATTAAGAAAAAGACGTCATTTAAGAGTAAGAAAAAAAGTTTTTGGAACACCAGAAAGACCACGTCTTAATGTTTTTAGAAGTTTGAAACACATTTATGCGCAAATTATCGATGATACTAAAGGGCATACTCTTGTCCATGCTTCTACGTTAGATCCTGAACTTAGAGGCATTGCAAAAGGAGCAAATAAGCAGTCTGCTAAATTGGTAGGAGAGCTGATTGCAAAGAGAGCTTTAGAAAAAGGCATAAAAGATGTTGTATTTGATAGGGGCGGCTATATTTATCACGGTGTAGTAAAAGAATTGGCTGATGCTGCACGGCAAGCGGGATTAAATTTCTAACAAGGAGGGAAATGAATGGCTCGAGTTGATTGGACAAAGTTAGATTTAAAAGAAAGAGTCGTAAGCATAAATCGTGTTGCAAAAGTTGTGAAGGGCGGTAAGAATTTTAGATTTAGCGTCACAGTTGTAGTTGGAGACGCCGATAAAGGCTATGTAGGAGTAGGAAGAGGTAAAGCTGCAGAAATTCCAGATGCAATTAGAAAAGCTATAGAGGATGCAAAAAAACACTTAATTAAAGTTCCAATTGTAGGAACTACTATTCCTCATGAAGTCATAGGGGAATTTGGCGCTGGAAAAGTACTCTTGAAACCTGCCAGAGAAGGTACTGGTGTTATTGCAGGAGGACCTGTTCGCGCAGTGTTAGAGTCTGCAGGCATAAAAGACGTTTTGACTAAGTCACTTGGGTCTTCTAATGCAACTAATATGGTTTATGCTACAATTGAAGGGTTAAAAGGACTTAGAACAGCAGAAGAAGTAGCGAGATTACGCGGAATTCCAGTAAGCCAACTGTTTGAATAAACACAAAAGCATATAGGAGGTGCAAAGATGAGACTGCACGATTTAAAACCAGCTGAAGGAGCAAGACGTGAAAGAAAAAGAGTAGGAAGAGGAATAGGTTCTGGACATGGTAAAACTTCAGGCAGAGGACAAAAAGGGCAAAAAGCAAGAAGTGGCGGTGGAGTGCGTCCGGGTTTTGAAGGAGGCCAAATGCCACTTACAAGAAGACTCCCAAAAAGAGGTTTTACTAACATATTCAAAAAAGAATATGCAATTGTAAATGTTGGAACTTTAGAAGAAAGGTTTGAGGATGGAGCGGTAATTACTCCTGAAGTTTTAATAGAAAGTGGTATAATTAAAGATGTAAAAGATGGGGTTAAGATATTAGGTGACGGAGATTTAAGCAAAAAATTCACTGTTAAGGCTCATAAATTCAGTCAAAGTGCCATTGAAAAAATACAAGCCGTTGGGGGAAAGGCAGAGGTGATTTAAAGTGTTTCAAACCCTTGTCAATGCTTGGAAGGTTGATGATATAAGAAAAAGGATACTTTATACTTTAGGAATGCTAGTGATATTTAGATTAGGGTCCCATATTCCTGTGCCAGGAGTTGACCCAAAGCTGATTGCTCAAATACTTGGTCAAGGGCAATTGTTCGGATTTTTTGACATAATATCCGGTGGTGCTTTTCGAGAATTTACGATTTTTGCCATGAGCATTGTGCCTTACATTAACGCTTCAATTATAATGCAACTTTTGACAATAGCAATTCCCTCTCTTGAACAAATGGCAAAAGAAGGGGAAGAGGGAAGAAAGAAAATTGCTCAGTATACCAGATATTTAACAGTTGTACTTGCCTTGATACAAGCTATAGGAATGACAATTGGGCTAAAGAGAGCAGTTATCAATCCTACATTTTTTAACTTGACGGTCATTGTTATAACTTTGACGGCAGGTACTGCTTTTCTGATGTGGTTAGGTGAAAAAATTACTGAAAATGGAATAGGCAACGGAAGTTCATTAATAATTTTTGCGGGGATAATTTCTAGGATTCCTAACATGATATATCTGACAAGTGAATATATTCAAGCAGGTACTGCTAATATTTTTGGTGCTATTGCTTTTGTAGTTGCGGAGCTTATAATGATAGTATTGATAATTCTAGCAACAGAAGGGCAAAGAAGAATTCCGGTGCAATATGCCAAAAGGGTTGTTGGCAGAAAAGTTTATGGTGGCCAAAGTACTCACATTCCTATAAGAATAAACATGGCAGGGGTTATTCCTATTATATTCGCTCTTTCACTATTACAGTTTCCGCAACAATTAGCAACCTTTTTCCCACGGTCGTCATTTTACAACTTTGTGCAAAAATGGCTTAGCACAAGTGGGCTAATATACAATATTTTAGATATATTATTGATAATAGGATTTACTTATTTCTATACAGCAGTAATCTTCAATCCAGTAGATGTCTCAGATAATTTAAAAAAATATGGTGGATTTATTCCTGGAATAAGGCCAGGGAAACCAACTACAGACTATCTTACAAGGGTATTGAATAGAGTTACTTTTGTAGGAGCATTATTCTTAGCATTTATTGCTACAATGCCAGTAATTTTAATGAATGTAACGGGGTTACAACTTTACTTTGGAGGTACAGCACTTTTAATAGCAGTTGGTGTGGCACTTGATACTATGAAACAAATTGAGGGACACCTTATCATGAGGAACTATCAAGGATTTTTGAAATAAAGGGGGAGGATTTATGAGAGTAATACTTTTAGGACCCCCAGGTGCTGGCAAAGGGACACAAGCTGTGAAAATTGCTAAGGAGTTTGACATTCCTCATATTTCGACAGGAGATATTTTTAGACAAAATTTAAGAGATAATACTGACTTAGGGAAACTAGCAAAAGAATACATGGACAAAGGCTTATTGGTCCCCGATGAGGTTACGAATAAAATAGTGGAAGATAGATTAGAAAAAGATGATTGCCAAAAAGGGTTTTTGTTAGACGGATATCCAAGAAATGTAACACAAGCGGAAGAATTGGATAGATTTTTGCAGCAAAAAGGAACCTATCTTGATTGCGTTCTAAACATTGAAGTTGAGGAAGATGCTTTGATAGAAAGGATTACTGGCAGGAGAGTATGTCCTAATTGTGGTGCTACTTATCACATAAAGACTTCTCCTCCTGCAGTTGACAATGTATGTGACAAATGTAGCACAAAACTTATACAGCGTTCCGACGATAAGTTAGAATCAGTTGTGAAAAGACTAGAAGTTTATGAAAGTCAAACTAAGCCTTTGATTGAGTATTATACAAAGAAAAACATTTTAGTGAATATTGATGGAAATAAATCGGTAGAAGAAGTATTTGAAGATATAAAAAAGGCTTTGGGAGACAGAGGCAAATGATATATATCAAGTCTAAAAATGAGATTGATTTGATGAGAACAGCTGGCAAGGTAATAGCAAATCTCTTTGAGGTTTTAGAAAGGGCAATTAAGCCAGGAGTTACGACGTTAGAGCTTAATAGAATTGCAGAAGACTTTATAATAAAAAATGGCTGTAAACCTGCCTTCAAAGGTTTATACGGTTTTCCTGCTAGTATTTGCGCTTCAATAAACGAAGAAGTAGTTCATGGGATACCAAGTTTAAGAAAACTTAAAGAAGGCGATATTATAAGTATAGACCTTGGAGCTACCTATAAAGGGTATAATGCAGATGCAGCAAGAACTTTTCCTGTTGGAGATATATCGAAGGAAGCACAAAAATTGATTGAGGTCACAAAAAATAGCTTTTTTGAGGGTATAAAATACGCGAGAGAAGGGAATAGGTTATCTGATATTTCTCACGCAATACAAACTTATGTAGAAAGTCATGGCTTTTCAGTAGTAAGAGAATATGTTGGACATGGGATAGGTATAAAAATGCATGAAGATCCACAGATTCCTAATTTTGGTCCTCCTGGAAGAGGGCCTAGATTAAAAAGAGGTATGTGCCTTGCTATAGAACCGATGGTAAATGCGGGACATTATGCAGTAAGGACATTAGAAGATAATTGGACAGTAGTGACTGTTGATGGCAGTTTATCAGCCCATTACGAAAATACTATTGTTATTACGGATGGGGACCCAGAAATACTGACCATTTTATAAGAGGTGAATTTATTAATGGAAGACTTGCAAATTGGTCAGGTAGTGAGGAGCAAAGCAGGTCGCGACAAAGGCAGAGTTTTTGTAGTTGTAGGAAAGTTTGATGACCAACACGTTCTTGTAGCTGATGGGGACCTTCGAAAGATAGAAAAACCTAAGAAAAAAAAGTTTAAACACCTTCAAAGATATAATGACGTGATTTGGCAGATTAAAGAAAAAATTCAAAAGGGCGATAAATTAACTAATGAAGAAATCAGAAAATTTTTAGAACCTTATAAATCCTAAGTCAATAAGGAGGAATGGATATCCTTGGCAAAAGATGATGTTATTGAAGTTGAGGGCACAGTGATAGAGGCTTTACCAAATGCTATGTTTCAAGTACAATTAGATAATGGGCATAAAGTATTAGCCCATGTATCCGGAAAACTGAGAATGAATTTTATACGAATACTTCCAGGAGACAGGGTGACAGTAGAATTGTCTCCTTATGACTTGAGTCGTGGAAGAATAGTATGGCGTGGAAAGTGATAAGGAGGGTGCGAGATGAAGGTGAGACCATCTGTAAAACCTATTTGCGAAAAATGTAAAGTTATAAAAAGAAAAGGTAGAGTTATGGTAATTTGTGAAAATCCAAAGCATAAACAAAAACAAGGCTAGGAGGTGTGAAAATGGCGAGAATTGCAGGCGTTGACTTGCCAAGAGATAAACGAGTGGAAATAGCTTTGACATATATATATGGTATTGGCCGTTCTCGTTCAAATGAGATACTTGCTAAAGCAGGTGTAAATCCAGACACAAGGGTCAAGGATTTAACAGAAGAAGAAGTTTCTAGATTGAGAGAGATAATTGATAAAGAATACAAAGTTGAAGGCGACTTAAGAAAAGAAGTTGCTATGAACATCAAAAGGTTAATGGATATAGGATGCTACAGAGGAATAAGGCATAAAAGAGGACTACCCGTAAGAGGACAAAGAACAAGGACTAATGCTAGAACGAGAAAGGGTCCAAGGAAAACTGTTGCTAAGAAGAAGAAGTAAGAATAAGGAGGGGAAATAATGGCTAAAAGAGTAAAAAGAGCTGGCAGAAAACGCGAGAAAAAACACGTAGAAAGAGGAATTGCCCATATTCATTCTACGTTTAACAATACCATTGTGACTATAACGGATCCTGCTGGAAATACAATTTCTTGGGCAAGTGCTGGTACAATAGGCTTTAAAGGCTCAAGAAAATCAACTCCCTTTGCAGCACAAATGGCGGCAGAATCAGCAGCTAAGGCAGCAATGGATCATGGAATGAAAACAGTTGATGTTTATGTTAAAGGACCTGGTGCAGGTAGAGAAGCAGCAATAAGGGCTTTACAGGCTGCTGGCCTTGAAGTGAGTCTTATAAAAGATGTGACTCCGATTCCTCACAATGGCTGCAGACCACCTAAGAGGAGAAGAGTATAAGGAGGTGCGATTATGGGAAGATATATAGGACCAACTTGCAGATTGTGCAGAAGAGAAGGCATGAAATTATATTTAAAAGGAGATAAATGCTATACAGACAAATGTCCTGTTGCAAGAAGAGGATATGCACCAGGACAACATGGACAAGAAAAGAAAAAACTCACTAACTACGGCATGCAACTACGAGAAAAACAAAAACTCAAAAGGTACTATGGCGTTTTAGAGAGACAATTTGTCAGATATTATGAAGAAGCAGAGAGAATGAAAGGAATCACAGGAGAAAATTTGTTACAACTTTTAGAAAGACGTCTTGATAATGTAGTGTATAGGTTGGGCTTTGCAGCATCTCGGCCACAAGCGAGACAATTGGTAAGCCATGGTCATATAGAAGTAAATGGTAAGAAAGTTGATATACCATCTTTCTTAGTAAAGCCAGGAGATGTAATATCTGTGAGGGAAAAGAGCCGTTCAATGGAATTAATAAAGAATAATTTAGAAGTATCAAGAAATGTACCTGATTGGTTAGAACTCAATAAAGATGCTTTTGAAGGTAGAGTAGTTTCATTGCCAAGAAGAGAACACATAGATCTGCCTATCCAAGAGCACTTGATTGTTGAGTTGTATTCTAAGTAATGATATAATCGGTTACCCTCATAAAACAGTTAAAAGGAGGGTTCACAGTGTTTGAAATGATTGAACCAAAAATAGAGATTGTTGAGCAGTCGGAAGATGGGACGTATGGGAAATTTGTAGTGGAGCCTTTAGAAAGAGGATATGGCATAACTCTTGGGAATTCCTTAAGAAGAGTACTTTTGTCCTCTCTTCCTGGTGCTGCTCCTAAATCTGTCAAAATAGATGGAGTATTGCATGAATTTTCAACCCTACCAGGAGTTAAAGAGGATGTAGTAGAAATTATACTTAACCTTAAAGAAGTGGCAGTTAAATTGCATTCAGATGAACCGGTGGTAGGGCGCATAGATGTAGAAGGAAAAGGAGAAGTTACTGCAGGTCATATAAAAGGCAGTGCTGATATAGAAATTTTAAACCCTGACCATCATATAGCTACTTTAAGTGATGATGGTAAACTCCATATGGAGATTGTGTTTGTCAAGGGAAAGGGTTATGTGCCTTCAGATAAAAACAAAGAGCCTAACCAACCGATAGGCGTTATTCCAGTTGATTCTATTTTTACACCAGTAAAAAGGGTAAGCTACAATGTAGAAAATACTCGTGTAGGCCATGTTACAGACTATGATAAACTTACTTTGGAAGTATGGACAAATGGAACTATAACGCCAAAAGAAGCTATTAGTATGGCTTCTGATATGTTGATTAAGTACTTCCAAAAGTTTATATCTTTTACTGGCGAATACAAAAGTTCAGATATTTTTGTGGACAAACCTGAGAAAAAAGTCGAGAAACCTCTTGATATGACAATTGAAGAATTAGACTTGTCTGTTAGGTCCTATAATTGTTTAAAGAGAGCTGGAATAAATACAGTACAAGAGCTCACTCAAAAGACAGAAGAAGAGATGATGAAGGTCAGAAATTTGGGTAAAAAATCTTTAGAAGAGGTTAAACAAAAACTCGAGGCATTAGGACTTAGCTTAAAAAAGGCAGACGAATAAAGGAGGGTTGAAGGTGGGTTACAGAAAATTAGGCCGTCCTTCTGACCAGAGGAGGGCTATGCTTAGAAATTTAGTCACAGACTTTTTGAAATATGGTAGAATAACTACAACAGAGGCACGAGCAAAAGAGGTTCGCAGCATTTCTGAAAAAATGATTACTCTCGGTAAAAGAGGCGATTTACACGCAAGAAGGCAGGCTTTAGCCTATATCTTAGATGAAAGTGTAGTAAAGAAGTTATTTGACGAAATAGCACCAAAATACAAAGACAGACAAGGTGGTTACACGAGAATTTTAAAGCTTGGGCCTCGCAGAGGAGATGGCGCACCATTAGTAATTATTGAATTAGTGTAAACAATCGAAGGGGTTAAGTTTGGTGCTGCAACTTAATCCCTATTTTTCATAAAGGAGTTTAACTTAAAAGAAGGTGTCCTTAATGGAACACATAATAACTACACAAAATTTATCTTTTGAATATCATGCCGAAGAACAAACTCGACACCTAGTTTTAAAGGATATAAATTTACAGTTTGAAAAAGGGCAGTTTATAGGGATAATTGGTCATAATGGGTCAGGTAAATCAACACTTGCTAAACACTTTAATGCACTTTTATTGCCGACAGAGGGAAAAGTACATGTAAAAGGAATGGACACCAAAGATACAAATCATTTGTGGGATATAAGACAGACTGCTGGGCTTGTTTTTCAAAATCCAGATAATCAAATAGTTGCTACTATTGTTGAAGAGGATGTAGCTTTTGGCCCAGAAAATTTAGGTATTCCACCTGATGAAATAAGAGAAAGAGTTGAATACGCCCTTAAAGCGGTAGGTATGTGGGAATACAAAGATTATCCTCCTCACATGCTCTCAGGTGGACAAAAGCAAAGAGTTGCCATTGCTGGGATAATTGCAATGAAGCCAGAGTGCATAATTTTAGATGAGCCAACGGCAATGCTTGACCCAATAGGAAGAAGGGAAGTCATTTCTACCATAAAAAAGCTCAACAAAGAAGATGGGATTACTGTAATACTCATAACACATTTTATGGAAGAAGTAGTAGATGCAGATAGAGTTATTGTAATGGATAATGGAAAAGTAGTGTTAGATGGTACTCCTAAAGAAGTATTTAAAGAAGTTGCTCTTTTAAAAAAGATTGGCCTTAGTGTGCCCCAAGTTACAGAGTTGGCATACCAATTGAAGAGAGAAGGCTTTGACGTCCCTTTAGATATTTTAACAGTAGAAGAAATGGTGGAATTTTTATGCCGATAAAAGTAGAAAATTTAAGCTTTGTGTATAATGAAGGGACGCCATATGCTACTGTTGCTTTAAATAATGTTACTTTTGAAATACAGGATGAAGAGTTCGTGGGAATCATCGGGCACACAGGGTCGGGTAAATCTACGTTAATACAACATTTAAATGGGCTTTTAAAACCCACTTCAGGGAAAATATATATAAATGGAGTAGATATAACAGACAAAAAAGTCAGTTTGAAAGATGTACGAAAAGAAGTAGGATTAGTTTTTCAATATCCTGAATATCAACTTTTTGAAGAAACCATTTTTAAAGATATAGCCTTTGGTCCTACTAATTTGGGACTTAGCGAAGAAGAAATTGAAAAAAGAGTATATGAAGCAATGGATATTGTTGGAATCAGTAGAGAATTAGCAGATAAATCCCCTTTTGAAGTATCAGGTGGCCAAAAACGTAGGATTGCGATAGCAGGAATATTGGCGATGAAGCCTAAAATTTTGATATTAGATGAACCTACTGCAGGCCTTGATCCAAAGGGGAAGGAAGAGATTTTAAACAAAATTAAAGAAATTCATGATAAATATAAGATGATAACAATTTTGGTATCCCATAGCATGGAAGATATAGCTAGATTTGCAGATAAAATAATTGTGATGAACAAAGGAAGAATAGAAATTATTGGGACTCCAAGGGAAGTATTTAGAGAAGCTGAAAAATTAGAAAAGATGGGATTAGGGGTACCACAAATAACTTCTCTCGCAAGAGAATTACAAAAAAAAGGCGTAGCAATTCCAGAAGATATATTAACAATTGAAGAAGCAAAGGAATATATAATTCGTTATCTCAGGGGGACTAAAAATGTTTAGAAATATAACTATTGGGCAATATATCCCTGGTGATTCGGTAGTTCATAAGTTGGATCCGAGAATCAAAATAATTATCACTTTTATATTTATAGTGGCCATATTCTTTATAAATAAACTTTCAGGTTACCTTTTTGCGGTTCTTTACCTTTATTTGGTAATAGCAATTTCAAAAATTCCTTTTAGCTATATTTTAAAAGGATTAAGACCAGTTATTATAATTCTTTTACTGACGGTGAGTTTAAATATGTTTTTTACCCCTGGGGGAACGATATTGTATACTTTAGGACCCTTGAAAATTACTACTAGTGGGTTGCGATTAGCTGTATTTATGGGGTTAAGACTCATATTTTTGATTATCGGTACTTCACTACTTACTTTAACTACTTCTCCTATCTCTTTGACAGATGGAATAGAGCATATTTTAAAACCCTTTAGTCGGATAGGGATACCGGCTCATGAATTAGCAATGATGATGACAATTGCTTTAAGATTTATACCTACATTAATAGAAGAAGCAGAAAAAATCATGAAAGCTCAAATGGCAAGAGGAGCCGATTTTGAAAGTGGCAATATAGTAAAAAGGGCAAAAGGACTAGTGCCTCTTTTAGTACCTCTATTTATTAGTGCTTTTAGAAGAGCTGACGAATTAGCAGTTGCCATGGAATCTCGGTGTTATAGAGGCGGGCAAAATAGAACGCGAATGAAACAGCTTAAAATCCAACCGAGAGATTATCAAGCTTTAGCTGTGACCTTGATAATGGTATTGCTAATTGTATGGAATAGAGTTTGGACGTGGTAAAAATGAGAAACGTAATGATTGTAGTAGAATATGACGGGACCAATTATCACGGTTGGCAATACCAAAAGAATGCAGTGACAGTTCAGGAGGTATTGCAAAAAGCAATAAAAAAGGTAACAGGG
>NZ_CP033580.1:460000-490000 GCF_003722315.1 Thermoanaerobacter ethanolicus JW 200 | reverse complement strand
AAAAACTACCACTATTCCTGTATCTTGACATATAGGCATTCTTTGCGTTTTCGCTATTTCAGCATTTGCAACTATATCTTTTAAAATTTCTCTACCCAAAGGACTTGTTTCCTCTTTTATTCTTTCTTTTAAACTTTCAAATATATCTTGAGGTAATTCATAATTAGCTTCAATACAAAGCAATTTTACTATTTCAGTAATTTTCTTTGCTTCTATCACTTTCAAAATTTTTCACTCCCTCTTAAGTTCTTCACAAGTATATAATACTATTTTTTTAGAAATTTTTTAAGGAAAACTTGTTGAAGTAATAGCGTTTTTGCTATTTCTTTTTAAATTTTTTATAATTTAAGGTATAGCTTTGATTGTAGTACACAATTTATTAAGTAAAGGAGGGTTATGCCATTGAAATGTACTGTATGCCGTAAACCAGCAATTGTAAAATTCCCCGCTCATAATTCCGCCTTTTGCGAAGAACATTTGGATGCTTTTTTTATGAGACAAGTTGCCAAAACTATTGAAAAATATAAAATGCTGCCTCCGAAAGGGCGCGTAGTCGTTGCAATCTCAGGAGGAAAAGATTCCTTAGTCACTACTTTTGTCTTAAAAAGATTAGGTTATGAAGTGCTGGGCTTTTTTATAGATCTAGGAATAGAAGAAAACAACTTCTCTTCTCGATCTAGAGAAGTTGTGGAAAACTTTTGCAAAGAAAATGATATTCCTTTAGAAATAGTAAGCTTAAAAGAAAAATTTCGAAAAGGTATCCCGGATGTAGCTAAACACCAAGACAGGATATGTGCTCTATGTGGAGTCACTAAAAGGCATCTTATGAATGAATACACTTTATCTGTAAAAGCTGATGCACTAGCAACAGGTCATACATTAGACGACATGGCTAAGTTGCTTTTAGCAAATCTATTCCGATGGGACCTTCATCATTTATCAAAGGGAACTCCTGTACTCCCTGAAGAACCGGGATTTGCTCGAAAAATTAAACCTCTCGCTTTCCAAGCAGAAGAAGAGATAATTGCTTTTGCAAAACTTCACAATATAAAACCTGTAACCGCAGTATGTCCTTATTCAAGAGAAGCAAAATATACAAGATATCAAGAAGCCTTAGATATGTTAGAGGAAAATTCCCCAGGAATTAAAAGGTCTTTTTATAAAAACTACACAAAATATGCCCATCTATTTGCTGGTACTTCTGCCCGTCCTCCAAAAATAAATTGTGAGGTATGTGGTTTTCCTTCTGTTTCTCCCGTGTGTACCTTCTGCCGCACATGGGTAAAAACTGACTAATGAGAAAAATGCGCCCAATGGGCGCATTTTTCTCATTTATATATTTCCTGTTTTCTCTAAAATTCTGTAAAGCATAGCTGCTGCCTCTGCTCTTGTAGCGTTGTCTTTTGGCTTGTAAGTGTTATCTTCATATCCTCTTACTATTCCAAGTTTTACTGCATTCGCTACTACATTCTTTGCCCATTCGCTTATCTTGTTGTTATCACTGAAAGTGGTATTCCCTATACTGTCCTCTTTGTACTCTGCAAGCTTTCCGTATACCCTCATTATTACTGCTGTCATCTCTTCTCTTGTTATTGGGTCATCCGGCCTCATATTCTTGCCGTCTCCTAACATTATCCCTGCTTTGTATGCTGCTTCTATTGCGTTAGCATACCATGCTCCTTCTTTTACGTCATTGAATTCTCCTTGGTACGGCTCTTCTTCTATTCCTAATGCCCTTATCATTAATGCTGCAAATTCTGCTCTTGTTATTTTTGCGTTCGGTACAAATGTTTCACTGTCTACTCCTTTTATTATGTGCCTTGATGCAAGGACATTTACTACGTCATATGCCCAATTGTCTTTTGTTACGTCTTTGAATTCTTTGTTGTATTCAAAGACTTCATAGGTTGAGAAGTGTTTGGCTTCAAAGGTTATTGTGTTTGTTCCTTTGTCAACTTTTCCTCCTACGTATTCCCATTGATTTGTCTTCTCGTTTAAGTAGTATACTCCTACTTTTCTTATGTCTTTTGCACCTTTTATGTTAAATGTCATTTTTACTGGTGACCCTATTTTTATGTCTTTGTCTCCTGCTTTTATTGTTATGTCGTAGGCGCTTGTTATTGGCTCGAAAGATGATGCTTCCTTTTTGCCTTTGTTGTGTATGTTAAGTTTTATTGTTCCTGCTTTGTTTATGAGGTCAATTGCTTCTTGTGATACTCCCAAAGTTTTTGCATCAAATTGAAGAGCTACTTCGTCTGATTTTACTACTACGTTTTTGTTGTTCTCTGCTATTAAATTAAGTACAGTTACAGGTATTTCTAATGCTTTTTGAGGTGTAGTTCCTATATTTGTTAAGTCAAATTGTATTTCTTTCTTTGAAGTGTCTTTTATGTCTTTTGCTACTTTGTTTTCGTCTATTGTAAGTGTTGTTGTGTTATTTTCTACAACTATTTTGCCTTGTGATACTTCTTGAGTTGGCTTTGCTGTTTCTGTTGGTGGAGTAGGAGTAGGTTCTGTCTCCTGGCCGGGCTTCTCTCTTGTAACAGTTATTGTTATATCTTTTGTAAGTTCATTATTCTTGTCGCCACTGGGCTCTACATGTATTTTGATAGTATTTACACCATATTCCAAGGGAACTACTTTTGTAAATACTCCATTTTCTTGTTGCACAAAAGATTCATCATTTATAGTTACTTTCGCACCTTTGTAAGTATTGCCTTTAATCTCTATTTCACTCGTATTTGCATCAACAATAGTCTTGTCTTTTGGAGAATAGATATATATTGGCACATCTCTCCATCTTTGCACTGTATCATTTACAACCATTGTATTTGAACCCTGATTGACAACAGTTATTTTTCTGTTGTCAATCTCATTGCCGTATTCACCTTTTTCTACTTTATCCCAGCTCCCCCTTGCATATTTATATTCAATTTGTGTACCCTCATTTAAAGTAAGTGTAATACTATAGGTGTTAGAACCAGCTTTTGTCATTTGATTAGCATTTGGATTCCAGAAAGCATCCGGGAAGTTTCCAGCAATATTTACACCATCATCAGGAGTATAATCTGGTATTGTGACATTAAATGTCACTTTTATAGGTATTATATCAGGTGTCGCTTTTACTGTATTTGATGCTGTCCTATTATAGGAGGTATCAACTGCCACAACTTTATAATAATACACATTGCCATTTACTACATCTGTATCTACGTAGTTATACACACTGTCAGACACAGTTGCAATCTTTATAAATGGTCCTGTTTCACTTGAAGACTTATAGATTTCGTAGCCGTAAATAGCAACATCATCAGCTGACGGACTCCAATTAAGTGTAACTCTTGAGGATTCAATTCCTGGTTGTTGTAAGACTGGAGCTGTAGGTGTTTCTACATCATTTGATGGCACGACAGTAAACTGTTTTGCTTCATCTGTTTTCCCATCTGGTCCTTTTGTATACGTCCAATCATGGCCTTGGTTAGAAGAAAATCTCATAATGTATTCCCATGTGCCTACCATATCAGGTACAAATTTAGCCATGTATTTATCATTATTTCCAGAATCACCTACATATTGTGCATCAACCCATGTCCAGTCCTTACTTATTTCAACACCTTCTACCTTATTGTACACGGCATTGTAAACTGCATCTCCTACAGTATCTCCAATATACCTATATCCTAACTGGGCAATCATATTTTCTCCTTGGCCAGGTTTATCTGTAAGCCCTTGAGCCCACACTTCAGCATACACTTCAACTGGATTATTTACACCTATTACATGTGTATTTACTTGATTCATATTTCCCGCCCAGCCAATAGGAAATGCTGGATATGCCTCAACTTCATTGCTTAAAGCACTCTCATTTCCATCATTATCTACAGCGGTTACAGCATACACATACTTTAGACCATTGGTAACCTCTGTATCAGTATAGGTAATTTGCGTAACATTTGAAGCTATTTTTTCATATAACCCACCTTTAACTGTAGAACGGTAAATATTATAGCTTACTGCTTTATCTACTACACTCCAGGAAAGGTCTACTTTGCCATTCCCTGAGACTGCTTTAAGGTCTGTTATTGGCTGAGGTGCTGTCAAATTTTGCTCTGGATCTGAAATGAGTATTGCCCCATCCATTGATCCAACTTCTACAACAATTTTACCATCCTGAACCGTGTATGTCTTGCCACTTAAGGCATCTGTAAAAGCAACTCCATCTCTTATAAATTTAGTGGTATCTATAGAAACCTGTTTTGCGTCACCTTTATTTATTACGACAATAGCTACACTGTCAGGATACGATTTCCCAAAAGTATCTTTTCCATTTATGATTCTTCTTCCAAAGGCATAAACATCGCCATTTGCATAAAGTGTCTCAAGGTCTCCTGTTTTCAAAACTTGATTGTCATTTCTTATATTTACAACTTTCTTGAAAAAAGTTTGCAAATCAGTATCTTCTCTTCCCCAAGGGAATGTCCTTCTGTTGTCCGGGTCTTTTCCTCCAGATTGTCCTGCTTCATCTCCGTAATAAATAGAAGGCATGCCTGGATAACCCATTTGCAGTATTGCAGCAAGTTTAAGTCTTT
Source organism: Thermoanaerobacter ethanolicus JW 200 (assembly GCF_003722315.1). Lineage (NCBI taxonomy): Bacteria > Bacillati > Bacillota > Clostridia > Thermoanaerobacterales > Thermoanaerobacteraceae > Thermoanaerobacter > Thermoanaerobacter ethanolicus. Next base: position 485,411 of record NZ_CP033580.1, on the reverse strand, counting down.
TAACCGCAAGGTCTTTTGCTGCTTGAGAATTTTGATTTTCATCCGCAGAGTTGTATCCAAATACTGTCAATATCCTCATGGTGTCATGAGAACCTAAAAGATTCATAGTAGAATAAAACACTGGAAGAGGATATCTCTCATATATGCTCATAAGCCTTTGGTCGAGTTTTGCTGCATCTATAGGATTGTGCACCACATTTCCGTCATCAAATGATTTATCCAATATAAAGTCAATTACTGCATTTCTAAAGAGATAATTCATAACAGAGTTAAAAGAATCTCCAAGCAGATCCAGTGAAGCGTCATTCCAGTTTTCTGCAACCATCGGAGCATTCGGTTTCACAGTATTAATTGCACCTCTAAAATGAATCCAAAAATCGTGAGCAACTTCATTCGCAACATCTAATCTCCAACCATCTGCACCTACATTTTTGTCCCCATCAGGATTTAACCAATACTTAGATATTGCATTAGGATTATTTATAATAAAATCCGCCCAACTTTTGACATTATATTCACTGCCGTTTATCTGCCTTATCACAGGTAAACTGTCAAATCCCCACCATCCTTCATAGGTACCGTCAGGCTTTATCTCATACCAGTCACCATATGGAGACTTTGACTGATCTCCCTGTTTCCATGCTTGATAAGCACCTAAAACTCCCGTGTTTAAGTATTTACCATATCTATCAAAATAAATGCTGTCATCACTTGTATGATTGAAGACGCCATCAAGTATTACCTTAATCCCTTTTGCATGGGCATCCTCCATGAGCTTCTTAAAGGTAGATAAATCTCCTAATAGTTCGTCTATTTTTGTGTAATCGGTTGTATCGTACCTGTGATTAGAAGGTGATTGAAAAATTGGATTGAGATAAATGACTGATATTCCAAGGCTTTTTAAATAATCCAATTTATCATCTATACCTTGTAAATCACCGCCAAAGAAGTCATTTGACCATATGCCATCCCCTGTATATCCTGGTTTATTTTTATCATTCGGATTATCTGGAAGTTCGTACCAGTTGCTATGATATTCAACAGGATCAAAACCTCTGCTGTATTTCTTTAAATAGTCATTTGAAGAATCCCCATTAAAGAACCTATCAGGGAATATTTGATACATTACTGACCCTTTCATCCAATCAGGGGTGTCTAAGTTTTTATCGTAGACAGTAAGTTCAAAGTCCTTATTTACTGTATCTGTGGCTTTACCTACGCCACCTAATTGTTCATCGTTATCTCCGTAATAAGCAGTTTTTGTCCCGTCTTTAAGTATAAAGTAATACCAAATTCTTGTGGGATGGTCAAAGCTTAACTTAACTTCCCAGTATTCATATTTCCCGTCAGGACTTTGACCAATTCTGTACATAGGGACTTCTATTCTTGTTTTTTTAATATCATCCCAATAAGAAATTTTAGCTGACTCAATGTCATGATTTTTTGCTTGTATTCTTAATGTCACAGTATCTCCCGTTTTTATTGCACCGAAAGGCGAGCGGAAGAATGGGTCATGGGTGTCATGTCTTAAATCGTCATAATATATGTTATTATCAGGTCCTGTAAGAGGTGGATTATAATCTGTCCATATATTATGTGAAACCGAATCATAGTAAAATGTAATCTTAGTATCATAGGCTACATTCAAAGGAATATTTGGCCCATTTTGTTCACCATTTAAGCCATAATTTATATCCCATGAGGGCCCTAAAGTCACTTTAAACTCATAATTCCCTTTTGGAACATTTGCAGTGTATTCGTAAACATTATTAAACTTATAGTCTCTCATTATAGCAGTCGATGTTTCAGGTTTCCAATCATCACCTGCTCCTATTGCAGGCTGTATAGTCCCTACAAGTCTTGGAAGCTTGTCTTCGGGAATTGGTGTATATTTTGTGGAATCGGTAACACTTGAAGTATTGTAATTGTAATAAAAAGTCACTACAGAATCTGAATCAAGATGCAAGCTTAAATTACCTTGTGAAGGAACTCCTCCACCTTCCCATGAATGATTAAGAGCAACTTTATACTCATAATCACCTGCAGGTAACGCAACTGGGGTAGTAAATTCATAAAAGCCATTACCTTTATATGTCATTATCGTTTTGTCACTGTTTATATTCCAGTCAGAATCTCCAAGTTTGGATTGAAAATTGCCAACAACATTGGCTATCGCTGGCGCTGTATCTGTCTCAGCCTTTGCAAATTCCATAGGCATTGAGCCAAATACTGCTGTAAAAACTAAAAGAAAAGCCAGCAAAAATCCTAAAGCTCTCATCTTAAACACCTATAATCCCCCTTTTCGCCATATATTTCCTTAAATATTTTTTTAAAAAACTAATTTACAACACCACCCCCATTTCTTTTAGGCAATCGCTTTCACAGGTTACAAAAAGATAAATGTGTTTATGTACGCATTTCCTTGTGCAAATTTTTGCGCAATCGTTTTCCCTCATGTCTATTATAAATTATAGTTTTTTCGTTGTCAATATGTTGTTAATACATACACTATATGTAAATTTATAGGGCTACTATAAAGCAGCCCTATAAATTATATCTGCTTTAACCTTTGTGTTATCTCCATTTTATCCGCTTTTTCTGCTAAAAGTATTGTAAACAGTAAGAACAGCGCTCCAAATCCTGCAATTATAGAGATATTGTGCAGTATTGCGCTAATATTGTTCCCAGATATTGCTTCCCTAAGGCCTGCAACTCCATAAGTCATAGGCAGATAAGGATTTATTACGTTGAAAAACTTGGGTAAAAGTTCCATTGGGAAAGTTCCTCCTGAGGAGGTAAGTTGAAGCATTAATAATACTACTGCAAAGAATTTACCTGCAATGCCAAAGAGCATCACAAAAAGCTGAATTATAGCGATAAAGGTAAGAGACATCACAGCATTTATCAGGTAATAGTACAATAAATTACGCACATCTAATTTTAGTCCTTCTACAAGCACAAAACTTGATACCACAGATTGCAATATGCCTACTAATGCTAAAGACATAAATTTTCCTAATTGTATAGAGACATTGTTCATTCCTTCGTATTTTTCTTTATCAAAAATATCTATCAAGAAGAAAAGTATTAATGAGCCTACCCACAAGGATAGAGGTATAAAATATGGTGCAAAACCAATTCCATAATTTTTAACAGGATAAAGCCTTCTAGTATAAAGTATTATAGGTTCATTAATCATATCCTTTTTAGCCGTTGTAATTCCTGATGAATCTATTTTCTCAGCTGCATCACTTAATTTTCGTGCTAAAAGCCTCTGATTATCATATAAACTTTTTGCTCCATCTGCAAATTGCCTAGTTCCATCTTTAAGAAGTGCCATACCATTATATAGAGAATTAGCACCATTATATAATTTTGAGGATCCATCACTTAAACTTTTTATCCCATTATTGAGACTGTATAAGCCATTTGAAATTTCTTTTAATTTTTCTCCTGCTGTATTTATGCCTACACTAAGCTGTGCTACGCCACTGTACAATTTATTTGAACCGTCTACAAGTTGGCTTGACGCTTGAGACATATATGAAAGACCTGATGCTAAAGAATCCATACCATTATTAATTGTATTGGAAGCCTGCTGCAATTGTGCGAGAACAGTGTTTAATTGCTGAACTTGGGTCAAACCGCTATTTAAGTTTTGACTCATGCTATTAATCCCTGCATTAGATTGTGCAATCGCAATAAGTGCTTTTTGTAGTTCAGGGTCGCTACTTGCTTCAGGATGTTTTGCAATATAATCTTTCAAAGCAACCTGCGCACTATCTAAAGCTGTAGAAATTTGGCTCAAGCCACTTTTCAGTTGTGAAATACTGCCAGCAAAAGAAGAAACATTTTGCCCTACTTGATTGTATCCATTGACAAGAGAATTGATTCCATCTTTTAGTTTAATGGCACTATTAGAAGCATCATTTAATCCTTGATTAATTCCTGTTATTCCATTTTGTAATGAATTCATTCCATTTAATAAGGCTTCTGTATTGCTTGCATCAGAAAATTTTTGTGAAAGGAGATTTGCTCCATTGTATAAAGCTGTAGAACCATTTAACGCTTGACTGATACCATTATTTAAGCTTAAAGCACCATCTTTTATTTGTTTGCTTACATCTAAAGCTGTATTCATACTACTATTTAATTTTTGTGCACCATTATATAACTCTAAGGTACCTGTTGCGAGTTTATTCTCTGCCTCTGAGGCTTCTTTTAAACCACTGCCTAATTCATCAACACTTTTAAAAATAGAATCAATATACCCTTTTCTTATAGAATTTTCTATTTGGGTTTGTAAACTTTCTATAGCTTTATTGCCAATCTGTGTTGCAAGGAAATTTTTCTTATCATTGGTTATATACTCAATAGAAGCTTTTTTCGGAGTAGGAGAATCAACACTTATAAGATTTTGTGTAAAATCCTGCGGAATTCTAATAATAAAATAATATTTACTCCCTTTGAGTCCATCAATAGCATCTTTATAATCTACAAAATCCCATTTGAATTCTTTGTTGTCTTTTAACTTTTGTACAACTTCATTTCCAAAGTTCTCTTGTTTGCCATCGTATATTCCGCCTTTGTCTTCATTAACAACTGCAACAGGGAGTTTATCTAACTTAGAATAAGGGTCCCAAAAAGCGTATAAGTATAGAAAGCTGTAAAGTAAAGGCATAAAGGCAACAACAATAACTGCAACCCTTATAAACCTGCTTTTAATTATTTTTTCTATTTCTTTTGCTGCAACTTTAAATGCTTTCAATGTTTCTCCTCCTTTCATCGATTTTTAGACTGACCAGTCAGTACAGTTATTATTATATTCTCCTCTTCTCAATGTGTCAATAAAAAAGTACCTTTGATTTTAAAAATAAAAAACACTATAAATTGCAATATTAAATGCAACACCTAATGAAAATCATGTAGATATAGGATTTGGAACAAATCATATATAACCTTAAGCCCATCTTAGTTAACAAATTGAGCGAAGGTCGTGATTTGTCAAGGGTTAAAGTCAGGCGAAGCCTGCCCCTTGACAAATCACGAACGAGCTCTAAACTTTATAAGGGATGGGCTTAACAGATTTTTGCCAGCTCTTCATAAAAGTATTCCTTAGGCGTTTTGTAATTTAACAATTTTCGTGGAAGGTTATTAAGCCAGTTTTCTACTCTCTTTATCGTATCTATAGATAAATCTTTAATACTTTTACCTTTAGGGATGAAACGTCGTATAAGACCGTTATGTCGTTCATTTGTAGCTCTTTCCCAAGATGAATATGGATGTGTATAATATACTTCTACGCCATATTCTAAAAGAGCACTTTCTAAATCACTAAACTCTGTACCATTATCAGATGTTATTGTTTTAAATACTTTGTTTAAATTGTCACCAAACATATCTTTTAATTTTGATAATGCATCTTTAACAGATTTATTGTCTTTTGCATCTAATAAGAATATTATTTCATGGCGAGTCTTACGCTCTATTAATGTTAAAAGGACCTTGTCATTAGATTTCTTGCCAATTAACGTATCTATTTCCCAATGCCCAAAAACTTCACGGCTTTCAACTTCTTTAGGCCTAAAATCAATACTTTTGCCCATAATACGTTTATTTTTACGATTTTGTTTCTTCCTTGGTTTTAAACGTAGTTTTAAAGGTAAATCAATGTTTTTAACTTTTAATAATCCTCTATCTATATAGTTGTACAGTGTTTTAGTACAAACAATGGTTTTATTATTCCAGCTTGGGTCTTTTTTACAATAGCCTACAACTGCATCTGGTGACCATTTTTCATTTAATATTTTATTTTCAGCATATTTCAAGAAATCTTCTGCTTTAGCTACTTTAAATTTAGCTCCGCAATTTGAACGATTTTTTTCGTAGATAGCTTGACCGGTTTCAGGAAAATAGCTTGTATAAGAAGATAAATCACTTCTAAGTTGTGTAGTAGTTCCACGTTTAATTTCACGGCTTATAGTGCTTGGAGATCGATTAAGTTTTTTAGCAATATACCGAATACTTCTTCCTTCTTTGAGTAATGCATAGATCTCTCCTCGTTCATAGCTACTTAAGTGTTTAAAAGAACGATTTTTTGTGGTATCATTATTATGAACCATAGTGAAAATCCTCCTTGTATGATGTTTAGTTGACACCTATATCATACACGATTTTCACTATGGTTTCTATTTTTTTATCTGTTGCATTTAATTATACAACTAACCAAATAAAAAACACCTCCTTTGAGGTGTATATTATCCTTGAAGTTGAAGCCCTTTTAATGCAAAATTAAATACACTATCTGTTATATCTTGTGGATTAAATTTCTCGTCACTATCTTCTACTACTTTCAAAGCCAAAATTGAACTTATCATGCCAAAAAAAGCTGCTGCTACTATCTTTTCATCGCAATCAGCAATGAGTTTTTGTTCCTTGCCTTCTCTAATAATATTTTCTATTAGCTCAAGATAAGTATACAATTTCTCCCTGAATTTGCGAGGAACTTCCCCATGACCCCATATTTGGCTTAGCAAAACTATTATAAAGTCGTGATTTCTGTACAAAAAATTAGTCTGTACAAAGATGATTTTCCGTAGTTTTTCTACAGCATTATTTAGCTTGCCTATCTCTTCTATTGCCTCTTGTTTCAAAATCTTTATACCTTCATCAATTAAAAACTCCAATATGTCATCTTTGCTTTTAAAATGATAATACAAGGTCCCTTTTGCTACTCCAGCATTTTCCGCTATTTCTTCCATTGTGGTTTTGTAAAATCCACTTTTTGAAAAGGTCTTTATCGCCGCTTTAAAAATCTTTTCTTTTGTCTTATTCATTCTCCTTCATTCCCTTTTTAAGAAATTAAACATATATCATTTTAACTGTCATTCCGCCATCCACAATGAGATTCGCTCCTGTAATAAAAGAAGCTTCTTCCGAACATAAAAATAAACATGCATTTGCTACGTCCTCTGGCTTACCTACCCGTCCTGCAGGATGCTGCAAATGGTCCTCTTCTGTCAATTGGGGCTTTTTAGCTTCTCTACTTTTCTTCCATTCAGATACTTCTATCCATCCGGGACTTATAGAATTCACCCTTATTTTATCATAACTTAAACTTATTGCAAGAGAGTGGGTTAAGGCTATAATACCACCTTTTGAAGCAGAATAAGGTTCTGTATGAGGTTCAGACATAAATGCCCTTGTAGACGCTATATTTATTATGACTCCTCCGCCATTGTCTCTCATGTGAGGAGCAACATATTTTGAACACATATATGTTCCTCTTAAGTTCACATTTATGACTCTATCCCATTCCTCCATGGGCCTTGTGTAAATCGTCCCTCCTGCTCCAATACCTGCATTGTTTATCAAAATATCGATCTTGCCGTATGCTTTTATCGTCTTATCTACCATGTTTTTAACATCTTCCTCTAAAGAAACATCTGTATGTACAAAAAGTGAGTCTCCACCTTTAGATTTTATATATTCTTCATTTTCTATGCCAGCTTCATCGTCAATATCAGCTATAACTACTTTTGCTCCTTTTTCAGCAAAAGTTCGCGCAATACACCGCCCTATTCCTTGTCCTCCTCCTGTCACTATCACTACTTTCCCATTAAAATCCATAGTTAACCCTCCAATTTTTAATTATAAAAGAAGATAAGGTAACCTCATGATTAAAATTAAAAAAGCAAAGAGGTTTACCTTATCATAAATAGTATAACTTAAAAGTTTTATAAAAATCAAATAAATGGGTTGCATAAATTATTTTAACTTATACCTTTCTATAGCACTTTCTATAATCTTCCTAATAAATTCTCCTCTTGTTAAACCTGCCGCTTTTGCCATATAACCCATGTATCCGTGATGAACATGTTTTTCACCTTTGCTACTTGACATTGTAAGTCCCGCAAATGTATTCAATTCTAAGAAATAAGGAACATTATCTTTGCTTAGAATCATATCAATTCTCGCAAAATCCTTTGCATTTAAAACCTTATAAATATTTAAAGCCGTCTCTTTAATCTTTTCTTCCACTTCCTTTGATACTTCCATAGGGCATTTTATTATCTCATTGTCAAACATTTTATGTTCATAAGTATTAGTTTTAACGTTATTATATCCTACTTCCAATAAAGGCAATACTTGTGGGTGTTTATATCCAATTATTCCAACGGTCACTTCTTTTCCTTCAATAAATTCTTCAATTAAAGCTGCTTGTCCTATTTTATCGGTTATTTTGCTCACTACTTGTGGAAGTTTGTCCTTATCATAAATTATATTTTCTTCATCTATACCTGCACTTCCTCTTCCACTTATAGGTTTTGCAAATAGAGGAAATTTAAGATGGTCTACAGAAGGAATTTCTTGAGGATTTTGTGCAATTACATATTTAGGCGTAGGCAAACCGTGAGAAGCCACAATGTCCTTCCTCATTCTCTTATCAGTTGCTACTACGTCCAATCCAGATCCAACATATGGTATGTTGAATACTTCTAAAAATGCTACTTCTTTCATACTTGAGGCATTAAAAATTAAATCCACCTTTTCTTTTTTTATAGTTTCATAAGTTTCTAATGGATCTTCCTTCCATTCTATGAGGACTGAATCAAATCCAGCTTCTTTTATGGCCATATAATGATGGTATGCTTCATCATAGGCATCGTCATATACTTTGTCTGGTGTCAATTTCCTCTGAAATTCGACATTCCTGAATTTCCTCCAAAGCACACCAATTTTCATATGGCATCACCCTTTTCAATTTTTATAAAAATTTTTGAAAGGAAAAGGAAAAACTACTTAAATACAGTTTCTGTGTGATTCACCACCATGTCAGTTATAATCAGTGAAATCAAGCTTTCTGCTCCTTCATTTAAATTTACTCCCTCTTTAGTTATACCGTCGTAACAACCCCCTGTCTCCTCATCTATTAAGCTTTCATTCTTTGAATTTTCTCCCAAAAACCATTTGTAACATTTTATAGCTTTTTCTCTGTACTTTTCTTCTTTAAAAATTTTATAAGCTTCTGTATACATAAGAGCAGTCTCACAAGCCTCTATTGGTTGTTCATCAAATTCTGCAGGTTTTTCATCTCCTTTTTTGTACCAACCTTTACAACCTATCGGCTTAAAATACCCACTTCTAAAAGTTACTTTCTCTAAAAATTCCATGCTCTCTTTTGCAACATCTAAGACTTCTTCATCTCTTGTAATAGTGTATGACCTAAGAAGAGCCCAAGGAAGTACGGCATTGCTGTAAGTAATTATATTTTCAAACCATTTCCACTCTTCATCTTTGTTTTCCCTATATTTTTGAACTATTTTTTTTGAAATAGAAGTTATCAAATTTTTTATCTTCTCTTTGTTAAATTCAGTAACATCAGAACTGTATAAAAGGCTTAATCCTATTAACAAATAAGCGTTACCGCGAAGAGAATTTAAATTTGCTACATTGGGCAAAGCTTTTTTGATTAATGTCACAGCAACACTTTGATAACCATTAGACAAATTAGTATTTAATAAATATCCTAATGCCCATAAAGTTCTGCCAAAACAATCTTCTGAGCCAACTTCTTCAATAAATTCTCTATTGTAGTTCATAAAATTTCTAAAATATCCTTTGCCGTTTTGGGCATAAATCAAGAAAGAAAGGTATCTCTTTAAAAGATCAAGGTATTTTTCATCTTTGTAAACTTCATATAGCATTGAAGCAGCAATGAGAGCCCTTGAATTGTCATCAGTAGTGTAACCTTTTGTCAAATCAGGAATAGAGTAAAGGGAATGCTGTAAAATGCCTGTATCGTCCGTTAGCTTGAAAAGATGCTGAAACTTAGTTGCTAGTTTCATTATTTCAATTCCCCCTTCCTCTATATCACAACTTCCTCCCTTGATTTAATGTCCAATACAGACAAAATCATTATGACATATCTGTAAGCAACGTTATTCCACATCATTGTATTCCCTAATTTTTTAATTTCTGACTCTATCTGCAGCCTTTTCTCAGGGTTTTCAAATATATACTCAATATGTTTAGCTAAAGACTTTGCATCACGGAAATTAGCAAGCAATCCTCTTCCTTCTCCTAAAATTTCTTCAGCGTACATATAAGGAGTGGAAATAATCACTTTCCCTAAACCTGCTGCATATGCTAAAGTACCGCTTACAGCTTGTTCTTTGTTTAAGTATGGAGTCATATATATATCTGACATCTTCAAATACTCCAAAATCTCTTTCTTCGTAAGATATTTGTCCACAAATTTTATATTATCTTCTACTCCAAGGTCATGGACTAGTTTTTGAAGTTTCTCCCTATACTCTTCCCCAAATTCTCTCTTTATGTTTGGATGGGTTTGTCCTAAAATTAGGTATAATACATCTTTGTATTTTTTAGCCACAATACTTATTGCTTCTATGCCATACTCTATTCCTTTGCCCGGATTTATAAGACCAAAAGTGCTCATTATTCTTCTGCCTTTAAATCCATATCTTTCTTTCAATGTTTCTTTGGGTAATACTGGAAGATTGGGCACACCGTGAGGAATGACAGTGATTTTATTAGAAGGTATGTGACATATCTTTTCAAGAAGTGGTATAGTATTTTTAGCCATTGTAACTACTTTAACACTTTTTTTACCTAATTCTTTAAGTATCATAAGTTGTTTTTCATTTGGATTTGATAATACTGTGTGGACTGTCAAAACAAAGGGTATATTTAAATTGTCTACCAAATCTAATAAGTACTCTCCACTTTCTCCTCCAAATATTCCGTATTCATGTTCTATAATGAGCAAATCTATGTCAGATTCATTTAATTCACGGGCTAATCTTACATAATCTTCTCTTACAAATTGTTGTAACTGATATTTAACATCACTATCGTATTCGTAAGTTTTATTATCGTTTATTGCAATTACTCCTGCAAAATTAATAAGTTTTATCTTTTTTATTTCATTAACTAAATCTTGAGTAAAAGTAGCAATGCCACATTCTCTTGGTGGATAAGTGCTCAAAAATGCTACATTTCTCCCCAATACGCTCATCATATCACGCCCCCTTCTTAGTTTGTTTAGTATTAAGTTGTCAACGTAGTACTTGCCAATCTATTAGCTGTAAACACTGTATTTTTAACTTCCATATTCACCTCTACTATACATTCTGAAGTGACAACTGCATTCTCTAATCTTGCAAACCTGCGCACTTTTACATTATCCCACAATACACTTTGTGATACTTTGCTCTCTTGACCTATTCGACAGTTATTCCCAATTACTGTATACGGACCAACTGTAGCATAGGCATCAATTTCAGTATTATTTCCAATATAAGCAGGTCCTATCACTTTTGCGGTAGGATGAATTTTAACATTGTCTCCTAAAATTATGCCTCTTGAGGAAGTAGTACTTACAAATCTTGATTTTCCTTTTAAAATGTCCTCATGAACTTTTTTGTATTTATCTATTGTACCTATATCTATCCAGTAGCCGTTAAATTTATAAATAGCCATTCTATACCCTTTTTCCAAAAGTTTGGGATATGTCTCCCTCTCTACAGATACTACTGTATTTTCAGGAATTTCTTTTAACACCTCAGGTTCAAATACATATACTCCTGCGTTAATATACTTAGAATTACTCTCGCCTGGTTTGGGCTTTTCTTTGAAAGCAGTTATAAAGCCTTTTTCATCAAATTCTATAACTCCGTACTGAGAAGTATCTCTTACTTCAATAGATGCAATAGTTACTTGAGCTCTTCTTCTCTTGTGGTATTTTATCAAATCTGCATAGTCAATATCACTGACGATATCAGAGTTTAAAATGAGGAAAGTATCATCAAAAAATTTTTCGGCGTTTTTTATTGCCCCACCAGTCCCCAAAGGAGATTCTTCTGTAATATAGTGTATTTTTACACCTAAGTCCTCTTTTGGCTTGAAGTAATCTTCAATGTACTGAGACTTATAATAAGTACTTATTACAACTTCATCTACTCCACTTTTTTTAAGGTTTAAAATAATCCTTTCTAAAAGAGGTCTTCCCATGATAGGAACCATTGGTTTTGGCAGGTCATCTGTAAGAGGTCTTAGCCTTGTTCCCAAACCTCCTGCCAATAACAACGCCTTCATAAAAGACCCCTCCTTTATGAAGTTTTTCAAAAATTAACCTTAAAAACAAAAGAAGGGCGTGATACAAGTGATATAATTTATAAGAACGATAAGAACTAAGAAGAGGAGAAATATATTAGCACTCTTGAAATTCGGCTGCTAATAAGTATTATAATTAATCCTTTTTGGCATGTCAAGTACTTTTCTGTAAATAAAAAACAGGCCTTTTAAAAGCCTGCTAAAATTTGATATCTTTCATCTCTAATATCGCCACGCCTATAACAGTATCCGCACCCCCATAATAAACGTAAATAGTATCATCTTTTACTGCATTACCACAACTAAATACAACATTAGGAATGTATCCTTCTTTTTCCCACTGTAGTTCTGGCTCTAAGATAGGTTCTTTTTGCCTTGCAATAATCTTTGATGGATCTTCTAAATCTAAAAGGACTGCTCCCAATCTATATACATTATTGTCATCAGCTGCATGGTATATCAAAAACCAACCATCTTTTGTCCTAATAGGCGGCCCTCCAATTCCGACTCTCGCACTTTCCCACGTTCCAGGAATTGGCTTAATGATAGGCTTATGGTCATACCAATTTTTTAAATCTTCTGAAAAGGCAATCCATATATCTGGATACCTTCTATGAAGCATCACATACTTTCCATTGATTTTTTCAGGAAATAAAGAGGCGTCTTTATTAGGTTCATCTAAAACTACTCCTTTTCTCTCCCAATCTATAAGGTTTTTGGAGGTAGCCAAACAAATCCTATAGTCATCATGAAACCTGTCCCCAAAACCTGTGTACATCATATAATAAATGCCGTCAATTTTGACTATCCTTGGGTCTTCTAATCCTCTGAGCTCTTGTTCTGTCTCATTGCTCATCACTGGTTTGTCTAATCTCATAAAATTAATCCCGTCTTTGCTAACTGCATACCCCAGGCGAGAAGTATATTTCCCATATTTGGCGTGAGGTCCAATGTCAGTAGCCCTATAAATCAAGTGAAACAGTCCATTGTCATAAATTGCTGCAGTATTAAAAACTGCTGCTCTTTCCCATTCATTTTCTGCTTTTGGCATCAATACTGGCTTATCTGATAATCTCTTTAATTTTATCACTCCATACACTCCTTTTAAAATTTTACTTTTTCTTTTTCAATGGCTGCTACACCTATATGGGTATCTGCTGCTCCGTAATACACGTAATACATGTCATTCACTTCAACTGCTCCACAGCTAAATACCACATTAGGCACAAGCCCATTTATTTCCCAATCCAACTCTGGCTCTAAAATAGGCTCTTTTTGTCTCGCAACAACCTTTGATGGGTCCTTTAAGTCTAAAAGAGCTGCACCAAGTCTGTACACATTGTTGTCATCCACCCCGTGATATATTAAAAGCCATCCATCTTCTCTTTTTATAGGAGGTCCTGCTATGCCAATTTTCTTTGACTCCCATGTGTAAGGTTTAGGGGACATTATAATCTTATGGTCATACCAATTTACTAAATCATCAGAATAAGCAATCCAAATATCGGGCATTCTTCTATGGAAAAGCACATACTTTCCATCTATTTTTTCGGACAAAAGCGCCGCATCTTTATTGGGTTCATCAAGAACAATTCTATGTCCTTTCCAATTTTTTAAATCATCAGACCAAACCATACATATTCTAAAATCCAGCCAGTCCCTTCCTCCAAAACCTGTATAGAGCATGTAATACTTGTCGTCAATTTTTGTAATTCTTGGGTCTTCTACTCCCCACGCTTCTTGTGGGGGGTCCCCCACTAAAACAGGCTTGTCAAATCTTTCAAAATTTATACCATCTTCGCTTACAGCATACCCAATTGAGGATACAAATTTATATTTTTCTTCTGGCTTTTCAGTATTCAAAACAAATTTATTATTAGAGGCTCTGTAAAACAAGTGGAATTTATTATCTTCATATATTACTGCTGCATTAAAAACAGCCTCCTTTTCCCATTCATGCTCTTTTATTGGCGACAATATAGGTTTGTTACTAAGTCTTGTTAGCCTGAACATCTTTATACCCCCTTTTCCAGCAAAATTGCAACTACTCCATTAGCCTCTATTGTGAAATTTTCTAAATTAATCTGCCTTCCGCTGATTAAATCTTGTATTTTCTCATTATTTTTTGTTTTTCTACTTATTCTTATTTTAGTATGAATATCTATGTCTTCATGATTTATAAAGAACACAAGGGTTTTCCTGCCATAATCAAACTCTTTTACTTCAATATAAGGAGATTCTACTTTTACGTTGTATTCTATTCTGCTCAGCTCTTTAGCATACTTATAAATCAAATAAGACCTGTCAGTCTTATATACATCGGGCATATAACTTAAATAGAGCTCAATAGGATACGTAACAAGAATAGCATTCCCTTTGCCATATTTATTTATAACTATTGCCGGGTTATTCTCATCATCATTTGCAATTACACGGCCTGTTGTCGGCTTTGCAATAAGTCTTTTATTAAATTTAAGAGCTTTATAATTTAAATCAATTCCAAGTTCTTCACAATGCATTGATACTGTCTCATTTTTGGGCACCATAGAATATTGCGTTTTAACTCCAAAAACCTCATCAAAACCTTCTACAGAAATTCCATCGTATGATACATACAAAGTGCCACCATTTTTAACAAAATCCATAATTTTTACCCATTGGTCATAATTTAAATGCCCTTTTCTATAAGCGGAAGGTAGTATAAGCATTTTATACTTACTAAAATCTCCATCAGCTCTTACCAATTCAACATCTATACCTGCTTCCTTTGCCAGTATAAAACTATTTAAAAGAATCCTAAAATTTCTCTCTGGAGTATAATCGTTACCTACAAATAAAGCACTATAATACTTATCCGGAATGATTATCGCGGCATCACACTTTTTGTGTTTTAAATCCTTATACTCAATTTTATTCATAAATTCAGAAAAAGCTTTTATTTCAAGTCCTGCTTTTTTAACTCTTCCATCAACTGCTGTTATACCAAATTGCGTTTCAAAGGGGGTAGAATTATAGGGAAGCCTTTCGCCAACAGAAAAATCTCCAAAGCACCAGGCTATTGCACCTATCGATTCATTCGCAAGAAGGCTATACAGAACCACCTTGTAATAATTTCCCTCTATATCTTCACTCATCATAAGTGTAGTTGCACCAAATTCCTCCAGTAGCACTTCCTTGCCACCCATAGCTTGGGTTAGTTTAGAAGCAAAAGGTGCCATATAAGTGCTTCTTATAGAATTTACAGGGTCTATACATGTATCTGTATAAATTGGATATGCGTGCATACACAGAAAATCATTTCCTTCTTGCAAGTCTTCAGGATAAAAATTATTATCGGTAAGAAGAGATGCCTGGTGTATTCCAAGTGTTACGGGATGATTTTTGTCGTATTTTTTTATCTCATTTGATAAGACATAGTTCCACAGCCAAGCATCATGTCTTGACTCTGCTTTTACATAATTATCTGGCTCATTTGAAAGGTCCCAAAACAAAATAGCAGATTCATCTTTGTACCTCTCAGCAAAAAAGCGTACCAATTTAATTTGATACCTCAACATAAATGAATCACTGTATATATTCCTACCTTCTCTCCACGGCACATCCCAATTCTCACCGCTCATATGCCCCACAAAAAAAGTAGGCGCGATTTTCATATCAACTTCATGACATATTTTAATAAGCTCGTCAAACTTTTTCACCGCTTCCTCTGATATTACATCAGGCTTTGGCTGAAAATCCTCCCAAAAAAGATTTATTCTCATTACATTAATGCCTAAGCTTTTCGCTTCAATAAATTCACTTTTTATCTCATCATAATTCCACTCTTTCCACATTTCAATGCCATGATTCCTAGGCCAATAATTAGCTCCTATTATAAATTCATCTGCAAATTTTGCCATTTTTCTACCTCCGTCATATTATTTTAATAGGTCTTTGCAGAATCCCAAAATCCTTATGGATTAAGGGATTCTGCTATATATTTTCAAAGGAATTCCTCCACTTTCGTCGAATTTATATAGAGAACCAAATCCCAAAAAGAAATGGAGGAAATCCTATGAAAATCAAAGCTAAACAACTTTCTCTCTCCGATATTTACGATGATGTTCAATCCTTCTTTGAAGAAGATAAACCCAAGTTTATTAAACTCTTTGATTCCTTTATTGATTTATCTGAACTTATTCCACCTTCTTTTTACGCCCATTATTATTCTCACTTCGGGCGTCATAGGGATTTTTCTCTTGAATCTATGCTCACTTCTTTGATTATCCAAAAAATTCTCTCTATCCCTACTGTTCAACTCCTTGTCCATGTTCTTAAGCTCTCTAAAGAATTAAGAGAGCTTTGTGGCTTTAAAAGAGTCCCTCATCCTTCTCAATTCTCTAGATTTAAATCCATTTTCCTCAAAGATTTGGAGAATTTCTTCAATAATCTTGTTAATTTAACTGAGCCTATTTGTCAGGCTATTAATCCTTCACTTTCTAATATCCTCATCGCTGATACTACTGGCTTTCAACCTTATGTCAGAGAAAATAATCCTAAGTTCTTTGATTCCCTTTATAGAAATATTAAAAAGTTCTCTAAATCTAATCCTGATTTTGATGCCCACTCTTATGCTTGTTCTAAAATGCCTAAGTTCGCTCACTCTAATCCTGATGCTAAATTCTCTTATATTAATGGCCATTATTGTTACTCTATCAAAGCTACCATCCTCACTAATGGCTTAGGCATTATTCAGCATATTAGTTTCTATGACGATGATTCTTTAAATGTCAATACTGCTAAATCTGCTGCCGAGTCTAAAGATTTGTACGATTCTAAAACTTTAATCCCTTCTCTTAAGGAATTCTTTAATTTACATCCTAATTTCTCTTATAGATACTTCTTAGGTGACGCTGGGTTTGATTCTTTTGATAATTACAAATACTTGTTCTCAGAGCATGGCATAATCCCTATTATCCCTATTAACCCTCGAAATTCTAAAAACTTACCTCAGCCTACTTTTAACTCTGATGGTATCCCTACCTGCCCCCGTGACCCTTCTCTTAAAATGTCCTATGATGGCATCGTCCGGGAAAAAGGTAGAACTACCAGAATTAAATGGCTTTGCCCTATGTCCAAAAAAGTTAGACTAAACGGTAAAACTACTTATATCCTTCAATGTGATAACCCCTGTACCTCTTCTAAATGCGGCAGAATATTCTATACTACCCTTGATATTGATTTTAGAAAAAACACTGTTGTCCCTCGTAACTCTAAAAAGTGGTCCAAACTTTATGAAAAACGCCCTATTATTGAAAAATCTATTTCTCTTTTAAAAAGTTCTATCGCTGTTGATAGCTTTAAACTCATAAATACCAGGTCAATCAAAGCTGATGTTTTTCTTGGGGCTATCACTCAACATATTGGTTTAATTATTACTGCAAAACTTGGTACTTTTGAACATCCTTTATCTTTGAAAAAACTTTTGGCTTGATAACTTGTTCTTATGGTTTGATTCGTTTGTCACCTTTTTACATTAAAAAGGTGTGTTAGGTATTGTCTTTTTTGAATTTGTATCTTTCTTCCATTTCTCTTTTCCCCTCTTGAGCGTGCCTTTAAAATGTAATTTCTTTATTTTGTTCCTTGTAATGTAACTTTTTTACTCTAATATTTATCTCATTTTGCAATCACCTAATTATTTTAAAACAAACTGTATACCTTCTTTAAAATTCTTGCTAAAAATTATAAACAAAATAAGTATTGGCATTGTCAAAATTACAGAAGCAGCATACATTGGTCCCGGATATGCACCATATGGTCCAAACATTTGTGCTAGCATAACATTCAGAGTAAGAAGATTTTGATCATGCACGACGAGCATATCCCACAAAAGCTCTACCCATCTTTCCATAAATAAAAACAGGAAAATAACTGTTGTAATTGATTTTGACATTGGCAAAACAATCTTAAAAAGTATTTTAATTTCATTTGCACCATCTATTTTTGCAGCCTCAATTAACTCATTTGGTATTGCTTTAAAAAAATTTGTATACATAAATATCGCCCATAAACTTACAGACTTTGGAATAATCATACCCCAATAAGTATCATATAATCCTAATTTTCTCACCAGCAAAAACGTAGGTATCAAAAGAATAATCGATGGATAAAACATCTGAAACATTATAATGTTATTTATTGTTCTGCTTCCTTTAAAAACTATTTTTGACAAGGCATATGCAACTAATAATGCTGTAACCATCATTAAAAATGTTGATGAAACTGTTACAATAATACTGTTAGCAAAGGCTCTGAGCCACGGACGTGGTGTAACATCTTCTCCTCCACGTAAAAGCCAAATATAAGATTTCAATGTAATTCCTGTTGGTATTATTTTTCTATCAACTTGATCCCATGGTGCAAGCGAATTTAATACCATATACAAATATGGGTATACCATTATAATTAAAAAAATAATGGCTATTGTATACAATAATATAAGTTGCAATTTCTTATTTTTACTCCCAACCATAACTCTTCCCCCAAATTTCTAGCAATCTCCGAACAATTATTATGGTCACAAAAGTCACTACAGAATCAATAATTGCAATTGCAGAGCCGTAACCCGCATTTAGCTTGCTAAATGCTTGGTTATATATTTCTATTTGCCATGTATTTGTTGAAAATCCAGGTCCTCCACCTGTTAATACATAGGGTTCTGTAAATATACCAAATACAAGTCCAACTGCCAATATAGTCACTGTAAACATAGCTGGATATAAAAGTGGCAGCGTAATTTTAAAAAATTTTATCCAACCTGTTGCACCATCTATAGCAGCAGCTTCATATACCTCACCCGGTATGCTCTCTAATCCAGATGTCAGTATAAGCGAATAATAACCCATAAATTTCCACGATATCATAACAGCAATAATCAATGGAGCAAGTATCTGTGAACCCAGCCAATCAATGTTTAAATGCCACGTATTTCTTAACCACACATTTAAAGCACTGTTATATGATAAAATTCCCTTTACCACTACTGATGTAGCAACACCAGAGGCAAGATAGGGAAGAAAATATCCTACAGAAAAAAAACTTTTAAATCTTGGCAAACTGTTTATAATAAGAGAAATTACCAAAGATCCAATTAATACCATAGGCACAAATATTATCATAAACTTATATGTTACAAAAAATGCCGCTTTTACTCCTGGACTTTTAACTGCTTGAATAAAGTTTAAAAAACCAACATTCTCATATTGAGGTGAAATAAGATTCCAGTTAGTAAAAGATAAAAATAATGCTCCAAAAAGCGGAATTACGAAAAATATTAAACTGTATACAAGGTATGGGCTGGCAAAAAGCCAACCCAATTTCTCTTGTCCTTTTTTCATTTAAGAACCCCCTGAATCGCCTTTTTCATATCATCCCAAGCCTTTTGTGCATCTACTTGTCCTGCCACAACAGGATTTACAGCTTTTTGGCCAATTAATGTCTGAATATCGTTAAATTTAGCATTATCAATAGGCGGAATAGCATTTGGTATAGATTCAGCATACAGTTGAAGCTCAGGATGATCTTTTAAGTAATTTTTAAATTGTTCGTTTGTATTGACATCATCTCTTGCTGGTGGAAGATTAGTAATTTCAAACCATTTCATATCATTTTCGGGATTAGAATATACCCATTTTATAAATTCCATTGCTGCTTTTTGCTTTTCAGGACTTGATTGTGCATATATTACAAGGCCTTTTGTATCTGCAAATGTTTTTACATTATCTGTACTCATTCCATCTGGCACTGGAGGTAGTGCAAGCACATAAGTTTCATTTAGCTTAAGTTCTGGATATTTGTCCTTCCATGTATTAAACGTCCAAGGACCAATTGTTGTCCATACACTTATTCCTGTTTCAAAAGGATCCGTAGCTTTTTGCGTTAATATAAGCTTATTTTTTGCCATATCCTCAAGGAATTTAAGTGTAGCAACTCCGGCTTTATCATCAGCAACAAAATTATTTCCCTCTATGAATTTATTACCGTTTGAAGCTGCATCATAAAGCATAAAGAAGTCAAACCATCTTTTCCACCAGGTAGAGTCAATTAAATCTGGATTTGCCCATAAATACTTGTCAGGATATTTTTCTTTTAATTTTTTCCCTAATTCAATAATTTGACTATAAGTTTTTGGAGGTTCATTATATCCCAATTGCTTTAAAATATCGATCCTCCATGCAAAAAGCATCGCGTTTGAATATATAGGCAATACATATTGATGCCCATCCGCAAACTCCCATGCCTGAATTGTGTTTTCCATATTTCTAGTTTTTACAATGTCATTCCATCCATCCATTGTATCAAGAGGTACTAAAGCTTTACTGTCTACAAGTTGTGCCGCAAAACCACGGGAAATGTTTTCTGAAATTGTAGGAGCATTACCACCAGCAAGAGCTGCTTGAATTCCAGCTTCAGATGTTGGTGATTCAGGCATCGGGCTAACATTTACTTTGATGTTTGGATTAATTTTTGCATATTCTTCAGCCATCTGTTTCCAGAAAGTCTGTTGCGGAGGATTTGGAGCAGCCCAAAAATCGATTGTAATAACTTTTTCTTTTGTTGTCTGTGATGCTTCATTCTTTTGGCTTGTACTAGTCCCACAGCCTGCCAAAAGTGATGCAGCAAGAAGTAAAATTAGAATACTTTTAGCTATTTTTTTCATAAAACACACCTCCAAAAATTAATTTTATTTAAAAAACAGCTTAATGCTGTTTTTATGTCCTCTAAAAGTTTTTAATTTCTAACTTCCCTTACTGATTCCCTCTCTATCAGCTTAACCTCCATCCGTATGTGGTCACAGGGCTCTTTTGGGTTTTCCATCCTCCACAAAAGTCTTTTTACAGCTTTTGCTCCCATAAGTTCTTTATTTATGCGGATAGTAGTCAAATGCGGTGTCACAATGTTACATATATCAATATCATCAAAGCCAACTACAGAGATATCGTCAGGTACTTTAATACCCAAAATGCTCAATGCATTGTACAAGGTAATAGCAGCACTGTCGTTGGAGCATACCCATGCAGTAGGAAGTTTATCTAACTTTGAGATAATATTTGCTACCTCTTTGTAGTTTTTGCTTAAAACATATTGTTCTACCTGTCCTATTACACAATATCCAGGATTTACATTAAATATGGGATCTACATTAAGTCCTGCATTTCTCATCGCCTCGTTAAAGCCTAACCATCTTTCTTTAAAACTTAAAGAAAAATCTATTTCACCAAAAAAACCTATTTGAGTATGGCCTTTTCGAATAAGATATTGTGTTGCCATATATGAGCCAGGCATATTTTGAGTTAATACAGCATCTGTACTTATAGTAAATGAAGCATGGTCTACAAGGACAGTTGGTATATCATACTTCAATAATTTTTCCAGATGTTCATCTTTAATAGTACCAACCACTAAAATTCCTGAAACTTTTCTCGTTTCAACACTGGAAGGTACCTGAAAATCATCTTGATTCATGAAGTTTACTAAAATATCGTAATTATTTTTCTTTGCTTCATTCTCTATACCTAAAATTACTTTTGTATAAAAATGAGTATCGCGGAAATTTCTCTCTTCAATCAGTAGGCAAATATTTCTGAAATGATTTTTAGCAATAAAAGAGGGATTTTCATCAAAATACCCCATTTCATCAGCTGTTTTTAAAACTATTTTTCTTGTCTCTTCGCTCACCCCCACCTTGTCATTTAAAGCCAGGGACACAGCATTAATTGATAAGTTCAACCTTTCAGCGATATCTTTCATGGTCACTTTTTTCCTTTTAATTGCCGTCAAACTTAACACCTCTAAAAATCGTTTTCTTGTAATAGATTATAAATCATTTGAATTTAATTATCAAGCAAAATTTACTTGAATTATTATAGATTTTACTTGAATTTTGTTTGTTATAATCTTATCTTAACGATTACTTGAAATATATTCACAATAAAGTAGAGAACACAGCACTTTGTCTAATTTATAATTCAAGTAATTTAAAGTGAATTGAATAAACCAATATTATATACTCTAAAAATACAAAATTTCGTGTTATAATTACATCATAGACTCTTTTTGGAGGTAATTTACATGGCAAAAATGAGAATAGATAAACTTTTATCGAATATAGGCATTGGTACGAGAAAAGAAGTTAAAAAATTCATTAAAGAAGGTCTTGTATTGGTAAATGGAAATACAGTAAAAGATGCTGGTTTAATTGTAGATACTGAATCTGATGAAATTTTATTTGATGGTGAAAAGATCAATTACAAAGAATTTATATATATCATGATAAATAAGCCAAAAGGAGTTATTAGCGCCACATATGACGAAGTTGAAAAAACAGTTATTGACCTTCTTCCTCAAGAATTAAAAGCTCGAAATCCATTTCCCGTAGGAAGACTTGATAAAGATACAGAAGGATTGCTTCTTATAACTAATGACGGAGACTTGGCACATCAGCTTTTATCACCAAAAAAGAATGTTATAAAAAAATATTATGCTGAAATATTAGGCTTTGTCAATGAAAGCGACATTAAAGCTTTCAATGAAGGCATTATACTTGAAGATGGGTATAAAACTCTTCCCGCAAACCTTGAAATTCTTTTTTCTTCTTCTGATGTGTCGAAAGTTTACGTTTATATAAGAGAAGGAAAATATCACCAAATAAAAAGGATGTTTGAATCAGTCGGTAAAAAGGTCATATACCTTAAAAGATTGGCAATGGATAATCTCACCCTTGACGAAAATCTAAAACCTGGGGAGTGGAGAGAATTGTCTGAAAAAGAGCTATCTTTCCTGAAAAAGTCGATATAAAAACAAGGCTTTCACCAAAGCCTTGTTATATAAATCCCCCATCTACAGTTATAACTTGCCCTGTTATAAAATTTGCCTTGTCAGATAATAAAAACAGTACAGCATTTGCTACATCTTGAGGTTTCCCTATACTCATAAGTGGTATATCCTCAATTAAGTGTTTCTTTTCTTCCCTATTTAAAATGTTGTTCATTCGAGTATCAATTACTCCAGGAGCAATACAATTAACTCTTATTTTAGAAGGCCCTAACTCTTTTGCCAAAGCCTTTGTAAAAGCTATTATTCCTCCTTTAGATGCTGAATAATGTACTTCACAGGAAGCACCGGAAATACCCCAAATTGAAGAAATGTTTATTATACTCCCATGTTTTTGAGGCAACATATGCCTCAAAACACTTTGTGTGCAATTGAAAAGACCTTTTAAATTGACATTCATCATCCTATCCCAATCTTCTTCTGTTATTTCTATAAATGGTTTGATTTGGGCAATTCCTGCATTATTTATAAGATAGTCAATGCGACCAAATTTATTATAAATACTATCAATCATATTGTCTACCTGCTGTCTGTCTGAAATATCTGCTTTAAAAATTTCCGCATAACTAAAATTGCTTTTTATATACTCTCTTAATTTAACAGCTTGCTCATAACTGTTATTATAATGTATTGCTATAGAAGCCCCTTCTTTTGCAAGCTCTATACAAATTTCTCTTCCTATATCCCCAGCACCACCAGTTACAATCGCTACTTTGCCATTTAACATCTCTTTCACCTTCTAAATTAATTGACACTTCTTTTTGTAATTTTATAAAAAAATAAAATTATGTCAATATCAATAAAAAATACTAAAAAAGGTTCTGCATTTACCTCGCAGAACCTCTCATTTTCTTATGGAGCGGATGACGGGATTCGAACCCGCGATCCTCGGCTTGGGAAGCCGATGCTCTACCGCTGAGCCACATCCGCATCTCTTAAAAGTTGGCTCCTCAGGTAGGACTCGAACCTACAGCCTACCGGTTAACAGCCGGTTGCTCCACCATTGAGCTACTGAGGAATATTTTTAATTCCGGCAGCGACCTACTCTCCCGCGAAAGCAGTACCATCGGCGCTGGAGGGCTTAACTTCCGTGTTCGGAATGGGAACGGGTGTTTCCCCTCCGCTATCGCCACCGGAAATCTAGACCCTCAAAACTGCACAAAGCCTTCTCGGTCAAGTCCTCGACTGATTAGTACCGGTCAGCTAAGAGTGTTTCCACTCTTACACCCCCGGCCTATCTACCTCGTGGTCTTCGAGGTGTCTTACCCCGGCACTCAACTCTACTCACTAGTGGAAAGACTATTCTTTATCCTCTCTTTTAGCCATCTACGCCCTTGTCCTGACTTTTTTAAATGTTTCTCCCTTATTAACGCATCTTTTTTATCTCTATATGCTTCATAGTATACTAATCTCCATTTTCCTTCTCTTGTACTCTTTACTTCTTTTCGTTGATGCGCTAAATACCTTTCCTTTATATTAGACGTATAGCCTATATATATCTTTCCTTTTTCATTTGTCAGGACATACACATAATACATCTTGCCTTCCTCCAGTAAGTATAGTTGAGTGCCGGGTGGGAAACCTAATCTTGAGGCGGGCTTCACGCTTAGATGCTTTCAGCGTTTATCCCCTCCGAACTTGGCTACCCAGCTGTGCACCTGGCGGTGCAACTGGTACACCATCGGTTCGTCCACCCCGGTCCTCTCGTACTAGGGGCAGTGCCTCTCAAGTTTCCTTCGCCCGCGACGGATAGGGACCGAACTGTCTCACGACGTTCTGAACCCAGCTCGCGTACCGCTTTAATGGGCGAACAGCCCAACCCTTGGGACCTACTTCAGCCCCAGGATGCGATGAGCCGACATCGAGGTGCCAAACCTCCCCGTCGATGTGGACTCTTGGGGGAGATCAGCCTGTTATCCCCGGGGTAGCTTTTATCCGTTGAGCGACGGCGTTCCCACTCACTGCCGCCGGATCACTAAGCCCGACTTTCGTCCCTGCTCGAGATGTCTCTCTCGCAGTCAGGCTACCTTCTGCCTTTGCACTCTCTCGCGCGATTCCCGTCCGCGCTGAGGTAACCTTTGGGCGCCTCCGTTACCCTTTAGGAGGCGACCGCCCCAGTCAAACTGCCCACCTGCCATTGTCCCTACGCCGGTTCCACGGCTATAGGTTAGAATTCCGGTAATCCCAGGGTGGTATCCCAACGCCGACTCCAGTAAGGCTGGCGCCCTACCTTCTCCGTCTCCCACCTATCCTGTACAAGAATTACCAAAATCCAGTGACAGGCTACAGTAAAGCTCCACGGGGTCTTTCTGTCCAATCGCGGGTAACTCGCATCTTCACGAGTACTACAATTTCACCGGGCCCCTCATCAAGACAGCGCCCAAGTCGTTACGCCTTTCGT
>NZ_CP033580.1:300000-455000 GCF_003722315.1 Thermoanaerobacter ethanolicus JW 200 | reverse complement strand
AAATTTATTCCCTCTTTTTTTGCTTTTTTCAATAAATATATGTACTTTCTCTTTAAACTCTCTAACCGATATATAGCATAATCTACTAAGTCAGGGTCTGTGACACTTTGAAAATAAATTTCTGCATCTTTCAATTCTTTTATCGTTTGTCTCACTTCATTTACCAATTGATAGTTCTCACTATTGTAGTCATATATATTTTTTGTTACCGCAATCCCTTTTAAATAATCGAAAAGCATTCCCATAATATACCTCCTCAACCGTATTATTTCCTAAAATACGGTTGAGTATACATCAAAGTACCACTTCTTTTAAAATTTCTAAAGACTCTCCGCTTACTTTATTATCTTTCACCGATTTTGCAATAATGTCTATCGCCTGCTTCGGTTCAAGTCCCTTTCTATAAGGCCTGTCTTCTGTCAATGCTTGATACATGTCACAAACCGCCACATGTCTATCATCTCTCCAATTTCGTCACCTTTTAATCCCTCAGGATACCCGCTTCCATCTAATTTCTCGTGATGATTTGCGGCCCATTCTGCTATATCATCTATTCCTCCTATTTCTTTGAGTATTTCTTTAGTATAATAGGTATGAGATTTTATAACCATAAACTCCTCTTCAGTAAGCTTGTCCGGTTTGTCAAGAATAGAATTAGGTATGGCTAGCTTTCCAAGGTCATGAAGCAATCCCGCAATTTTTATTTTTCGAGAAGTTTCTTCATCATATCCTATCACCTTAGCCATTTCATAAGCTAACTTTGAAATACCTTTAGAATGGTTATAGGTAAAACGGCTTCTATTATCGATAATCTGTGCAAAAACCTCTGCTATATCCTCTAATTCATTAATTCCTATTGAAACCGTGTCTTTAGGTTCAATCCTTTTTAATATACTTTTTATATCAAAAAATTTATAATCAAGCCAAAATTTTTCTTGTCTTGTAAGGTCAAGTAATGCATTTGCAACCACGGGATTAAACATCTTGCCAGTACCACTTTTTATACCTTCTTTGATATTATTCCGAATATTATACTCACTTTCTTTCCCAACCGATGAGGTGTACCGTATATCAAATTGATCAGATATAAAAACAATCTGAGCTCCTAAAGGAATAGAATCGCCATTTAGTTTAAAATGTCCGCTTCCATCGTAATTTTCATGATGATATCTTATAATATCCGAAAAATTTTCTCCAAAGGGCAACTTCTTTACAATTTCACTTCCTCTTTCACTGTGTTTCCACCATTCGTCTTTGTTAAAATCTTCGTATATATCTCCTTGTCCTATATCATGTAACAAAGCAGAATAATACACTTTTTTTGTTTCTTTTTCATCCAAATTCAGCATCTCAGAAATCCTTAGAGAAATATAAGCCACCCTTCTTGCATGTCCCATGTTCTTATACTCTTGCACGTCAAGGGCCAAAGATAAAGCAGACAGCAGATTATTATAATTCAAATTCACATTTTATTCCTCCTAACTGATATTTATTTTCTACTGACATATATTATACACCAATCAAATCAATTTTCCCATATAATTTCCGAGATAATATCCCAATACTCCTCCTATTAGTCCAAATATAATTGTTAAGGACATATATATAAATGCATGAAAATATTTTTTATTCTTGATTAAGTCTACTGTCTCATGGGAAAAAGTTGAGTATGTTGTAAAAGCACCTAGAAATCCCGTTGTCAGAAAAAGTTTAACATCATAGCTTAAATTTACATTTATTTTAGGACTTGATAAAAAGTTTAATAAAAACGCACCTAATACATTTATAATAAAAGTTTCGATAGGAATAACTATCTCTCGGTTTTCCTTTATATGCCGCGATATTTCATATCTCAATATTGCTCCCAAAATTCCTCCAATTCCTACATATAGTATACTTGTCACTGTTCTTCCTCCCGCTCCTTTAGTAAGTCAAAAGTTTTGTCAGCAAATTCAAATCCTAAATAAGACATCAAAAGGCCTCCAAATATTGATAAAATTATATAACTTAGAGCAATATAATCTTTCCCTGCTTTTAATAAATTTATTGTTTCCATACTAAAAGTAGAAAATGTTGTAAAAGCCCCAATAAATCCTGTTGTTATCGCCAATCTCAAATTAGTATTTACCTTGTACTCATCCATAGTAAAATTAGCAATAAAACTTAACAAAAACGAACCTAAAATATTTATCATAAAAGTTTCAAAGGGAAATGCAGTGTGATACATCTTTGTAAAGTAAATTGTTATTAAATATCTTAGTACTGCTCCAAAAAATCCTCCAATCCCTATATAGATGTATTCCATGAAAATCTCCCTTTCTGTTTACATTTTTGGGCAATAAAAAGCTCCTATTAGGCCTTATATCATCCTAATAGGAGCCATCAGCGTTTCCGCATTTATGGCGAGCTCCATCGCCTTCTGTTATTTACTACAAATTTATTATAATAAAGTACAAATGAAAATGCAATACCTTTTACAATTCTCTTCTACCTTCAAGAGCCCTTGAAAGAGTTACAACATCGGTGTATTCCAAGTCACCACCTACCGGCACCCCATGAGCAATCCTTGTGACTTTTATTCCTAACGGTTTTAATAGCTTAGCAATGTACATTGCTGTCGCTTCTCCTTCTATGTCAGGATTTGTAGCAAGTATGACTTCTTTTACATTTCCATTTTTTACTCTGTCTAAAAGTTCTTTAATTTTTATATCTTCAGGGCCAACGCCCTCTATAGGAGAAATAACACCATGAAGTACATGATACACTCCTTTATACTCTCGTATTTTCTCCATTGCAACAACATCCATAGGATGAGAAACAACACATATAAGAGAATGATCTCTTTCTTTATCACTACATATGTTACAAACCTCTGTGTCAGTTATGTTATAACAAATTCTACAATACTTTATCTTTTCTTTTGCATCAATAATCGCTTGAGACAAGCTTTTTACCTCTTCCAAAGGCATATTTATTATGAAAAAAGCAAGCCTTTGTGCTGTTTTAGGACCTATACCGGGCAACTTTGACAGTTCTTCTATAAGCTTCGCTATAGAAGTAGAATAATAGTTCATTTTTTCACCTCAAAACAGTCCAGGAATGTTTAGTCCTCCGGTTATCTTTGCCATTTCAGAAGCAATCATTTCTTCTGCATTCCTTAACGCTTGATTAACCGCAGCTAATACAAGGTCTTCTAACGTTTCTACATCATCTTTATCTACAACATCAGGATTTATTTCAATACTTACAAGTTCTTTTCTGCCATTAGCAACTGCTTTTACCATCCCACCACCGACAGTAGCTTCTACAGTCTTTTGCATTAGCTCTTCTTGCATTTTCTTTATTTCTTCTTGCATCTGTTGGGCTTGTTTAATCATGTTATTTATATTAAACCCGCCCGGAAATCCGCCTTTTGCCATAACACTATAACCTCCTAAATTTTATTCTAAAAATATTTATATGCTTTTTTGAATTATTTGTGAAAATTATATTATCTCTATATCTTCACCAAAAAACTCCTTAACTTGCTGTACAAGTAATTCCTCTTCATTTTTTCTTAATTCAAACTTCAAAGGAATTGCCTTCCCAACTAGTTCTTTTAATATTCCTTCAATAAAACTTTTGTTTTCCGCTTTGCTCAATTCCTCCTTTAATAAAGCATACTCTTCAGGATATTCTACCACAATTGTTCCTTTTTTTAAATAAGGAATCCCTTTTTCTATAAAGGCATACAAAGCTATTCTTTCTTTTTTTATCATTTCTTTTACTTCAGCCCACACCTTTTCTAGATCTATATCCTCTTGCTGTACTATTTGCGATGCCACGTTTTCTTCTTTTTCTTCTTCTGGCGAATTTATTTTTTTATTTTTCTCTTCTTTTTCTTCCCTCAGAAAAAATTGTCCTTTTTCTAATTTGTCTTCTATTTGTTCTACTCTTGCTAGCAAACTCATCATATCGTAAGAAATTTCCGGCTTTATCAACCTCAAAATAGTCACTTCTAAAAGGGTTAACGGAGATATAGCATATCTAACTTCTTTTTGTAGATTTGTAAATTTTTCTAAAGCGTTAGTCAAAAAAGCTGTACCAAAGTTTTGCACTCTTTCTTTTACAGTTTCTACATCGCTGTATAAAATTTCTTTTAATTCCTCTCCTCCTGTTTTGTAAAGCACCATATCTCTCAAAATATAAGTTAAGGACTTTAAAAAATTCCCCACGTCTATTCCATAAGACAAAATTTTATCTAATTGTTTCAATGAAGCTGCTACATCTTTAGCATTCATGTAATCTAAAAGAGAAAATAACATTTCATCATTAGCTACACCTAACATTTCGCATACATCTTCATAGGTTATAAGGCCTTCTTTATAAGAAGCACATTGTTCTAAAAGACTAATAGCATCTCTCATAGAACCATTGCCATAAAGTGCGATAGTTTTAAGACCCTTCTCTTCAATTTTTATGTTGCTGTCAATGCAAATTTTTTCAAGATTTTGCGCTATTAATCGAGTAGGTATTTTTTTAAAGTCAAACCTTTGACAGCGGGATAAAATAGTATCTGGCAATTTGTCCGGCTCTGTAGTCGCAAGAATAAAAATCACATGAGGAGGTGGCTCTTCCAATGTCTTTAAAAGAGCATTAAAAGCCCCTGTAGAAAGCATATGCACCTCATCAATTATATATACTTTGTACTTAGCTATGGATGGAGAGTAAATTACAGATTCTCTCAATTCTCTTACATCATTTACACTGTTATTAGACGCAGCATCAATCTCTAAAACATCCATCGTAGTGTTGTTATTTATAGCTTGACAAATCTCACAAGAATTACAAGGCTCTCCATCTTTATTATTTAAACAATTAACTGCTTTTGCAAAAATCTTAGCTACACTGGTTTTTCCTGTTCCTCTTGTACCTGTAAAGAGATAAGCATGTCCTATCTTTTTTAACTTTATTTGGTTTTTTAAAGTTCTTACAATATGTTCTTGCCCCACCACTTCTTTAAAACTTCTTGGCCTATACTTTCTATACAAAGACTGATACATGTTTAACACCTCGTTATTTTCAATTGTAACAAAAAAAAAGATATATTTCTACATCTAAAATTTTAAGAAACACTTTCAAATATCTGATTTTTTACTTCCTCTAGCTTTTGCCTCGCATTCATGTAAATTGAGATAAATACATCTACTATTTCAGGATGAAATTGAGTACCTTTATGTCTTAAAATTTCATTTACTGCTTCTTCAATAGTCATTCCTTTTCTATAAGCTCTATCAGAAGTCATTGCATCAAAGGCATCAGCCACACCAAGAATTGCTGCTTCTATAGGGATTTCTTCGCCTTTTAAACCATAAGGATAACCTTTCCCATCATATCGTTCATGGTGTTTGGAAATAGCTTCTAATATTTCTTTCGGCAGATCTATAGGCATTAAAATTTTTCTTGATATCTCTGGATGACTTTTTATAACGTTATACTCTTCTTCCGAGAGTTTGCCTTTCTTTAGAAGAATAGTATCAGATATACCTATCTTTCCTATATCATGTAATATCCCTGCAATCCTTAATTGTTCTATTTTTTCCCTTGAAAAGCCCATATATTCCCCTATTAAAACAGCATATTGAGATACTCTCATAGAATGTCCTTTCGTATATAAATCCTTTGCTTCCATTGCATAAGCTAAAGCTTCTATAGTCTTTATATAGACTTTTTTAATCTCGTCATACAGTTTGGAATTTTCAATTGCCACAGACACTGCGCTGGCAATAGATCTCAATAAACTCATATTTTTGACCGTATTTGCTGCAGTCCAAACTGTTAAAATTCCCTTAGTTTCATTTCTAAAAATTAAAGGCACTATCACAACTGAATAAACATCTTTAGCTGCAAAAATAGGTGTTATTTTTTCACTATGAGAAAACTCTTCTACATCTTTTATTTTTATTTCTTTTTGATTTACTAATTCATTTATGTCCTCTTCTGATAATTTAATTTCTTCATAGACAGGATAATCTTTTAATTCTCCCCCTTTTACAAGTAAAACAAACTTATGAAAATACGGATTATATTCTCTTATAGTGCACAAAGGTGAATTTAACAATTCAGCAACTTTTTCTACTATGTTATTCAATACCTCTTTTATGTCACTTCCCGATGTAAGTAGCCTTCCTACATCACTAATAGCCAATATTTCATTATTCTTTTCAGCTATCTGTTTTTTTACATAATACATTTCTGTAATATCTCGAGAAATGCCTTGAATGCCTACCACTTCTTCATCAATTTTTAGCCTTTTAACATGGGTTTCTGTTATAACCAATAAGCCTTCTTTGTTTTTAAAATTGATTTCTGAAAAATTAATTTTACCTTCCATCATGTTTTTCAAGATTTCTCTGCTGTCTTCATCTACAATTTCAAAAATGCTTTTTCCTATCAATTCGTGAGGAGTATAATTTAAATACCTTATAACTCGTGAATTGACAAATTCAATAATAAAATTTTTATCAGTCACCCACAAAATATCCCGAATATTTTCTACTAACAATCGATACTTTCTTTCAGAAATTTCTAATTCATGAGTCAAAGTCTCTAACTGCTCGTAGGAAGCTTCTAATTCCGCGTTAAACTCCTGTAATTCTTCATTTTGTTGTATTAAACTTTCCGTCTGTTCTTTTAATTTTTTATAACTTTGAGATAAGTCTCTAGCCATGGAATTAAAATTCTCTGAAAGTTCCCTAAACTCTTTTGAATCAGTAATATTTAACTGATAATCAAAATCCCCGCGAGAAATCCTTTTAACAGCTTCGTTTAATTTTTTAATAGGTTCAGACAATTTTTTAGATAAAAAACTCGATAACCCCAGCGAAATTAATAAAATTATTCCCCCTATAAAAACTCTATTTTCAAACCCTAACAAAAAATGAGCTAATGACAACGAGTAAACAATTACAGAAATTCCAAATAAAGTAAAAAATATCCGTGTATTATAATATCTTTTAAACATACTATCCTCCATCTCTTTTCTTTTGTAAGAATAAGTTCCCTATATTTATTTCGGCTAAAAGCCTTCACATTTTAAGTAAGAGTTATAAAAAATAATAAGAAATATTTTCCAGTAAAAGAACAAAAATAAAAGGCCGTACACCCAGCTTCGACCTGCCACCATAAGCGTTACATAAGCAGTTAGCTCCACTCAAGCTCCCCTGCGGCACACGGAAGTGTTTGCTTACCGCTGCTTCCTTCCGGACCTGACGGGGTTCGCAAATTTCCGTTGCGCAGGACTCAAGTATCAACGCCACTTACTTATGCCAGACCTTACAATGGTCAGGCCTCAGCCTGGGAATTCGACCCTGCTATAGCGGGTTGCAGGTTACAGGGCACCGCTACCTCCCCATCTAGTACGGCCAAGAATTACCTTTTTCATGGCGGAGAGAGAGGGATTCGAACCCTCGGTACCCCTTTTAAAGGGTACACACGATTTCCAGTCGTGCACCTTCGTCCACTCGGTCATCTCTCCACGTTTTACTGGACTTCAACCCATGTAATTACTCCACCTTTTTATTCAATTTTCATGGCGGAGAGAGTGAGATTCGAACTCACGAGGCGAAAAATTCGCCCACTCGCTTTCGAGGCGAGCGCTTTCGACCACTCAGCCATCTCTCCGCACTTATCCCCTTAAATTTTCAAAGAAATCTTTTAAAAGAGTTTTGCATTCCTCTTCCATTATTCCAAAATACACTTCTGTTTTACTTCCTAAATAGCTGTTATTTAAAATATCAACTACTGTACCTGCAGCACCTGTTCTTTCACTTTCCGCTCCTATATATACCCTCTTTATGCGGGATTCTAAAATAGCTCCAGCGCACATAGGGCAAGGCTCTAAAGTCACATACATGCTACAGTCATCAAGTCTCCAACTGCCAAGAGTTTTACAAGCTTCTTTTATCGCTAATATTTCCGCATGAGTTGTTGCATCATTTGATGATTCTTTTTGATTGAATCCTTTCCCAATTATTTGTCCATCTTTTACAATAACAGCTCCAACAGGTACTTCTCCAAGTTGGTAACTTTTCTTCGCCTCTAAAATAGCAGCTTCCATGAATCTATTAATCATACAGTCCACCGTAAATATGCATGCCCACAAAATAAACCTGTGGCTTTTTATTTGTACTCTGCATAAAGGTATTTTATCAGAGAATTATTTAAGTGTCAAGTATACTCCTACTTGAATTTATTTAGATCACAAACAATACAATATAATACACTATCAAAAGTATTGCACCTAGAGGAACAGCAGTTCGTGCCCATTCTGTACTTTTTATTTTTAATTTTCCCGCTGAAATGATGTTTGGAATATTACCTGGAATTAACATCCCTCCACTAATAAGCATTCCCATTAAAATAGCTCTTATCTGTTCCGGCGTCATTGATGGAGAAATTTCTGCTGCTGCTAGCGTAGCATTATCAACAATTGCGGAAATTGTATTTACCCAGTATAAAAGCTCACTTTTCATTTTAACAATATATAAATCAATTATAGGCTTAAAACCTGTTCCAAGTAGCTCTAATGCAAAAATAAAGACGAATACTTTAAAAGCTCTAATGAATACTTCTTTTATATTCTCATCTGCCTCAACATCTTCTGTAGGCTCACCTATCCCACTTTCTCTTTTTGCAAAAAATGTTCCTATTAATCCAAGAGCTAAAATTGCAATTATTATATCAATACCTATTAATCGTGCAAGATAAAAGAAGTCGGCATGTAACTTGGATACAACAATAGTAGCCAGTGGCTCCCCTACAGGCGTTAAAACAGCACCAAGGCCTATGGAGAAACAAGCAATGACAATTAAATTTATTTTGTTTTTTCTAGTAAGAGGCAAGTAGTTTACGACTTCAACCAAAACCAAAGAGGCAATTATTGCTGTAATAATGCTTGACATAAGCCCAAGTACCACGATTATAATGAATGCAAAAAGCCTCAAAGATATTTTATCTGCAACTTTTTCAACACCTATTTTCAATTTTTCTTTTAACAATGTAAAAATTAACCCTGCAATCAAAACTGCTAAAGTAATATAGTAAATGAGTGGATTTTTGAAAATATGGAAAAACAATTCTGCACTAAATTGTTTTGACACAATTACAGATATAATTCCCATTGTAAATAAAAAATATTCCAAATTGTGTTCTACTTGTTTTACCACAAATGGCAATAACAGAATAAGCACCAAAATTACAACTAATGCTGTTACCATATATTATACCTCCTACTTTTGCATATGTTTATCAATATAATCACAATGAGTAATTTTTATCCTAATATTTTCTTGGTTTTCCCAGTATTATACCCTATATCATCTCCCAAAGATTCATCCGGCAGAAGCTTAAATTTTTGCTTTATATGCTCTACCTCTTCCTTTGCACTCATCGATTTTACTGTCTTTACTTTGTATATATAATGTCTTGACATCTTTAATGAGTTAGTTGGACAAACATCTACGCAAAATCCACAAAAACTACACCTTCCATAATCAACAACTGGTTTTTTAATAGCTCTGCCTTGCTCATTTTCGCCAATAACTTTCATTTCTATAGCATCGAAAGGACATATTCTCTGGCACATTCCACATCCAATACATTTGTTTAAATCATTGGTATGAAGCCCTCTATAAATAGGCGATACGCCATCTTTTGGAAACACTTTCAAAATTTCTTTGGGATATTTTACTGTCATAGGTTTTTTAAATAAATTTTTAAGATTAGTAAGCGGGGAATATACACTCTTATCTCCCAGTGACATATCATTACTTCCCTCCTATTTATCTATATCAGGCGGACAAATTGCAAGTGATGCCATCCACGCAGCTACATCATCTATTTTCATTTTGGGAAGATGTTTTTGCGCAAGCAGTAATCCTGCAGGAAGAGAAGGACCTCTAACCGCAACTCTGTATGGCTTCATTCCGCCGTCTGACACTACATAATATCCAAACTCTCCCTTTGACGATTCAACTTTTGCATATGCTTCTCCTTTTGGCACTTTAAGTGCCGAAAGATTTCCAAGATTTAGTCTAATCTCTCCTTCTGGCATAGTCTTAAGTGCCCGCCTTATAAGATTAATCGTTTCTTCAAACTCCAATCTTATTTGAATAGCCCTAGTTAATGCATCTCCACCTTCTTGTGTTATTACTCTAACGTCAAGGTAGGGGTAAGCTGCATATGGATCATCAACTCTTACATCATAGGGGTTACCTGATGCTCTAAGATTCGGGCCAGTAAGCCCATATTTTACTGCATCTTCTTTAGAGACATAACCTAATCCTTTTAATCTTTTGTGGATTATAGGATTTTCAAACAGTAATTTATCATATTCAATTAGCCTTTTTTCTAAATGGTCCAATACTTTATATAGTCTTTCTACAAAACCATCAGGCAAATCATTTCTAACGCCTCCTGGTATGCTAAACATGTGGTATACTCTTGCTCCTGTTAACCATTCGAATAAATCAAGTATTAAGTCCCTATCGGCGGTCATAATGTTCATAGCCGTATATAGACCTACAGCTGCAGCAAGGGCACCCATTCCCATTAAGAAAGAAGACAGCCTGCTCATTTCAAGAGTGATTGTTCTTAAAAATTTTGCTCTATCTGGGATGTCAACCCTTAGTATCTTTTCAATGGCTGTACAATAGGCTACTTCATTGGGATCTGGATCAGCAACACATATTCTAGGAACAAGTGCTATATTTTGAACCCACAGCTTCTGTTCCATTAATTTTTCAAATCCTCTATGCAAATGTCCTGCATTGGGTCTAACTTTAACTATTTCTGTCCCTATCATTTCAAGTACATAGCCAAAATTACCATGCATTCCTGGATGATTAGGACCAAAAAAAAGCTCGTATACAGTTAAATTGTCTTTTTCAGCTATTTTGCTCAACATATATGATGGTGAATCCATCATATATCACCTCCTTATCTCGGCACCAAACAATCTTACAGAAAACTCTTTTGTATCAAAATCTTTTCTAAGCGGCGGTATATCTACCCAATTTTCCAAGAACAAAGGAGATAAATCTTTGTTTCCCTCAAAAATTATCCCAAAAAACTCGTGTATTTCTTGCTCATAAAACTGCGCTTGTTCCCAAAGATTTACTATCGTTGGTATAACAGGATTATTTCTGCTTATTCTTACTTTGTTTAAAACATGAATTTTATGGGTGTAAGACCAAACATGATAAACAAGTTCAAATTCACCTTCATCTATAAAATCAACTGCATTTATAAATGATAGATGATCAAAACCTATTGACCTTAAAAATACCAAATGGTTTAAGAGGTTATCTTTTTTAATATTTACACTTATTTGATTTGGATAAAGGTCTAAAACCTCTACTCCTTTTTGATTTAAAAGTTCTATTATGCTTTCCTTATCAAGTTTCATAATTCCCCTCCTTTTCTTGATAAATTGACTCTGTTTCGCTGCTTCCTAATATTGGGGCTGTTTTCCTTAAAACTCTATCCTGGTTCTTTTTATAGTATTCATAGTTTTCTTTGTATTTTTTGTACGCTCCTCCCTCGCCAGACTGTATCATCTCCATTAGCGTTTGCAATGCATCTATAACTGCTTCTGGCCTAGGCATACAGCCCGATACAGTAATATCAACAGGAATATATTCCGCAAGATTTGTTATGGTGTTATAAGAATCCCAGTAAATTCCTCCATTTACTGTACACGAACCAAATGCTAAAACCCATTTGGGTTCTGGCATTTGTTCATAAATCTTTATAATCCTCTTTAATGTCTTCAACGAAACATATCCTGTTACTAAAAGGACATCTGCCTGTCTTGGCGTCGCCATTGGCACTATGCCAAATCTTTCAATATCCCACCTGGATGTCATTGAAGGCGGCAGTTCCACTGCTCCGCAACCTGTACAGTAATGAAGCATCCATATAGATCTTTTTCTAAAAAAATCTATCAAATTATCAATATAGCTTCTTTTATCATTAGCCTTTAAATCTTCCATTCAAATTGCCCCCTTCTATTATCTTACAATAATATTATCGCAAGCTGGACAACTGCAATGCTCATGGGAACAGTCCAGAGAAATTTAACTGCCTGCTCTATTCTAAATCTCGGGAATACGGCCTCAATAAGTACAGTAATTAAATATATTTCAAATTGTTTTAATACAAAAGTAAATACATTTGAAGCACCGCCCATAAATAAATTTACCATTATCCCCGTTTCAACAAAAATTGAAACTGCATGTGTCAAAAATGCAAGTCCCAGGTACTTACCACCAAGCTCCACCATAGGTCCTGAAGCTATCTCAGCAGGTGCTACCATTGCATCAAATGGTTTTTCTCCCATTATCGCTTGTAATGCAATTTCAGCTGCTAAAAATCCAAGCGGAAATTTAACCATATTCCAATTCAATAATCCACCTGCCTGACTTTGCGCAATAAGCTCAAGAGAAGAAGTCCCATTAAAAATTATTAATCCTAACATTACTGTAAAAAACGGAATTTCATATCCCAGCATCATTGTAAGTGCACGAGATACACCAATTGTTGCATTGGGATTTCCACTAGCAGAAGCTGCCATCGCCATTCCAAGATGTCCAATGGCCATAAGGTAAATTATTAGAATTAGATTAGAACTACTCTTTATAGCCATATGTCCAGCTACTGGAACAAATAGCATAGTTGACAGTAGTCCCGCAAGCGACATTATCATACCAAGGTCCATCACAAAATTGTGTGTTATGGACTTTCTGGCAAAGAGTTTTCCTACATCTAAAAATGCCTGATAAAATGGTGGGCCTAATCTCAACTGAATTCTTGCAATAATCTTCCTTCCTATTCCCATAAATAAAAGTCCAATAAATATTGCAAACAAACTGTAACCAAAAACTCTTATAGCTGCTATCATAAAATCCAACCTCCTAATATCAATAAGAGAACACCAATGCTAAAAAGCAACACTGCTCCTTCTCCTCTTTTATACAACCCTTGAATGGTTGGGCTTATATATTCAAAATTTTTACCTATACTTGAAAAAAATCTATCTATTGAAATTCTTTCAAAAAGCGGGTCAAACATCTCCTTAAATGGTTGGTAAAATGAATAAGAATAGTTAAACTTGTCTGCATCAACTCCCCATTCTATTGGGTTCTCTCCTGCTGTGTAATTATCATGCTGTGGTACAGTTTCGGATTTGTTTCCAAACAAATACATCAAAGCTGCAACTACAATACCCATAGCAAACATGTAAAATACTATTTTTAAATCTATCGTCGCATTTTTAAAAGACGAACTAAGAGTAGTCCAAGTAGCGATATCAACTTTATACCCTAATGCATCCAGTGCAATAGTTAATGGTTTCATCACAACCCCTGGTACCACACCAATTAGAAGCATCAAGCCCATCATTATAATCATGGGTATTGACATTGTATATGGTACCTCTTTTACATCCTTATATCTTTCGGGAAGTTGTCCTAAAAATATAGAAACAAGTGCCCTAAATAAATACATAAACGCTCCGGTTGATGCAAATACCATGGATATTACAAGAACAACCATCTTCTTCTCCATAAGCGCTTGTATTATCATCCACTTTGAGCCAAAGCCATTAAGCGGTGGTATTCCTGCTGCTGCTATTATTCCAAAAAGAAATGTCAAAAAAGTAATAGGCATTTTATATACAAGTCCACCTAATTTGTGCATCTCACTCTCACCCGTCCTATACACTACAGCAGCAAGAGATAAAAATATCGCAGCTTTTAAAACAATATGATTAACAACATGGAAAAGCGAACCTTCAAAACCTACTATACTCATAGATGCGAAACCTAAAAGTATATATCCCATGTTTGCCACAGAGGAATACGCAAATAATTTTTTCATATCAGTCTGAAACATAGCAAGTAAAGTCCCTACAACAGCACTAAGCGCTCCAAGATAACCAATAAAATATTGCATCCAATTACCTGCATTAAATATCTTAGGAAGTTGTAAATTCCCAATTACAGGAACTATGAATATTGCCATAGGATAAATGCCATATTTTATCATTACTGAAGACATAAACGCAATGTAATCTTCAGGACCTACAGCATATACTTTTGAAGGCCACATGTAAAATGGAAATATTGCCGATTTTATGAAGAATGCCATAATAAACAAAAGTAATATTGTTGTAAAAACACCTTCTGCCAAATTAAACAGCTGGATCAATCTATAAGCAGAAGTAATAATAATAAAAGTTTTAGTATATGCACCAAGCAGTAATATTGCAATTAACATGGAAGACCCACCAAGAAGAGAAAGAGCCAAGTAATATTTTGCACCATCTAATGCTTTAGTATTTCCATTGGTTATTGCGAAAAAAGATGTCCATCCCATTAGTTCCCACATCATAAAAAATGTTATCCAATCTGCTGCATAGAATATTCCAAGATTAGCAAATATAATTAGCATCCATATAGGAGCTACATTTCCTTTAGAGTTTGTATTAAATCCTATAGAAAATATAGCAATTACTAAGGTAACAACAGCCGAGAAAAAGGCAAAATACCATCCTAAAGGATTATTTGAAAGTCCTAAACTTAGTTTTGCACCAAATATTTGGTAATCAGTGTTTAATATATAAGTTAAATCCCACTTTCCATACAATGAGTAAAGTTTATATAATATATAGCCATTAGAAATCAGAAAAAGAAACCATACGAGCCGCTTGTTTTTTATAAAAATAGCCGATATAACTGCTGTTATAAGAGGAACCAGTAAAATTTCTACCATAGTCTCACCCTCACTTTAAAGGCAAAATTACTTGTATATATTTTTCTGGTGTATTCTGTATTTCATTTATCATCGTCCATATTATATTTTCAATTGAATTTGGATATATCCCTATAATCAAAATAACCGCCGCTAAAATTATTGGTAGCACGCAATTAATCCTTGATAATTTAGTGTCTTGAATATTTCCATCACTAAAAAATGTATGAGATATTCTAAGATAATAAACACCTTCAATTACAGAGGAAATCAGTATTATTATTACACCTGTAATGGCAATTTTGTCCATTAAAAGTGCATTTCCAACTATGGAAAGTTTACCCCAAAATCCTG
Source organism: Thermoanaerobacter ethanolicus JW 200 (assembly GCF_003722315.1). NCBI lineage: Bacteria > Bacillati > Bacillota > Clostridia > Thermoanaerobacterales > Thermoanaerobacteraceae > Thermoanaerobacter > Thermoanaerobacter ethanolicus. The sequence goes on along the minus strand of NZ_CP033580.1, from coordinate 439,856 downwards.
CGAAAAAAGGCATTCCCATAAGACTTAAAGCTGATATTGTAAAAGCTATCGCGAGTCCAGGATATTTTCTCCCTAATCCTTTCATCGCGTTGTAATTTCTGCTTCCTGCAACAACAGAATAATTTTTTGCAACAATAAACATTATAAGTTTCGCAAAATAGTTTGATATAACTATATAAAATGCTCCTTTTAGTGCTTCATAATTGCCTAAACTTATTCCAAACAGGAATATACCAAGTTGTGCCATAGAGGAAAACGCCAAAACTTTAATTAAATTTTTTTCTGTCAAAGCTCCAATTTCGCCAATCATTACTGTTATAAAAGCTAACAATATTAAAATATTTGCTATGTTGCTACTTTGATCTGACATTACACCATTTTTTGAAAATACCATAAGAAGTATTCTTATTGCCCCATATACACCGGCAGTGCTAACCATCCCATGAAGAAAAAGATTTACTGCTGGAATAGAAGCATCATAAGCCTTTACAACCCAAAGGTTAAAAGGAAAAATCTTCAGTTCAACCAACATACTAGAAATAAAAAGTATTAAAATTAAAGATAATGATGCCTTGTTTAAATTAGAAATTTTGCTGGCTATGTCTGCAAAATTAAGGGTCCCCAAAGTCTTGTATATGAGGCCTATTGCTGCTAAGCTAAAAATAGATGCAGTTGATGATAATATTAAATATTTTAGTGATGCACCTGTAGCTAATCTATCTCTTTTGTACGCCACAAGTCCTCCAATTGCAAAGGTAGTAAGCTCTGTAAAAAGATAAAAGTTAAATATATCACCTGTCAAAACCATACCATTAGTCGCAGCAAGTAGTATAAAATAGAAAGCATAGAATTGGTACTCCATATGTTCCTTTATTGTTGTCAGTGAAAGAACTGCTGCTACATTAATAAGTAGTAAAAAGAAAATTGTGATATCAGTAACAACAAAGTTTATTCCATATGGAGCCCTCCAACCTCCAATTGCAACATTAAAGGGTATTTTCCCACTTACAAGGACAACTACAGAAAAAGATAAGTTAAAAATTGTAACTATATATGCAATTAATTTATTCACCTTGCCTAAAAATAAAGATAAAAACGCCGCAATAATTGGTATTACAACTAGAAAAACTATGCTATTCATATACCTCTTCCCTCTTCCTCTTCAGATGCATTTATTAAAATAGAATTATGAGTAATTTTGTATCGTATTGCCAATGCTAAAGCAAATGCAGTTGTTCCCAAGCCTATAACTATTGATGTAAGAACAAGCGCCTGTGGAACTGGATCTACCATTTTATTTAGGTTAAGTATACTCTCCTGTGAAGTTAAAATAGGTGTTATTCCATGATCAATGTATCCAAAGGAAACCAAAAGTAAGTTGATACCTGTTTCTATAATATTTAGCGCTATAATTATTTTTAGTAAATTTTTTCTCGTCAAAACTCCATATAGACCTATAAACATAAGAGAAAGGGAGGACAGTATAAAAACTTGCGTCATAACATCACTCCTCATAAAATTCAAAATAGATATTTGAAAGCTCAGCAGCAACTTTAAAGGCTATTAAACCATAAAATATAGGTATCAAGCCACCTGAAAATAGATCTCCTATCTTGTCATTTAATATAAAATTCTGAAAGAAGCTACCAGTTAGAAAATAGCTTATGATTCCGATGGAAAATATTGATATACCTGTTATTGCCTCTATTATTTTAAGGGATTTTTGACTTATTGTTCTCCTTCCAGTCAAAACACCCGTCAAAATAGCCGTCGATATAATAGCACCTGCCGGGAAACCCCCTCCAGGAGATAAGTGTCCATTAATAAATGTGTATCCCCCTATCATAAGCATAAGCAGCATCAGAATTGGCGCCCACCTGTTAAGTATAGTGGTAGGTTTAATTATCTTTCTCTTGTCTTTAGGAATAACAAAGCCAAAACCTAATATTGTAATAAATAAAACTATTACCTCAAGAGTTGTATCAAATAATCTATAATCAACAACAACCGAAGTTACAATATTAGCAGCTGTATCTTCAGCTGTACCTCCCCATTGATATGTGCTATTATCATCTAACACGTTCTTGTTTAGATATTTATCGGCCACCCTCATGGTAGGAGTTATATTATCCGTTATTTTTATTCCTGCTCCTGTATCAATAGCTACAATATATATATAAATTCCTATCACAAAGAGAATTAAAAAAGCAATAATATTTACTAATACAGATGTTTCATCTTTCATCTTTTTCCTCCTCCACTTTTTTGTATGTGAAAATAAATAAAGCAGTAGTTATGCCCGAGCCTATAGCCGCTTCCGTTATAGCAACATCTGGCGCCTGCATAAGTAAAAACATTATAGAAGAAGAAAGGGATACTATTGCAAATATAACAATAGCTTTAAATAAATCTTCAGTTACAATTGTCCACATAGCACCAAATATCATAATAACCGCAATAATTACTGATAAAAACATATTACTCACCTTCTTTTGAAAAAGCATTTTCTTTTAATATAAGTTTTGCTTTATTTCTCTTTATCGCTGCCTTACATATTGCATGTGAAGCAATCGGCGAAGTAAAAAGAAAAAACAATGCCATAAGAATTAACTTGGGGGCCCACAATGGTTTAAGAAAAGCAAAACCAATAAATAGTCCAACAATCCCCATAGTTGATGCTTTAGTCCCCGCTTGAGATTGATTTAATACATCCGGCATCCTATATATTCCGAGACCTGCTAGCGCTAAAAAAACAGCTCCAATAAGCAAGAAAAAGTATCCAATATACTGCATACTAAATTCCTCCTTCTAAATAACGAGCTATTGCTACAACCCCAATAAAAGACAAAATACCATATACCAGCGCCACATCTAAAAATAACCCGTTATCGCTTATAAAAGCAAAAATCACTATTAGTCCCGAAGAAATAGTTGTCATAATGTCAATAGCAACCACTTTGCTTTCAATTGAACTGCTCCTTACCAACCTTATAAAGCTTAATAAAAGACCGAAAATCACTAATCCTAAAATAACATTTATTATCATTCAAAAGCCTCCCTTAAAATCTTTTCAAAGGGTCCTTTTAAATCTTCAACGTTTTCTACTTTATCACCCTCAACCACATGAATGTATAATGTATCCCCATCAAGTTCTACAGATATTGTTCCTGGAGTTAAAGTTATAGAATTTGCAAGTAATGTTCTTGCTATTGGAGACTTAAGGCTTGTTGTAACCTTGAAAATCTTAGGCGAAATAGGTAAAGAAGGAGTCAAAACTATTCTTGCCATATTCAAATTAGCTTTGACAAGTTCTTTTAAAAACACGACGAAATATTTAATCAAACAAAAAAAAGTTTTTAATTTAAATTTTTTTTGCTCTTTATCATATACATTAGCAATTACTGCAATCAAAAATGATAAAATAATTCCAAAAATAGTTTTTTGGGCTGATAGTGGCGCATTCAATGCAGTCCATACCAAAAACATCGCTACCCAAATAAATAACAAATTGCTCAATTAGTCACACCTCCATTTTCATTAGTATCACGTATAAAGCTCCGCTGTATCGTCGTTTATTACCGCCTTACTCTAGGGAGGTATATATTATTTCCACTTGAAATTATATCACACAAAACATTCATAGTAAACATTCTCAACAAAATTTTTTTAATTTTGTTCAACTTTTATAATAGTTGTAGCAAAATTATTATTTAATACAAAAATAGATTGTCACAGATTCCTTACTTCCTTGATAAAAATAAAAGGATATCGTTACAACATAAGTCTTTGCTATCTTTTTTTTAAATTTTGGATTAATCTTTATATGTTTACTCTTTCAAAAGATATGTATAATTTCTCTGCAGATACTCATATATCTTATGTGCTATTATTTTATGGCCTTTTTCATTAGGATGAATACCATCTGCACAAATAAATTGCCTAAAATCTGGGTAATTCAAAAAAGCGCTCCTTATATCAATAAGCCTTGTTTTTGTTTCTTCAGCTATACTCAATATAGCTGAGTTATACTTTTCCTGCCACCAATATATTTTAGTCACACTGCCTAACCACTTTAAAATGTTTTTGCCCATCTCTTCACTGTTTTTACTTATCCATTTAAAATATCTGTCAGCATCCAAAGGAGGTAATGTCATTAACACAGGAATTATGTTTGCATCATCTAAGGATTTTATCAATTCTTTAAGCTTTTCTTTAAAAATATAAAAATCTGTTTTGGGTCTATGCTCATCATAAGGATTCTTTGCAATTTCTTCCCAGTCGAAATCACAGTCATTTCCTCCAAATTCTATTACAACTATATCAGGTTTATCTTTTGACAAGTACCTCTTCAAAGTGTCAATACCTTTTAAAAGAGTGTTCCCAAACTTAGCAATATTTTTTACTGTTCCTTTTATGTTATTCTTTAGTAAATTTACATAATTTACATCTGATATAACATATTTATTTTTTTCTTCGCTGTATACTACACCCCTTGAAATAGAGTCCCCTGCTATAACAATGTCATAATAATTCTGCAATGTCACACTGGCCATTTTTACCACCCCACCATAAAATTTTTATTTGCCAAAACATCAACTGACATCAACCATTTTGTAACAAAAGTTAACTTTTTAGCAATTTCCATTATCATTATACCACTAATAACCACTTACACCAATGGAGGAAATTTGGCACTTTTGTACAAAATAATGTCGCTTAAGTCCAAATAATCGGAATTTCTAACACCAGGTGAAATAGTTAAGAAAATTAGAAAAATGCTAAAAATGAAGCAAAGAGAATTACAGGTTTGTATAGATACCTAAATATAAAAAGAAAATATTGGATGTTAATATTGCAAAAGTGCCTACTTACTTGCTTCGTAAAAAGGTGAAAAATATGAATAAAAATAGAAATACTGGTTTTTTATATCATTGCAGATAATTTCGGATATAGGAAATTGGTAGATAGAATTGCTGTTTTAATGTTAGTATACAATATTAATAAGTCACCTGTAGACATGTCATTTCTATCTATTATGATGTTATGCCTTCAATAATATTTGGAGCTTTTGCTGGGAATGCATGAAAAATATAAAAATCAAAAAAGGTATCGGCGCAATTCCGATACCTTCAATCTCTCAAAATGGTGCGCCCGGAGGGAGTCGAACCCCCAGCCTTTTGATCCGTAGTCAAACGCTCTATCCAATTGAGCTACGGGCGCTTAAGCTATAATATATAATAACACATTTTAATTTCAATTGCAATTGTAACTTTGCTTTATTTCCCTTATATTATTTTTTCACACTTTTATTTAATTCATCTAATATCTTCCTTAATTCCTCCATATATTTTCCAAAATCAGACCAATTTCCTTTCTGAACTGCTTCCATAGCGTTTTGATATGTTTCATGAGCCTTCTCTATAAGCTGCTTTTGTGTATCATTTGCTGTATTTGAAGGTACATTTTGCTGAGATATTTGCTGAGTATTCAGGTTAAACAATTTATTTAAAGCATTTTTTAAAGTATCTTCCATTACAATCTGGTCTTTATAAGCTACAATAACTCTCTTTACTTCTGGCAATGCATTCTGATTTTGCGACTGTATATACAAAGGCTCTACATAAAGCATAGAATCATCAATCGGAATCGAAAGGAGATTTCCTCTGCTGACTGTTGAGCCCTGTTGGTTCCACAAACTTAATTCTTTAGAAATATTAGGGTCTTGATCAATCATGTTTTCTATTTGCAAAGGTCCATAAATAATGGTATTTTTGGGAAATTTATATACAATAAGTTTGCCATAATTTTCTCCGTCCATTCTCGCTGCCATCCAAGCCACCATGTTAGCTTTTGTAGCAGGAGTATAAGGTATCATTAAAATGTATTCTTCTTTAGTTTCTCCTGGCAGTTTCATTATCATATATTGAGATTCTTGGTACTCTATTTTATCTTCAAATTTTTCTTTTGCAATATCCCATGCGTCTTCTTTATTGTAAAACACTTGTGGGTCAGTCATGTGATAATTTTTATAAACCTCTGCTTGAATGTCAAATAGAAATTGAGGATACCTTATATGCTGTCTCAAACCAGGAGGCATTTCTTTTATATCTCTAAATAATGTAGGGAAGATTTTGCTATATACTTTTATTAAAGGATCATTATTGTCTGAAATATAGTACTTAACATCTCCATTATAAGCATCTACTACTACTTTCACAGAATTTCTTATATAATTGATTCCCATACTCCCATAAGGCTGAGAATATGGATAATTGGCAGAATAAGTGTAAGCGTCTATTATCCAATATAATTTACCATTATCTATTACAATGTAAGGGTCATCGTCATAGAGCAAAAAAGGAGCTATTTTAGAAACCCTTTGCTCTATATTGCGATATATGAGTATCTTACTGTCTTTTGTTATATCAGTAGACAATAAAATTCTTGCATCCCCTGTATATATGCTAAAAAGTATCCTGTTTATAAATGTCATAGGTATACCTGTAGTTCCTTTATAATTTGTCTGGACATTTTTGTCTCCAGAAGGATAATCAAATTCTCCAGTTTTTGTATTTACAATAGCATAATCGTTAGTAAGTTCTCCAAAGTAAATTTCAGGCCTATCAATTTTTATATCAGTATTAGTAGAAGGTGGTATGTTTTTTATTATCATAGCCGGTTGGCCTGTTGGTGTAACATCATTGACTAGAGACATTACTACACCGTAGCCATGGGTATATTTTAAATGCAAATTTATCCATGTTTTTGCTTGAGGAGATAAACTCTCATGGTCCATCTCTCTTGCTGCTAAAAATACTTGCCTGTACTTTCCACTTATTGTATACCTATCCATGTCAATGTCATTAAACTTGTAATAAAGCCTTATCGCTTGTAATTGATTATACGCCTGTTTAACTGGTCTATAGTCGTTAATCATTATATTATCAATAGTAGCCTTATTTTCTTCCAAAACTTTAGGAGTTAACTCTTTTTTCATATCATAATTTTTTTCTGTTACTCTATCTAACCCAAAAGCCTTTTTTGTGTATTCTATGTTATAGCTTATATATTTTTTTTCTTTGTCTAACTCATTAGGAGAAACAATTAAATTCTGAACGGCTGTTTCAGTGATCACCATTATGGCTGCTAAAATTATTATAATAGCCGGAGCAGCAACTATATATTTTATATTTTTCTTATAAAATCCTATCAAAAGTAAAATAGCTGCTACAAAAGAAATTATTGCAAGTGCCCTGTAAAACTGCAGTGAAACGTGAATATCAGTATAAGTCGCTCCAAAAACTATACCTTTGGTAGAATACAAAAGTTTAAAAGCTTTTAAATAATACCCTATGCCCATGAGTACAAAAAAGATAAATCCTAAGAGGACAACTTCTTTAAATGCTTTTATTAAAATGTCTTTGTTATAAATGGCTTTAAATAAATTTCCGTCTCTGTCTGAAATCTCATAAAACCTTGTTTTATCAGACAAGTACATTAGTCCATACGCGATTATTACGACAACTATCATCACAGGTATAAACACAATTAAAAGATTATAAATATCATAAAAAAGCGGTAACTTAAACATATAGAAGCTAATGTCTTTATGAAATATGGGGTCAGTTTCATTAAAATCTACAGAATTTACAAAAAACAATAAATCATTCCACCAATTTGTCGCTGCATATAGCGTTATAAATAGTGCAATTAATAGAGAAATAGCAATACCTAATCTTCTATATATGTTAATATTCTTTTTAACGATTATATCCTGTGCAAAGTTAACATAATCTCTTATTATCTTGTTTGTATAAAAATACAACACCATAAATACAAGAATGAAAATCGGCACACCCATTGTAAGCTGAGTCAAAAATTTTTTAAAAAATACATTAAGATAATGCAAATCAGAAAACCATTGAAAATCCACGAGGATGTTTATAAAATTTACAATAATTCCCAAAATCACAAAAATTAAAATGATAAAAGAAATTAAAAAAATATTAGGTCTTTTCAAACTCAGCACCCCTTTTTCATAGCTTTTCTTTTTATTAATTATATCATAATCTTGATATGTAGTCTTTAAATAGAGAAAGAAGGAGAATAAACTTAATAAATATTGATTCTAGTGTAGAAACTCAATTTTAGAATCTGCTTTTCTGTACTTTGACAAATTTATTTAGGTAAATTGTGGTAATTTGCACCTATGATAACAAAAATCCAGTTTAAAGTCCGCCAAGAAAAGCTTATATTTTACCTTTATAATACGTTATTACCATTTATTGGGCCAATATGGGCACACTTCCCCCTCGGACCTTTGGAATAGCTTTTTTAGCTCGCTCCAACATGTATCTTGCAAAACGCTTAAAGTTCTGGGCCAATACCTTTAAGCCTACGTTTACTCTACATTTTACAAGTCCCCTTACTCGAAGCTTCGAAAGACCATGACCCCTCTTCAAGGCTGAATTGGTACCTTCTATTGCAGCTCTTTTGCTCTTGTCTTCCTCACACCTACATTCTATCTTTTCCCGTTGTTTGGCTGCTTCTATCGATTTTAGATTTATCCTCACCACGTAATCTTTTTTCTGTTCTTTGCAGTAACATTGATTTTTCAATTCACACATTGCACAGGCTTCTTTTGGAAAATGGGCCACCGTCTGCCCCTTCTTAACACCGGCATGGATGGGTATTATTCCCCTTGGGCACTTCGTTATCACTTTCGTTTCTTCATCTATTTCATATTCGGTCACTGATATCCTAGAAATAGGCTTCCTGCCGCTTAAGTCGGTAAAGTGGAGTTCCACACCGTTTTCTTTTGCAATTTGCACTACTTCTTCGGAGTAATAACCACCGTCTACATAGACTTCTTGGCATTCAGTATTTTGTTTTACAATAGGTAGTCTTTCTTTTAAAAGTTCTACATCGCTTTTTATGTTCTTTTCTACCGTATAGTCTGTTATGAGCTGGAAGGGATTTTCTTTTGAACAGGTTTCGCTGAGGTTTAAAACGTATCCGCTTTCAGCTTTGTTCCCCTTCTTGCGATAAGTAGCATCCTCATCGTATGCTGACTGAAGGGAATCGCTGGGTATGCTTTTGCTGTCTTTGGCCTTGAGCCTCTTGGTTTTTTCGTCGTAGTACGCCTGTTCTGACAGGAATCTTGCGAGGATTTTATATGCATCGGATTTTTCAAGTCCGGGAATGTTTTCGATTGTTTCCTTTGCTTCTTGGCACAGATTCAAGAGTATTTCGAGCCTGCTTTCGCTTTCTGAAGGCTTGGTTTTATGTATCACTTCTGTCTTGAATTTAGGGTTGAGGACTTCTTTCAGGTTCTCTGAAAGTCTATCTTCAGGGATGGATTTTACTGCCCTGTAAAGTACATCAAAGGCAAGGGCGATTCTTCCTGCTTTTTTGATGTTTGACATGAACATGGTGGAGTCCATGCGCTGTTCTTTCATGGATATGCCTGCTTCTTTGGCAAAAATACTGGTAAGATTTAGAAATTGCCCGAATATCAAGTCCTCTTGTTCAGGATGTTTTATGAGGTATTGGTATATCCTTGATCTAAAGTCATACAAGGTTTTCTCTGAAAGGTTCATGCCTCCTAATGTCCTTATTCCTACAGCGTAATTTATCAGGTAATTGAAGTTAAAGTTTTCAATAAGTTCATCATCAGAGTAGTTTTTAAGGTGTTTTATGTATTCCAGGGAAAGGAGTATGTTAACCGGGAAGTTAGGCCTTCCTGTATCACTGTATAAGACTGAAAAGGGTTTTTCATCGATGTTGCAGAACACGTATTTATAGAATATGGGTGCCCATGATTTTTCTAGTTTAGCCTTTATCCTTGAATCCATGAAGTTAACACTTTCAAATAAAGATTGTTGAAAATGGTCGCTGTTTTCTCTAAACAAGTGCAACACCCCATTTGTTGTAATTTTTGCTTCTTTGATTCTAACATAATTCTATGAAAATTTGTACTACCTATATTTTTATGTTTATTTATTCAATCTATTTTATATTTATACTTCTTCATAAAGAAAAGAGGCTTTTTACACTAGAATCAATATTTAATAACTTGTAACATTCTATTAATTGACTTTTAATTTTTAAAATGCTATATATTCATTATATAAACAAAATAATGGTACGGTAGTTATAGGAGGAAAAACCATGAAAAGAATATTAAAAATAATAATTCTTATTATAATAGGTATTGTCCTTTCCCTTGGTGTGGGAACTTATATATTTTATAAAAATATTCATGTCCCTGCTTCAAATGAAAAAAATACTTCTACCGTTAGTAGAAATGAGTCTCAAAATAAAGAGCAAGCTATAGAAAGGAAAAACATTCTTTTTGTAGGCAGTGATGAAAACAATTTATCAGATACTATTTTTGTAATAAACTATGACGCTGTAAACAAAAAAATAAATATATTATCAATTCCAAGAGATACATACTATCCAAGGCCAGGATTTAACGCTCCAGAAGAGAAAAAAATAAATGCTGCCTTTTCTGAAGGAAAAATTGAAGGGTTAGAAAAAGCAGTAGAAGATTTATTAGGTATCAAAATCGATAATTATGTAATTTTAAATTATGAAGGTTTCAAAAAAATAATAGATACAATCGGGGGAGTAGAAGTCGATGTACCCTTTAACATGAAATACGATGACAACAGTGCAAATCCCCCTCTTCATATAGATTTAAAAAAAGGTAGGCAAGTATTAGATGGAGAAAAGGCAATTCAGTTTGTAAGATATAGACATGGTTATGTAGACGGTGACCTTGGAAGAATAAAGGCACAGCATCAATTTCTCGAAGCTTTCTTAAAAAAAATGCTGCAACCCTCAATATTACCAAAAGTACCTTCTTTAGCAATAGCAGTCAGTCAATATTTGAAAACAGACTTAACCGCCTCTGAGATAACTCAATACGCTTATCAATTTATAAAAGACAAGCCTTCGACTATAAATGCAATGGCTCTTCCCGGAGAAGGCCGATATGAAGGAAATACCAGCTATTTCTTTGTAGACAATATAAAAGTTCAAGAAATAGTAAAAGAACTTTTTAGCGATGAGGTTTCAACCTCAAATACTTCAACAACATCTTTTGCAGAAAACAAAAACATAAAAGTAGAAGTGTTAAACGGTGCAGGAATACCAGGGCTTGCCACAAAGTACGCTGAAGTTTTAAAAAATGAGGGTTTTGACGTTGTGAAAATCGGAAACGTCATTGGCATGACTTTTACTTCTTCCCATGTATATGCAAGAACAGATGAAGAAAGGGCTGAAAAAGTCGCAAAAACTCTTTTTATAACCAATGTAGAAAAAGATATCTCTCCTGATGCAAATGTAGATGTGACAGTTATATTAGGCAAAGACAAAGAATAAAAGTAGGCAAAAGCCTACTTTGTATTTTTTCTATGAAAAATAGAGCAACACTATAATAAAATGGCGGAGAAGGAGGGACTCGAACCCTCGCGCCGGGTTATCCCCGACCTACAGTCTTAGCAGGACCGCCCCTTCACCATCTTGGGTACTTCTCCACGTTAGTTGCTCATAAAAAAATATTAACTTTCTGGCGGAGAGGGTGGGATTCGAACCCACGGCTCCGTGAAGGAGTCACTGGTTTTCAAGACCAGCTCCTTAAACCACTCGGACACCTCTCCCAGCTGGGACGATATAAAGTATATCATACCCCAGCTTTATTGTCAATATGCTTATATAGTATAATATTGGAAAACAATATATTTATTTCTTTATCACATCTACTTTCATGTATGGCCTTAAAACTTCTGGTATTACAACAGATCCATCTTCTTGTTGATAATTTTCTAATATTGCAGCAAAAGTTCTTCCTACAGCAACTCCAGAGCCATTTAAAGTATGGACATATTGAGCCTTTCCACCGTCTTTAGGCCTATACTTTATATTAGCTCTTCTTGCTTGAAAGTCTTCACAATTGCTACAAGAAGAAATTTCTACATATCGTCCATAGCTTGGCATCCACACTTCTATATCGTATTTTTTAGAAGCAGTAAAGCCTAAATCTCCTGTGCATATGGCCACTACTCTGTAAGGAAGTCCTAACGCCTGCAATACTTCTTCAGCATCTCTAGTCATTTTTTCTAACTCTTCATAGGATTTGTCTGGCTCTGTAAATTTGACAAGTTCAACTTTATTAAACTGGTGCTGCCTTATAAGCCCTCTCGTATCTCTTCCTGCAGAACCTGCCTCTTGTCTAAAACAAGCGCTATAAGCACAGTGGTATATTGGAAGCTTATCGCCGTCTATTATTGTGTCTCTGTACATATTAGTAACAGGCACTTCTGCCGTTGGTATCAAAAAATAGTCTGTACCGTAAACTTTAAAAGCATCCTCTTCAAACTTAGGAAGTTGACCTGTGCCAAACATGCTTCTTCTATGTACCATAAAGGGAGGAAACACTTCAGTATAGCCATGTTTTTCAATGTGTAAATCTAACATAAAGTTTATAAGTGCTCTTTCTAGTCGTGCCCCCAAACCTTTATAAAAAGTAAATCTAGAACCTGTAACTCTTGCAGCCGCTTCAAAATCTAATATACCTAATTCCTCCCCTATTTCCCAATGAGGTTTTGGTTCAAAGTCAAATTTCCTCGGTTCTCCCCATCTCCTTATTTCAACATTATCTTCATCACTATCGCCAATTGGAACACTCTCATGAGGTATATTAGGGATTGTCCATAAAATTCGCTCCAATTCTTCTTCTACTTCTTTTACCTCTTGTTCCATTTCTTTAATCTTATCCGATAATTCTTTCATTTCAGCAATCAAATCGCTAGCATCTTTGCCTTCTCTTTTAAGTTTTGCAATATTGTCTGATTCCACATTTCTACGATTTTTTAATGTTTCCAACTCCACTAGCATTTGTCTTCTTTTTTCGTCTAATTCTAAAAACCTATCTATATCTGCTTTTTCTCCTTTAAGCTCTACAGCTCTTCTTACAGCCTCTGGATTATTTCTTATCCTCTTTACGTCTAACACTTTACCACACCTCCCTTAAAAATAATTCCCGTCCCATAAAGGGACGGGAATGCCGTGTTGCCACCCTCTTTTGGCTTAAATAAGCCCTCCACATGATTTAACGGTCGCCCGAAGGTCATTACACCTTAGCTCCGGGATGGAATTCATAAGTAAAACTTACTGGTTCGCACCCACCACCAGCTCTCTTAAAAGTTTATACTTACTACTCGTCCCTTCATTGCCGACAATATTATGTTTTTTAATATTATACTACTTTATAACACTACTTTCAATAACTATTTTCCAGACATAGAACCAATTCGATCAGGAGGCCAAATTCTAAAAACTATTTTACCCAAAATTTGGTCTTTTGATACATACTTGTGCTGCCAAAATCTACTATCCATAGACTCATTTCTATTATCACCTAACATAAAATAATGACCAGGTGGGACGACATATGGTCCAAAATTGCCTTTCATAGGTTCTTTTATATAGGGCTCCTTAACTACTTTTCCATTTCTTATTAACTGACCATTTTTTATTTCAATTACATCTCCACCAATGCCAATAACTCTTTTTACAAAATTAACTTTTGGGTCGTCAGGAAAACGAAATACTACAATATCTCCTCGTTTTACAGGTTCAAACCTGTATATAAACTTGTTTACAATAAATTTATCATTTATTTGAATAGTATTTAACATTGAACCTGTGGGTACATCTACCAATTCAAAAACATAAGTTCTTATAAACATTGCAATTAAAAAAGCAAGAGCTATAGTAAATATCCAGCTTAATATTTCTTTTTGTACATTTTTGCCCATATTTTCTCTCCTCACTTAAAAGTACAGTGATATTATAGCATAAACTTCAAACAAATTCTAATTTTTTTATTTTGTATGCATATTTTTCTAATATATGTCAATAATAAAATTAAAGAATTATTTGGGAGAGATGTAAAATGAGAGAAATAGAATATCTTCTAGATTTAGCCGAAATAAAAGACACAGAGTACAAAAATTTATTGGCTTTACTTTCCCTCATAGATTTACTAGTAGAAAAAGGAATTATAACGCGAAGCGAACTTGCCCAAAAATCAAAAGAAATAGCAAAAATAAAAACCGCCCTTTAAAAAATCCGTTTCGGCGGATTTTTTTATTATAGTCAATAATTACTCTTAATGATAGACTTTCATCAATTCTCATATTATAATAAAGAAAAAGGAGGTCAAAACGGTGAATAATTTTCTATTGAGATACGGTGATATAATAAAAAAAACACTGCTCATTGTTGCTGTCTTTATTATATTTTACTTAATCATATTTAAAATTATTCCTTTCTTGATGCCATTTGTAGTGGCTTTGCTTTTCGCTGTGATAATCGATCCTGGTGTAAATTTCTTAGAGAAAAAATTAAAGGTGCCGAGAGGATTAGCATCCTTTATTTTACTTTTGATATTAATAGGCGTGATAGGATCACTTATTGCAATATCAATAACACAACTTATATATGAACTAAGTTCTCTTGCGGAAATAAGTACAAATTATGCAAATACTATTAATGACATAATTTTAAATCTCGTTGATAGAATAAGAATGTATTACGTAACATTACCCCCAAATATTACATCCCTTATTGAAAACAACATGCAATCGATTTTAAACTATATATCATTATTTGCAAAAAATCTTGCTACATGGCTTTTGAATTTTGCAACAAAATTGCCTAATTTTTTCTTTATGACTTTGATAACACTCGTTGCTACTTTTTTTATAAGCAAAGATAAACAGCTTATACTAGATTTTATAAAAAGGCAGATTCCATCTCATTGGGCACAGCATGCAAAAAATATTCAGGTAGACCTTTTAAAGACATTTTTCGGTTATCTGCGAGCAGTAGCAACAATAATGCTTATAACCTTTTTGGAAGTCTCCATAGGCCTTGCAATGATAGGTTTTGACTATCCATTTCTATTGGGTCTTCTTGTAACCATTGTAGATGCATTGCCCGTACTTGGTTCTGGTGCTGTCATGGTACCATGGGCGCTTTATAACATCATAATGAAAAACTACATGGTAGGGATATATCTTTTAATACTGTACGGCTTGGTGGTAGTTGTAAGACAAATGATAGAGCCTAAGATTGTAGGTCAGAGTATCGGACTTCATCCTCTTGTTACGCTTTTATCTATGTTTATAGGTGCAAAACTTTTCGGTGCTTTAGGGCTTGTAATAGGGCCTGTATTTGTAGTAGTATTTAAAGCTCTTCAAAAAGCAGAAATTATTCCTCCTTGGAAATAAAATAAGGGCATTTTGCCCTTATTTTATTTCATCTATTAGATTTGCCATCTCTATTGCTGTAACGGCTGCCTCAAAACCTTTATTCCCACCTTTTGTTCCCGCCCTTACAATAGCTTGCTCAATTGTATCTGTGGTAAGAACGCCGAATATAACTGGAACTTCTGTATCAAGAGATATTTTTGCAATACCTTTTGATACCTCATTTGCAACGTAATCAAAATGGGGTGTCTCTCCTCTTATTACTGCTCCAAGTGCAATTACTGCATTATATCTTTTAGATTCAGCCATCTTTTTAGCTATAAGTGGTATTTCAAATGCTCCAGGTACCCATGCAATTTCAATATCTTCATTTAAAGCACCATGCCTTTTTAGGGCATCAAGTGCTCCTTCGAGAAGTTTGTTAGTTATAAATTCATTGAATCTGCTTACCACAATTCCAAATTTCTTTCCTTCTACCGTAAGTTTTCCTTCGTATATTTTCATAACTATGCACTCCCCTTACTAGTGTTCTTCACTGTGCTTATAATTACATTCAATTCACTTTTTGCATAGCATTTCACACTTCCAAAATTAGATGTCCCATTTTTTCTTTTTTTGTTTTGAGATATTTTTCATTATAATAATTTGGACAAATTTCTATAGGAATCCTTTCTACAACCTCAAGACCATAGTCTAATAATTCCATAATTTTTTGCGGATTATTTGTCATAATCCTTATCTTTTTAACTCCTATATCTTTCAAAATCTGGGCAGCTATGCTGTATTCTCTTAAATCGGGTGGAAAGCCAAGCTTAATATTCGCTTCAACAGTATCAAACCCTTGATCCTGCAAATGATACGCCTTAATCTTGTTTAAAAGTCCTATACCCCTTCCTTCCTGTCTCAGATAGACTAGTACTCCTCCTTCCTGTCCTATTCTTTCCATTGCCGCATGAAGCTGGTCACCACAGTCACATCTTAATGACCCCAATATATCCCCCGTCAGGCACTCTGAATGTATCCTCACAAGTACAGGATCCCTATTTATGTCTCCTTTAATCAGAGCTACATGCTGTTTTCCTGTTAATATTTCTTCATACCCGACAATTTCAAAATTCCCATATTTTGTTGGAAGTTTCGCCTGTGCTACCCTTCTCACAAGTATTTCATTTTTCATTCTGTACTCTATTAAATCTTCAATAGATATAATCCTCAACCCAAATTTTTTTGCAAACTCCAAAAGGTCAGGCAGCCTTGCCATATTTCCATCATCTTTTATGATTTCGCATATTACTCCAGCAGGTTTGAGTCCCGCAAGAACTGCAAGGTCTACAGCTGCTTCTGTATGTCCTGCTCTTACTAAGACACCACCATCTTTTGCTCTTAAAGGAAAGATATGTCCTGGCTTTGTAAAATCTTCTGGCTTTGAATTATCATCTACTAATTTATTCACCGTTAGTGCTCTTTCGAAGGCAGAAATACCAGTGGTACATTCTTTATAGTCTACAGATACAGTAAAAGCAGTTTCTTTATGGTCAGTGTTATTCTCAACCATCTGGTAAATGCCAAGGTCATCAAGTCTCTTTTCTGTCATTGGAACACATACAAGACCCCGTCCATACTTTATCATAAAGTTGATATGTTCTCCGGTAACTTTTTCTGCTGCCATGACTAAGTCGCCTTCATTTTCCCTGTTTTCATTATCAACAACAATAATCATTTTTCCTTGCTTTATATCTTCTATTGCATCTTCTATCCTATCAAACATAGTCTTTCCTCCTTAACTTAGAAAAGTCATCTAAATCTATATAAATCCATTTTCTTTCAATAAATCTTTTATATCCTTTTGCGCTATTAGTTTTTCTACATACTTAGAAAGTATATCAACTTCGATATTCACACTATCTCCTACCCTTTTATAACCCAATGTCGTCTTAAGCATTGTATGTGGAATAATTGAAACAGTAAAATAATCATCTCCATCTTCAACAACCGTTAAACTTATACCATCTACCGCAATGCTTCCCTTACGCACAATGTATTTTGTAAATTCTTTATTGATAGCTATCTTAAATATAAAAGCATTTTTTTCCTGCCTTTTGTCTATGATTTTTCCAGCGCAATCTATATGACCAGTTACGATATGCCCACCCATTCTCCTTCCAACTTGAAGTGCTCTTTCAAGATTGACAATGTTTCCAATTTTTAAATCTTTTAAATTGCTTGCTCTCATGGTTTCAGGCATAACGTCAGCTACAAAACTTTCGTTTGACATATTAGTAACAGTTAAGCATACACCGTTAACTGCTATACTATCACCTATTTTTGTTCCCTCAAGGACTTTGCTACATTTTATAACAATTTTTGTAAAAGTACCATGTATAATATTTTTAACAGTTCCTGTTTCTTCTATAATTCCAGTAAACATACGCCATAACCTACTTTCTTACATATGCTGTTATTAGTATATCATCATCTATTCTATCAATCTCCACATCTTTTAATTCTATTGAATTTCCTATATCCGAAAAACCTATACCTTCTACAGGTGTTAAAGCATTTTTCCCCCCTATTATTCTAGGTGATATAAAAAACATAACTTTATCAACAATTCCCTCTTTAAGTGCAGACCAATTTAATGTCCCACCGCCTTCAATCAATACACTATCAATCCCCCTCTCTCCAAGTTTTATCATTAGCTCTTTTAAAGGTACTTTTCCATTGTCGTTTTTTAATATAATAACTTCAATATCCATATCTTCAAGTTTCTTTCTTACACTGTTTGGCATAAGTTCTGTTGTAGCAATTATCGTTTTTGCCGCTTTGTCTCTTATTACATTTGAGGCAAGTGGCGTTCTACCTCTACTATCCACAATAATCCTTACAGGACTTTTGTACCCCTCTAACCTTGTTGTAAGCATTGGGTTATCCTTAATTACTGTATTTACCCCAACCATAATCGCGGATACACGTCCTCTTATTTTATGAGCAAATTTTCTTGATTTCTCATTTGTAATCCATTTAGAATTTCCATTATAACAAGCAATCTTCCCATCAATGCTCATAGCAGATTTTAATATTACAAATGGAATTTTTGTCGTAATATATTTAACAAATATTTCGTTGAGTTTCCTCGCTTCTTTCTCCATCATCCCAACCTGTACTTCTATTCCCGCCTCTTTTAACCTTTTTATACTATTTCCGCTAACTTTAGGATTTGGGTCTTCCATCGCTATATACACTCTCTTAATGCCAGATTTAATTATTTCTTCAACACAAGGTGGTGTTTTGCCATAATGGCTGCAAGGTTCAAGTGTTACAAACATAGTAGAACCTTTAACATCTTCAACTGCATTTTTTAATGCATTTACTTCAGCATGGGGACCTCCAAAATATTCATGATAACCCTCACCTATTATTTTTCCATTTTTAACTATTACAGCACCCACAAGTGGATTAGGGTTTGTGTATCCCCATCCTTTTTCAGCCAGTTTTAAAGCCCTTTTCATATATTCTTCCAATTTAATCCCTCCTATACTAAAAAATCCTGAAGGTTAAACCTTCAGGGTTAAAAAAACCCCAGAGAATATATTCCCTGGGGAATATTTCTCCTTCTCCCATCCAGACTTTAACTGTCGGCCTCGGAATTTCACCGAGTCTGCCAAAAGGCTCGCGGGCTATACCGCCGGTACGGAATTTCACCGATCCCTGAAGGTTTTATCCAATTGTATTTTCAACAGTTCCCCCCGCGGGGATAAATGGAAGCACCATCTCATCTTTGTCTATAATACATTCTATCATAAAAGGTCTTTTTTCGCTATAGGCTTTTTTAAACGCTTTTTCAAATTCTTCTTTTGTTGTAACTCTTATTCCTTCTACTCCAAAGTCGTTTGCAAGCTTAGCAAAATTCAAATTTGCGTTCAAATCTGTGTGGGAAAATCTCTTGTCATACAAAAGATTTTGCCACTGTCTTACCATGCCTAAAGTTTGGTTGTTGAGTAGTACCGTTATAACCGGAATATTATATACAGCAGCTGTTTCTAAGGCATGTATATTCATTCTTAAACTTCCATCACCTGCAATGTTTACAACTCTTTTATCTGGCCTTCCTACTTGCGCTCCTATTGCAGCAGGAAGCCCAAAGCCCATTGTCCCTAATCCCCCTGATGTAACAAAGGTTCTGGGGTGTTTAAATTTATAAAACTGGGCAGCCCACATTTGATTTTGTCCCACTTCAGTGGCTATTATAAGGTCATCGTTCGAAATTTCTTGAATTTTTTCTACTATCCACTGAGGCCTCAAAACTTCATCGTTTTTATACTTTAATCCGTGCTTTTCTCTCAAGAAAGAAATTTCCTCTAACCATTCTTTTCTCTCAATGAATGGAAGTTTATTCGTTAAAAGTTTCAATACTTCTTTTACTTTGCCTATAACTGCTACCTCTACTTCTACATTTTTCCCTAATTCTGCAGGGTCAATATCAATATGGATTATTTTAGCATTTGGAGCAAGTCCTCCTGCTTTGCCAGCGACTCTGTCGCTAAATCTTGTCCCTATTGCTATCACAAGGTCTGACCTATATACAGCCAAATTTGCAAATCTACTTCCATGCATGCCAATAAGACCTAATGACAAAGGATGGTCTTCTGGAAAGCATCCTAACCCCATTAAAGAAGTAGCAACAGGTATATTGGTCTTCTCTGCAAATTCTATGAGTTCGGCTGATGCTTCTCCCCAAATCACTCCTCCTCCTGCAAAGATTACAGGTTTTTTACTTTGTAAAATAAGCTCTATAGCTTTGTCTAACTCTTTTTGTGAAACTATTCCCTTGACATTGTTTTTTATATTAATACTATCTTCCTTTCCTTTAACATATTCTATATCGGCATTTTGCATATCTTTTGGAATATCAACTAACACAGGACCAGGCCTTCCACTTTTGGCTATTGCAAATGCCTGCCTTATTGTATCTGCCAGTTTATCAGGAGACTTTACAATAAAGTTGTGTTTAGTTATAGGCATTGTAATTCCTGTTATGTCAACCTCTTGAAAAGCGTCTTTCCCTATGAGATTTGTAGGAACCTGTCCTGTTATCGCCACAACAGGTACTGAATCCATATAAGCATTAGCTATACCCGTTACAAGATTGGTAGAACCGGGGCCAGAGGTAGCAAAGCAAACCCCTACCCTTCCCGTAACTCTTGCATAACCATCTGCCATATGGGCTGCCATTTGCTCGTGAGTAGCTAAAATATGCCTTATATCAGAGTCATAAAGAGCATCATAAATGGGAATAACTGCTCCTCCTGGTATGCCAAATATAGTATCAACGCCCATCTCTTTTAAAACTTCTATAACTACTTGCGCTCCTTTTAACTTCATATACCTCCCCCCTTAAAAACTGCACCTGTATTTGCAGAAGTCACCTGTTCTGCATATCTTGCCATATAACCAGTTTTTATCTTTGGTTCAGGTCTTACCCATCTTTTCATTCTTTCTTTAATCTCCTCATCAGTTAATTTCACATTAATTTTTCTTGCGGGAATATCAATTTCAATAATATCCCCATCTTCAATAATCGCTATTTCTCCTCCTTCCATAGCTTCCGGAGAGACGTGTCCTATGGAAGCTCCTCTTGTTGCACCTGAAAATCTACCGTCTGTTATAAGAGCGACATCTTTGTCAAGTCCCATACCTGCAAGGGCTGAAGTAGGACTTAACATTTCTCTCATTCCCGGCCCACCTTTTGGACCTTCGTATCTTATTACTACCACATCGCCTTTCTGTATTTTCCCACCATATATTGCTTCAATAGCCTCTTCTTCAGAATTAAATACCTTTGCTGGTCCTTCATGTCTTAACATCTCTTTTGCTACAGCAGATGCTTTTACAACAGCTCCTTCTCTTGCAATGTTCCCGTACAGTATCGCAAGACCTCCAGTACTGCTGTAAGGGTTGTCTATTGGCCTTATCACATCATGATTTAAAATTTTCGCGTCTTTTATATTCTTTCCCAATGTCTTTCCTGTAACTGTTAACACTTCAGTATTTATGAGATCAGCTTTCGTCAGCTCTTTTAAAACAGCTGAAATTCCGCCTGCAAAATAAAGGTCCTCTATGTGGTATTTCCCTGCAGGACTTAATTTACATAAATTAGGTACTCTTGTACTAATCTCATTAATCTCATTTAAAGGTATATCTACGCCTGCCTCATGAGCTATAGCTTTTAAGTGCAATACTGTATTTGTAGAACCACCTAAAGCCATGTCTAAACTAAAGGCGTTTATAAATGCCTCTTTTGTAAGTATATCGGAAGGTTTAATTCCTCTCTCTACAAGCTCCATGATTTTCATTCCAGCTTGTTTTGCAAGTCTTATCCTTTCAGAATAAACAGCTGGAATTGTGCCATTTCCTGGAAGTCCCATTCCTAAAGCTTCTGTCAAGCAATTCATAGTATTTGCGGTAAACATACCAGAGCAGGAACCACAGGTAGGGCAAGCGTTAAGCTCTATCCTGTAGAGGTCTTCCTCAGTGATTTTACCAACCTTGTGAGCCCCTACCGCCTCAAAAACACTGCTCAAATCACAGGTATCTCCATTACACTTTCCTGCAAGCATTGGACCTCCGCTTACAACTATTGCAGGAATATTTAGGCGTGCTGCTGCCATAAGCATTCCCGGTACTATTTTGTCGCAATTAGGTATAAGCACAAGCCCGTCAAAACCGTGGGCCATTGCCATGATTTCAATGCTATCTGCAATAAGTTCTCTACTCCCTAAAGAGTATTTCATACCTTTATGGTTCATGGCAATGCCATCACAAACACCAATAGTGGAAAACTCTATAGGGGTTCCTCCTGCCATTCTGATGCCTGCTTTTACAGCTTCAGCTATTTTGTCTAAATGCATATGACCTGGTATAATTTCATTTTTTGAGTTTGCAACTCCTATAATAGGCCTTTTTATCTCTTCATAAGTCAAGCCTAAAGCATATAAAAGTGACCTATGCGGCGCCTTTTCAACTCCTTTTTTTATGCTATCGCTTATCAATCTCCTCACCCCTTTACATACTCTACCACTTTATCTCCCATCTCCTGAGTATTTAAAATTATTCCTTTTCCTAAATCAAAAGTCCTATAACCTGCCTCTAAAACTTTATTTACTGCATCCTTTATGTCATTAGCAGCATCTATAAGGTCAAAAGAATATTCCAGCATCATAGCAACTGACAGTATTGTAGCTAAAGGATTTGCTTTTTTTGTTCCAGCAATATCTGGAGCAGAACCGTGTATAGGTTCATAAAGCCCCACTTTATCTTCTCTTAAGCTAGCAGAAGGAAGCATACCTATAGAACCTGTAAGTTGGGAAGCCTCGTCACTTAATATATCGCCAAACATATTGGAAGTGAGAATTACATCAAATTGAGAAGGATTTTTAATTAGTTGCATAGCACAATTATCTACATACATATGGTTTAACTCAACATCAGGATATCTCTTACTTATTTCTTCTACCGTTTTTCTCCACAATCTTGAAGAATCCAAAATGTTTGCCTTGTCTACAGAAGTGACTTTCTTTTTCCTCTTTAAAGCCGCTTCAAAAGCAATAACCGCTATCCTTTCTATCTCTGAAGTCTGGTACACTTCTGTATCATAAGCCTTAAAACCATAATCTATAGCAACTGTTCCTCTCGGTCCAAAATAAATGCCACCAGTAAGTTCTCTTACCACAAGAATATCTAAACCCTCTTGTAATAACTCGTTTTTTAAAGGAGAAGCTTCTTTTAAAGGAGGATAAAGAACAGCAGGCCTTAGATTTGCATAAACCCCTAGGCTTTTTCTTAAAGCCAGAAGACCCGCTTCTGGCCTTTTATCCCCCTCAAGGTCATCCCATTTATGTCCACCTACTGCTCCCAAAAGAACAGCATCGCTGGAAAGACATGCATTTTTTGTCTCTTCCGGATAGGGAACACCATATTTATCTATAGCTTCTCCTCCAAAGGGATACTTTTTTACATCAAATTTAAGTTTGTACTTGTCTTCTATAGCAGACAAAACTTTTAACCCTTCTTCTATGACTTCAGGTCCAATTCCATCTCCAGGCAAAACAGCAATTTTAAACAATGTCACACCTTCTCTCTGACATAATTTATAAGTCCACCATATTTCATTATTTCTTTTATGAAGTCAGGAAAGGGTTGAGCTTTAAATTCTGTTCCCTTAGTCAAATTTTTTATGATTCCATTATCTGTATCAACCAAAACAATATCACCTTCTTCAATCCCATCTACTGCCTCTTTGCATTCTAATATCGGAAGCCCTATATTTATCGCATTTCTGAAAAAAATTCTTGCAAACGACTTAGCAATTATACAGGATATACCAGATGCTTTAATAGCAATTGGCGCATGCTCTCTGGAGGATCCACTACCAAAATTTTCACCTACAACCAGTATATCTCCTTCTTGAACTTTGTTTTTAAACTCTTTGTCTAAATCTTCCATGCAATGCTGTGCCAATTCTTGTGGGTCTGATGTGTTTAAATACCTTGCTGGTATTATAACATCTGTATCTATATTGTCCCCATATTTTATGGCTTTCCCCTGCATCATTCTACCTCCTCTGGACTTACGATATATCCTGCAATAGCTGAAGCCGCCGCAACAGCTGGACTTGAAAGATACACTTCACTCTCAGGATGTCCCATTCTTCCTACAAAATTTCTATTAGTAGTAGCCAGTGCCCTTTCTCCTTTAGCCAGAATTCCCATATGTCCGCCAAGGCAAGGTCCACACGTAGGAGTAGATACTGCCGCACCTGCTTTTATAAACTCTTCGATGTAACCTCTTTTAACACATTCTAAGTATATTTCCTGTGTTGCAGGAAAAATTAAAAGTCTTACATCAGGATGAACCTTTTTGCCTTTCAATATCTTATAAGCTATCTCCATGTCTGATATGCGTCCATTGGTGCAAGAACCAATAACCACTTGGTCTATTTTCACTTTTCCAACCTCATCAATATTTCTGGTGTTTTCAGGCAAATGAGGAAATGCTACTTGAGGCCTTATCTCATCCAAATTTATCTCATAAACCTCACTGTACTCAGCATCTTCATCCCTTTCAAATACTTTATATTCTCTTTTTGCTCTCCCTTTAACATATGCGTCGGTAATTTCGTCAAAATCGAAAATACCGTTTTTAGCCCCTGCTTCAATTGCCATATTGGCAATTGTGAATCTATCGTCGATTGACAAAGCTTTTATGTTTCCTGTAAATTCCATAGATTTGTATAAAGCTCCGTCAACTCCTATTTTTCCGATTATATACAAGATAACATCTTTTCCGCTTACCCATTTTTGCAAATTGCCTTTTAACACAAATTTTATAGCTTCTGGCACTTTAAACCAAGCCTTGCCTGTCGCCATCGCTGCCGCCATGTCAGTGCTTCCAACTCCTGTAGAAAAACAAGTAAGAGCGCCATAGGTACAAGTATGAGAATCGGCACCTATGACAACATCCCCAGGAAGTACAAGTCCTTTTTCGGGTAAAAGTGCGTGCTCTATTCCCATTTGCCCTACTTCAAAGAAATTTACTATTCCATGTTTTTTTGCAAATTTTCTCATTATATTCACTTGCTCCGCCGATTTTATATCTTTATTAGGAACAAAATGATCAGGAACAAGGGCAATTTTTGTATTGTCAAAAACTCTATCAATGCCTATCTTTTCAAACTCCTTTATAGCAACAGGAGCAGTGACGTCATTGCCTAACACCATATCCACATCAACTTCAATTAACTCCCCTGGTTTTACTTCTCTACCAACTTTTGCTGACAATATCTTTTGTGTCAATGTTAAGCCCAAGCTTCTCCCTCCTTAAAACTCCTAAACTCTTCCAAAGTCTCTTCAACAACAAATCTTATATCCTCATCCACAATGACCTTTTTTCTGTCTGCCAAATCTTTAAACCTTCTAAAAGCATCACTTAATTCTCCTGGTGAAAGATTATTGTACCCCAATTGTTTGACTTTCAATTCAAAAGCATTTCTTCCTGAAAGCTTACCTAATGCAAAAGTATCTGGAATTATTCCAATGTCCTCTGGTTTCATTATTTCATAAGTAGCTCTGTTGTTTATAACTCCATGTTGGTGAATTCCCGCTTGATGTCTAAAAGCATTAGCACCTACAATTGCTTTATTAGGTTGGAGTTTAATTCCTGCAAGTTCGCTTACCAATTTGCTTGTATTGTATATCTCTTTAGTGTTTATTCCGTGAACAAGGCCAAAATAATCTTTTCTCGTATTTAATGCCATCACTACTTCTTCCATAGCTGCATTTCCTGCCCTTTCTCCTATTCCGTTTACAGTCACTTCTACCTGAGTTGCTCCGTTTTCTATGGCAGACAAAGAATTCGCTACAGCCATTCCTAAATCATTGTGACAATGAGCACTTATCATTACTCCATCGATGTTGGGAACATTATTTCTGATGTATTTTATGAGTTCTCCAAATTCTCTTGGCATCGCATATCCCACAGTATCGGGCACATTTATTACATTTGCTCCTGCATCAATTACCTCACTAAAAACTTTTACTAAGAAATCCCAATCAGTCCTTGAAGCGTCTTCTGCTGAAAATTGAATCTCATCAAATTTTCCTTTTGCGTATTTTACCATTTCAACGGCTTTTTCAAGCATTTCTTCTCTTGACATCTTAAGTTTGTATTTAAGATGTATATCAGAAGTTGCGATAAAAACGTGTAATCTCGACCTTTCAGCATTTTTCAAAGCGCTGCTAGCTCTGTCTATATCCTCTTTTACAGACCTTGCCATTGCAGCAATAGTAACACCTTTCAATTTATCAGCAATATTTTTAACTGCTTCAAAATCTCCATTAGAAGCTGCTGGAAATCCTGCTTCTATGACATCAACTCCTAAGGATACCAACTGTTTTGCTATTTCAAATTTATCGTTAATGTCAAAGTTGACGCCAGGAGTCTGCTCACCATCTCGTA
This sequence comes from Thermoanaerobacter ethanolicus JW 200, assembly GCF_003722315.1. Taxonomy (NCBI): domain Bacteria; kingdom Bacillati; phylum Bacillota; class Clostridia; order Thermoanaerobacterales; family Thermoanaerobacteraceae; genus Thermoanaerobacter; species Thermoanaerobacter ethanolicus. The sequence goes on along the minus strand of NZ_CP033580.1, from coordinate 413,562 downwards.
ACGTAGTGTCAAAAACAATGACTCTTTTGACCCCCATTGCCTATCTACCTCCTTATTCATTCTTTTTTAATCCAAGCCATCATTTCTCTCAAACCTTTGCCGACTTTTTCAATAAGATGATTTGCCTCTTTATCTTTTATAGCATTGTACTGTGGTCTTCCTACCTGATTTTCTAAAAGCCACTCTTTTGCAAATTTTCCTGATTGTATTTCTGACAAAACTTTTTTCATCTCTTTTCTTGTTTCCTCTGTTATTATCCTCTTGCCTGTCATATAATCTCCAAATTCTGCAGTATCAGAAATAGAATATCTCATATAACTAAAACCGCCTTCGTATATTAGGTCAACTATAAGTTTCATTTCATGCACACATTCGAAATAAGCTATTTCTGGCTGATAACCAGCTTCTACCAATGTTTCAAATCCTGCTTTCATGAGTTCAGTAACTCCACCACAAAGGACAGCCTGCTCCCCAAAGAGGTCTGTTTCTGTCTCCTCTTTAAAAGTAGTCTCAATGACACCTGCTCTTGTACCTCCTATTCCCTTTGCATAGGCTAAAGCTAAGTCAAAAGCCTTCCCTGTGTAATCTTGATACACTGCTACAAGATTTGGAACTCCCTTTCCTTCTTGGTATACCCTTCTTACAAGGTGTCCTGGTCCTTTTGGAGCCACCATAAACACATCCACATTTTTTGGAGGAACAATCTGTTTAAAATGAATGTTAAACCCATGAGCAAAAGCGAGAGCTTTACCTTCTGTAAGATTTTTTTCTATGCTTTCTTTATAGACTTTTGCCTGCTTTTCATCCGGTATTAGTATCATTATGATATCTGCTACTTTAGCTGCTTCCTCAACTGTATAAACTCGCAGCCCCTCTTTTTCTGCTCTTTCTTTTGATTTACTTCCCTCGTAAAGGCCAACTACTACATCAAGTCCAGAATCTTTCAAATTTAATGCATGAGCATGACCCTGACTTCCAAAACCTATTATTGCGATTTTTTTGTTTTTGAGTAAATTTAAATCTGCATCTTTGTCATAATACATCTTTGCCATTACAATTCCCCCTCATATTCTTTTAATGCTTTATTGCCTCTTTCCAAAGCTACAAGGCCTGTTCTTACCAGCTCTTTTACTTCAAATTTGCTTATGAGATTTATAAAAGCATTAATCTTTTCACTATCTCCGGTAATTTCTATAATCAATGAGTCCATTGAAATATCTATAACTTTTGCTCTAAAAGTATCTACAATGTGCATTATGTCATCCCTTGTATTTGAATCATAACCTACTTTAACTAACAGCAATTCTCGAGAAACATTATCCCTTGCTCCTATGTTTTGTACTTTCAGCACATCTACAAGTTTATTAAGTTGCCTTATCACCTGGATAACTGTATAATCATCTCCTTTCACTGTCAAAGTTATCCTTGAGATGTCTTCTCTTTCTGTCGTACCTACTGCAAGGCTTTCAATATTATAGCCTCTCCTTGAAAAAAGACCTACTACCCTTGACAAGACTCCTGGATGATTGTTCACAAGGACAGATATAATGTGCAAATTATCACCCCCTATATAAAAATCATTCCCCGCCCTAAATTACAGGGCGGGGATTTCCTCCACGCGGTACCACCTGTTTTCGCTATTACCTCACGGCAATAGCCTCACCAAGTTATACAACTTGACCTGTAACGGGTAATCCCGGTATAGCCTAATAAGCTTACCGCCGTTCAGCTATACAGCTCCAGAGCGATCTAATATGCGCCTCGGCACCGGTTTGCACCATCCACCGGCTCTCTTGAGCCTCAACGCATACCCCTCACCTTCATCGCTTTTATCCTTTATCATTTTAAAAATACAAATCCAAATAAAGTTACTTGTTATTTTAGCAGCATCTTTTACTTTAGTCAACTAAATTATTTGTAAATTTTCAATAATCTATCGTTTACATTTACTAAAAAATTTTAAATATCTCCCAAAAAAATTACTCTTTTTTTAACTATCATTAAAAATTGCTTAAATCGCATGCAGCTTAAACATTTTTGTCAAATTTGGTTTTTAAAAAGATATGTATTATGATTAAAATTAGAAAGTTCAAGAAGGGAGAGTGTTTATGAGTATTTTACATATGCCTTTAAAGATAAAGGATATTACAATAAAAAATAGAATCATGATGTCTCCTATGTGTATGTACTCAGCTTCTACAGATGGGATGCCAAATGACTGGCATATAGTTCATTACGCCACAAGGGCTATTGGTGGAGTAGGACTCATTATGCAAGAAGCCACAGCTGTTGAGAGCAGAGGAAGAATAACTGACCGTGACCTTGGGATATGGAATGATGAGCAAGTTAAAGAATTAAAAAAAATTGTAGACATCTGTAAAGCAAATGGCGCTGTAATGGGAATACAGCTTGCTCATGCAGGAAGAAAATGTGATATACTTTATGAAGATGTTGTAGGACCTTCCCCTATTAAAGCAGGAAACCACTACAAACTTCCAAGAGAATTAACCATTGACGAAATAAAATCTATAGTAAAAGCTTTTGGGGAAGCTGCTAAAAGGGCTAACTTAGCAGGTTATGATGTAGTTGAAATACATGCAGCTCACGGCTATTTAATCCACGAATTTCTTTCTCCTCTTTCAAATAAGCGAAAAGATGAATACGGTGGTAGCATTGAAAATAGAGCAAGATTTTTAATTGAAGTGATAGATGAAGTTAGAAAAAATTGGCCTGAAAATAAACCTATTTTCGTGCGGGTATCTGCAGATGATTACATGGAAGGCGGAATAAACATAGATATGATGGTAGAATATATCAACATGATAAAAGACAAAGTTGATTTAATTGATGTAAGCAGTGGAGGACTTTTAAATGTTGATATAAATCTATATCCTGGATATCAAGTTAAATACGCTGAAACAATTAAAAAGCGCTGTAATATAAAAACTTCTGCGGTAGGATTAATAACGACACAAGAGCTTGCAGAAGAAATTCTTTCAAATGAAAGGGCAGACTTAGTTGCACTTGGAAGAGAACTTTTAAGAAATCCCTATTGGGTTCTGCATACCTACACTTCAAAGGAAGACTGGCCAAAACAATATGAAAGAGCTTTTAAAAAATAAGCCCCCAAAAATTGAGGGCTTATTTTTATTCTTCATTTTCTATTCTTGCAGTAGAAACAACCCTGTCACCATCATCAAGCTTCATAAGGGTTACTCCTCTTGTATCTCTGTGCATCTTAGAAATATCTGACACCTTCATTCTTATAAGAATCCCATTTGCAGAAATTATCATAAATTCATCTTCTGGATTTACTGACCGTATAGACACCAATTTACCAGTCTTTTCGCTAAGCCTTATTGCAATTATTCCCTTTCCTGCTCTTGTTTGAAGCCTGTATTCCTCTAAGTCCGTTCTCTTCCCAAATCCATTTTCTGTTACTACTAAAATTTCGCTGTTGGGATGAACAAGGTCCATTTCTACCACTTCATCATCTTCTCTCAAGGAAATAGCTATTACACCTTTTGCCACTCTTCCCATAGGTCTTATGTCTTTTTCATCAAATCTTATAGCATAGCCTCTGGCAGTCCCTATTATTATTTCTCTTTCTCCATTTGTTAATTTTACATTTATAAGCTCATCACTTTCTTCCAACGTGATAGCAATTATACCATTTCTCTTAATTGACCTGAACTCTTCTATAGAAGTCTTTTTAATTATGCCTTTTTTAGTGCACATCACAATATACTTAATATCTTCTGACTTTTTAAGAGGAATAACCGCTGTGACTTTCTCTCCTTGAGCTATCTGTATGAGATTGACAATAGCCGTGCCTTTTGCTTGTCTTCCTGTCTCAGGAATGTCTATTGTCCTTAAACTATATACTTTACCTTTGTTTGTAAAGAACAACAGTCTGTCATGAGTTGTAGTGATAAATATATCCTCTACAAAGTCATCTTCTCTTGTAGATATACCTAATATGCCTTTCCCTCCACGTTTTTGAGCCTTATAAGTATCAAGAGGCATTCTCTTTATATATCCATAGTGTGTCATTGTCACTACAACATCTTCCAATTGAACCAAATCCTCTAAATCTAACTCTTCTTCTTTTGCCACAATGCTTGTCTTTCTCGGAGTAGCATATTTATCTTTTATTTCCAAAAGTTCTTTTTTGATTATTTCCAGCACTTTTCTTTCATCTGCCAAAATTTCCTTTAATTCTTTTATCTTTTCAATTAACTCTTTAAGCTCATCTTCTACTTTTTGCCTTTCAAGCCCAGTCAACCTTCCTAATCTCATGTCAACTATCGCTTGTGCTTGTTTTTCGCTTAACCCAAACTTGTCCATTAAATTTTGTTTAGCAATTGCTTCTGTCCTTGAACTTCTTATTATGTTTATCACTTCATCAATGTGGTCAAGGGCGATTTTTAACCCTTCTAAAATATGGGCTCTTTCTTCTGCTTTTCTTAAGTCAAACTTGGTCCTTCTCGTTACAACATCCGCTTGATGATCTACATACTTTTCTATAATCTGCTTTAAATTTAGTATTTTTGGCTCTCCATCTACAAGAGCTAACATTATAGCTCCAAAGGTCTGCTGCATTTGTGTGTGCATATAAAGTTTATTAAGTATCACCTTTGGATTGACATCTCTTTTTAGCTCTATTACAATTTTCATTCCATTCCTATCAGATTCATCTCTCAAATCAGAAATCCCTTCTATGTGCTTGTCACGGACTAACTCAGCTATTTTTTCAATTAACTTAGCTTTTAAAACCATATAAGGAATCTCAGTAATTACAATTCTCGTCTTACCGTGGTGTTCTTCAATTTCTGCCTTTGCCCTAACGACAATTTTACCTCTTCCTGTCTCATAAGTCTCTTTTATACCGTCTCTTCCTAGAATTATTCCTCCTGTAGGAAAGTCAGGTCCTTTTATATATTTCATCAGTTCATCTACTGAAATATAAGGATTGTCTATATAAGCGACAATTCCATCTATGACTTCTCCTAAATTGTGAGGAGGAATATTCGTAGCCATACCTACAGCAATTCCTTGAGAGCCGTTGACTAAAAGATTAGGAAATCGAGAGGGAAGTACAACTGGTTCCTTTAAAGTCTCATCAAAGTTTGGCACAAAATCTACTGTCTCTTTGTTGATATCTGTAAGCATCTCAAGGGCAATTTTTGAAAGCCTCGCCTCTGTGTACCTCATGGCAGCCGGAGGGTCTCCATCTATGCTTCCAAAGTTTCCGTGCCCATCTATCAAAGTTTCTCTCATTGAAAAATCCTGTGCTAGTCTCACTAAAGTATCGTAAACAGCTGCATCACCGTGAGGATGGTATTTTCCTAAAACTTCACCAACAACTGCAACGCTCTTTTTATATGGCTTGTCAGGGGTTAATCCCAACTCATTCATAGCATAGAGAATCCTTCTATGAACTGGTTTTAAACCATCTCTCACATCTGGCAATGCCCTTCCAACAATTACACTCATCGCATAATCTATATAAGATTTTTTCATTTCATCTTCAATGTCTACTGGGATTACTTTCTCTTTTTCTTCACTCATCTATTTCACCTCTTTTATATGTCCAAGTTTCTAACTGTTTTTGCATATTTTTCTATAAATTCCCTTCTTGGTTCGACTTTATCCCCCATCAAAATGGTGAAAATTTCATCTGCAGCTATCGCATCCTCTAATGTAACTTTAAGCATCGTCCTCTTCTCTGGATCCATAGTTGTATCCCATAACTGGTCAGCATTCATTTCTCCAAGACCTTTATACCTTTGAACAGTATAATTTTCCCTTCCAATTTCATTTAAGATCTTGTCTAATTCTCTATCCGAGTAAGCATAATATACCTTTTTGCCCTTTGTAATTTTATATAAAGGTGGTTGAGCAATGAACACATTTCCATTTTCAATTAAAGGTCTCATAAACCTATAGAAAAATGTTAAAAGTAATGTCCTAATATGGCTTCCATCTACGTCTGCATCTGTCATTATAACTATTTTGTGGTACCTTAACTTACTTATATCAAAATCATTCCCTACGCCAGTACCTAAAGCAGTTATCATTGCTCTTATCTCTTCATTAGACAATATCTTGTCAAGTCTTGCCTTCTCTACATTTAAAATTTTTCCTCGGAGTGGAAGTATCGCTTGAAATCTACTGTTTCTACCTGATTTAGCAGAACCTCCTGCAGAGTCACCCTCTACCAAGAAAAGCTCACATTTGGAAGGGTCTTTCTCCGAACAGTCGGCAAGTTTACCCGGCAAAGTAGTATTTTCAAGAGCAGACTTTCTTCTGGTAAGCTCTCTGGCTTTTCTCGCAGCTTCCCTTGCTCTTGCTGCTTGAGTAGCTTTTTCTACTATAACTTTTGCAACTGAGGGATTTTCTTCTAAAAAAGCCGAGAGTTTTTCTGTTACTACATTTTCTACAATAGACCTCATTTCAGAATTTCCTAATTTTGTTTTAGTCTGTCCTTCAAACTGTGGATTTTTTAATTTTACACTTACAATAGCTGTAAGTCCTTCTCTTACATCTTCACCCTGTAAATTTTTCTCGTTATCTTTTATAATTCCGTATTTTCTTGCGTAATCATTAATAACTTTAGTCAAAGCTGCTTTAAAGCCTACTAGATGGGTACCACCTTCTCTAGTATCAATATTATTAGCAAAACTAAAGATATTTTCATTATAGCTGTCATTATACTGCATGCAAACCTCTACTTCATAGTCGCTATTTTTCGCTTCCATGTATATAGGCTCTTCATGGAGGACTTCTTTATTTCTATTTAAATACTTTACAAAAGATATAATTCCACCTTCGTAGTTAAAGACCTCTTCTTTTCCGTGTCTTTCGTCTATAAGCTTAATATTTATACCCTTATTTAAAAACGCTAATTCTCTCAATCTTTGAGCTAATACATCATAGTCGAATACAGTTTCTTCAAAAATCTCCTTATCCGGCTTAAAAGTAATAGTTGTACCTGTCTCTTCTGTCTCTCCAATAACCTCTAAATCCGTTTTTGGAACTCCTCTTTCATATATTTGCCTATAAATTTTCCCATGTTGTTTTACAATAACTTCTAATTTTTCAGATAATGCATTTACAACAGAAACACCTACTCCATGCAATCCTCCAGATACTTTGTAAGCGTCATTATTAAATTTTCCACCTGCATGTAACATCGTTAAAGCTACTTCTACAGCCGGTTTTCCAACTTTTGGGTGAATATCTGTAGGTATACCTCTTCCGTCGTCTTCAACCGTTATAGAATTATCTTTGTGTATAGTAACTACTATATTTTTGCAATAACCGGCCAATGCTTCATCTATACTATTATCGACTACCTCGTATACAAGGTGATGCAGTCCTCTGCTACCAGTAGAACCTATATACATTCCTGGCCTTTTTCTCACAGCTTCTAAACCCTCTAATATTTGTATTTGACTTGCAGTATAAGTTTCATCCTTTGCCATATTCACAACCTCCGCAAATTTATCCAACAGTTTTATTTTATCATTCTTTTAAGAATTGCTCAATTCAAAACATTTCCCGAAAAATTTCCCGGGAAATGAAGAGGAAATAATTTTATTTTTATTATTGCCTATAATATAATATACTTAACAAATATACCTATAATATAATATACTTAAATTGAGGTGAATTCAATGGCTACTTATGAAGATTTTTTAAAACTTGACATACGTGTAGGAAGAATAATTGAGGTAGAAGACTTTCCAAAAGCAAAAAAACCTGCTTATAAGTTAAAAATTGACTTTGGCGAATTAGGAATCAAAAAGTCCAGCGCTCAAATAACAAAATTGTACAAAAAAGAAGAGTTGTATAATAAATTGGTGGTCTGCGTAGTTAATTTTCCTCCAAAGCAAGTAGTAGATTTTATATCTGAAGTATTGTTGCTTGGAGTTGATGACGAAGATGGGAATGTCGTCTTGCTTCAACCAGAAAGAGAAGTAAAAATAGGCAATAAAATCTATTAATGGTTTTATTTTTTATGGAAGGTGGTAAATAGTGAAATTTTTAGGTGTCAACATAGGTAAACTCATCAACATATCCTGCAAAATCACAGGAAAAGGTGGAACATCTCTTCCCGGAAAAATCGCACTAAAGTACGATTCTAAATTAATTGAAAAACTAATAGGGCCCATAAAAAACAACAAAGTAATAATAACAGGTACAAATGGCAAAACTACAACTTCCGGATTAATAGCCTCTATTTTGACCACTGCTGGGAAAAGTGTTGTACACAACAAAGAAGGAGCAAATATGAAAACGGGAATTGCAACTGCTTTAATAAAAAGCAGCAATTTTTTGGGAAATTTACAAAAAGATGCGACCGTTTTTGAAGTAGATGAAGCAAACATGCCCATTGTGATAGAAGATGTAAAACCCAATATAGTAGTAATAACCAACTTTTTTAGAGACCAATTAGACAGATATGGAGAACTAGATACAACAGTAGAAAAAGTAAAAAAAGCCCTTTTAAACCTGCCACAAGATTCTATAGTATTACTAAACGCTGATGAACCTTTTACAGCTTCAATAGGAGATGAAATAAAATCGAAAGTTTTTTACTATGGAGTTGAAGACAACATTGAAGGAATTAACTCCTCTTCTTTTGAACAAAAATACTGTCCAATTTGTGCCCACAAATACGAATATAAAAAAATATATTACGGGCAACTGGGAGACTATTACTGCCCCAATTGTGGCAAAAAGCGGCCAAATCCTCATTTTAAAGCCACTAATATATTTTTAAATGAAGATGGAATAAATTTTAATCTATACTATAAAGATAAAATTTTTACAGTTAAAAGTAGATTAATAGGCTTATACAATGTGTATAATTTATTAGCAGCTATATCTGCTGGCATTTTGTTGAACATAGACTTTAGCACTATATTAAAAGCAATAGAAAGCTATTGGCCAATAGAAGGAAGATTACAAAAAACTAAAATAAAAAGCAAAAGGACAATAATAAATTTAATCAAAAACCCCATCGGTTTTGAAAGCACTTTAAATATGCTATCTCAATTTAATAAACCCTTAAACCTTTTAATTTCTATAAATGATAATTACGCTGATGGAAGGGATGTGTCTTGGCTGTGGGATGTAAACTTAGAAAGCTTTTTATCAAAGACAAAAGTAAACTATATAGTAACTTCAGGTTTAAGGGCAGAAGACATGGCAGTAAGATTAAAATATGCCGGCTTTGATATTAAAAAAATAAAAATAATAAATTCTATAGAAAAAGCTCTTGACACTATAGCTGATTTAACAGAAGAAGAATTAATAGCTGTACTTCCCAACTATACTTCTTTGTATGATGTAAGCAAATATTTAAAATTACAGGAGGCAAAAAAATGAAATTAGTCGTTGGCCACATGTATCCTGATTTATTAAACTTATATGGAGACATAGGAAATATTGTAGCTTTAAAAAAAAGATGTGAATGGAGAAAAATTGAAATAGAGATAAAGCCAATAACTTTAGATTACACTGAAGAATTTACTGACATAGACCTTCTATTCTTAGGAGGAGGGTCAGATAGAGAGCAAAAAATTGTAAGTGATGATTTAAAAAATAAAAAAGGTAAAAATTTGAAAACAGCTATTGAAGATGGTTTGACAGTATTAGCTATATGTGGAGGATATCAATTACTTGGAGAATACTATCAAACTCTGGCTGGTAGCAAATTAGAAGGTTTAGGAATTTTAAAAGCCTGGACAATAGCTGGTAATAGGAGATTGATAGGAAATATAGTTATAGAGACAAATATAGCCGATAAAAATTTTAAAATGGTAGGTTTTGAGAATCACTCAGGAAAAACTTTTTTGGAAAAAATGGAGCCTTTAGGTAAAGTAATAATTGGAAATGGAAATAATGGAGAAGATAAAACAGAAGGATGTATCTATAAAAATGTGTATGGAACATATCTCCACGGTCCAGTACTACCCAAAAATCCTGAATTTGCAGATATTTTAATTGAAACTGCTTTAAAGAGAAAATATGGAAAAGTAGAATTAACTCCTTTGGATGACTCTTTAGAACAACAAGCTAAACAATCTTTGATAGAAAGATTTGTAAAAAAATAGAGGCTTTTGCCTCTATTTTACAATTCAATTTCACAACTTTCCTTCTCAACTTTTTCACCATTTATCTTAATCTCTTTGATGTCGTCAAAATTTTTAAATATAAATTTATACTTTTTAACTCCTTTGTCATAGCCAAAGTGAATTTTATCAAATTTTATATCCATTCTTCCTTCTTTATAACAAAAACTTATATCGAAGAGGTTATAAACCCCTTTAGTATAATCGAAAGATTTTCCATCATCTTCATAATGGAGATAATGTCCCTCTTTCCCTTTGTATATCTCCACTGTTAATTCTTCCAGCTTCTTTTCCCCTATAAAAGACTGAGGCTGCTGTTTTAACAGTATTCCTCCTTCTTTTACAAAAAGAGGTATTACTTCTATAGGAGCATCCACAAGGTAATAGTTTTTTCCTTTGAATCCTTTTCCCGTCCAGTAATCATACCAGATTCCTTCAGGCAAATAAACTTCTCTTCTTTCTTTTGAAGGAAGATATACAGGAGCAACTAAGAGACCTTCTCCAAACATAAATTCATCATATATCTTATGAGTATTTTCATCTTTTTGATATTCAAAAACCAAAGGCCTCATAATAGGATAGCCTTTTTGAGATGCAATGTAAAACAAATCATATAAGTAAGGCAAAAGTTCATATCTCATTTTTATATATTTTCGAGAAATATCTTCTGCTCTTTTACCAAAAGACCATGGCTCTTGGTCTTTTGTTCCTATTGCAGAATGAACTCTTAAAAACGGAGTAAATACCGCAGCCTCTATCCACCTTATAAAAAGTTCTTCATGGCAATCTCCTTCAAATCCTCCAACATCTGCTCCTACAAACGGTTGTCCAGATAGACCTATGTTCATTAACATTGGCATCATCATAAGAAGATGCTCATACAAGCTTCTGTTGTCTCCTGTCCACATTGCAGCATACCTTTGTATCCCTGAAAAAGCGGCTCTTGTCAAAACAAAAGGCCTTTCATTAGGTCTTATCCTTAGAAAACCATCTCTTGTGGCCATTGCCATGTAATTTGCATAGACATTGTGAGCCTCTTTGTGAAGTACCTTTTCTCCATCTAAAATATGAATATTATCCTCTGGCATTGTTTTTGTAGGTGTTTCAAAAACAGCTGGTTCATTCATATCATTCCATATACCATCAATGCCATCATTTATAAATTCTCTGTGCTTTTCACCCCACCAATATCTCACTTCTTCTTGTAAAAAGTCAGGAAAACAAGCTTCCCCTGGCCATACTTTTCCAACGTAGGTTATACCGTACTTATCCTTTACAAAATAACCCTTTTCAATTCCTTCTCTGTAAACATGGTAGTCGTAATCTCTCTTAACTCCTGGATCTACAATTGTCACTACTTTAAATCCCATTTCTTTAAGCTGTTTTAACATTTCTTTGTGGTTTTTAAACGTTTCTTTATTCCATGTAAAAACTCTATACCCTTCCATGTAATCTATATCGAGATATATCACATCACAAGGAATATCTTTTTCTCTAAAAGTTTTTGCAACCTCCAGTACTCTCTCTTGTGGGGTGTAACTATATCTGCTTTGTTGATTACCTAATACCCATAATGGCGGAAGACTTATCCTTCCTGTAAGATATGTATAATTTTCCACAACCTCTTTTATGTCTTCTCCGTATATAAAATAGTAGTTCATTTGGCCGCCATATGCTCCAAAAAAATAATATTCTTGACTTTCTTGACCCATATCAAAAAAAGACCTAAAACTGTTGTCCAAAAATATTCCATAAGTGTGATAATCGTTCATTCCTATGAAAAAAGGGTAAGACTCATATAAAAGTTTTGTAGTCTGGTTGTGAGTCATAAATTCATCTGTATTCCACATCTCCAGCCTTTCGCCTTTTTTGTCGAGATATCCTGCTTTTTCTCCAAAACCGTAAAAATGGTCTTCTCTTAACTTTTTATAGCACCTTACATCTGTTTCATTGAACTTTGCTCCTCCATTGTAATCCTCATTAATTATATTTCCATTTTTATCTAGGAAACTCACAGAAAGGTCATTTTTATTTATTTTTACTTTCAATGAATTAGTCTCAATTAATATGCTTTCTAATTCATCACTTATACTAAACTCAGGAGTATCGTATTCTTTCCTTTCTATCGCAATTGTATCCTTTCTTTTTTCCTCTTTATTACTTACAAAAACGTTAATAATTTTATCACCTAATACTCTAAGCTCTAACTTCTTTCCTTCATTTCTCACAACAATTTTTTCCGATGTTTTTTGATACAATTCAATACCTCCCTATTCCTCTATTTTTTGTGTCCTTCTTATAAGAGTAAAGGCAGAAATTGGTGATAAATAAATAATACTCCTCTTATCCCTTTCTGTGATTATAAAAGACTTTGGCTTTTCGTCAGAAATTCTGACCACAAATCCTTCTTCTTCCGCTACTCTCAGAAACTGAATAGTAGCTTCAGAAGTGGTTACAATATTCATATCAAAAATGCCTATAATTTCTTTATCGGGTACTACCACGTTGCCGCCTAAATGGACATACATTTTTTGACCCCCTATTCCTTAATGACAACCCCATTAGATATCTTAAAATAACAATCTCCTTTTAAATCTCTTTTTGTAGTATGGGTTATAAAAGTCTGAAAACCTTGCAATCTTTCTAAGATATATTTCTTTCTATTTTCATCTAACTCTGACATTACATCATCCAGAAGCAGTATGGGTTTTTCACCAGTCTCCTTTTTTAAAATTTCAAACTCTGATAATTTAAGGCATAAAGCCACTGTTCGCTGTTGGCCTTGAGAAGAATATACTCTTGAATCATAGCCGTTTATAATAATCTTAAAATCTTCCCTATGAGGTCCTACTTGTGTTGTAAGATACTTTAAATCTAAATCTATATTCTTTAATAGTTTTTCTTTTAATCTTTTTTTAACTATTTCTTCATCTGAAGCATCTTTAAGTCCAACACTATTTAGGTAGACAATTTCTGCTGTCTCATTGGAAATTTCAAGTAAAAATTTTTTTATATTAATTTCTACATTTTTTAAGTAACTTTGTCTCACCACAATTATTTTTGCACCGTATTCTACTAATTGGTCATCGAAAACTTCTAGTATACTTCTACTTTTTCCTTCTTTTATAGTCTTTAATAGTTTATTTCTATTTATTAGTATTTTGTTATATTGCATGAGATTATAAAGATAATTCTTTTCAACCACAGAGATACAAGAATCTAAATATTTCCTGCGATAGGAAGGTCCTTCTTTTATTATGTTTAAATCTTCAGGAGAAAAAATGACTGTCAAAAGTTGACCTAAAAGTTCGGAAGTTGACTTTATTTTATTGCCATTTACTTTAATGACTTTATTTTCATTTTTCTTGTATCCAAATTCTATTTTTTTATCGTTATTTTCTTGACAAATTATTGCTTTTACATAAAAATAATCTTCTCCAAATTTTATTAGTTCTGTAGTTTTGCTCCCTCTAAAAGACCTTCCCATACTTAAAAGCCTAATACTTTCTAATAAATTGCTCTTTCCTTGTGCATTTAAACCATAAAATATATTTATTCCTTCGCAAAATTCTATTTTTTGCTTTTGTAAATTTCTAAAATTGTCGACAAATAGCTCCTTCACATACAAGTTAAATTCCTCACTTTATGATATAAGTTTTACCCTCTACCTCAATTATATCATTTTTGCGAAGTTTTTTACCTCTTTTTAATTCTATTGCGCCATTTACTTTAACTTTTCCTTCTAAAATAAATTGCTTTGCTTGTCCTCCAGTTTGACATATTTTCATATACTTTAAAAATTGCCCTAAGGTAATATATTCCGTCTCTATAGGCACTTCTATCATTTAAAAAACACCTCTTATTTTTAATTGAGTTTTACAGGAAGTATCATATAAAGATAATCTTTACTTCCTATAGGTTTTATTATTAACGGATTTATACTATTTATGAAATAAAGCGTTATTTCCTCTTCATCGATGGCTCTTAAAGAATCTAATAAATATCTTGAGTTAAAAGCGATCTCAAGAAACATTCCTTTTACATCGACTTCTATCTTTTCTACCATTTTACCCTTTTCAGAATTAGAAGAAACAGTAATAAATTTATCACCAATCTCAAACTTAATCAAATTATTTTTGCTTTCTGCAATTAGTGAAGCTCTTTCAATACTTTCAGTTAAAACTTCTCTTTTGACTACCACTTCAGTCTTATAATCCTTTGGTAAAACAGCATTGTAGTTTATAAAGCTTCCTTCTAAAAGCCTCGATATTACCTTTGTATTTTCAATTTGGAATAACACTTGATTAGCAGTGTGGTATATCTCTATCTCTGTTTCCTCATCTTTTAAGATTCTGTATATCTCTTCTAAAGTTTTACCTGGAATTACTATAGAATATTTTTCTATATCCTCGTCAAAGAATTTTTCCTCACTCTGATAAGAATATATAGCCATTCTAAATCCATCTAAAGCTACTGCTTTAACTTCATTTTGAAACACTTCGAATAGAACACCTGTCAAAATAGGTCTTGTTTGCTCCTGGGCAATACAAAAGACCGTTTTTCTTATTAAGTCTTTTAGAATATTTTGCGTCAATTTAAAAGAATTTTCTTTAGATACTTTAGGAATTTCAGGAAACTCTAAAGCATCACTTCCTGCAATAGTGAAATTTATACTATCGCAAACTACATTTACTGTGTTTTGAGAATCACTTTCTATTTTTACATCTCCCTCAGGCAATTTCCGAACTAATTCTGAAAAAATTTTTGCAGGTACTACTATTTCACCCTCTTCTTCTACCACCGCAGGAATTTGACATTCTATTCCTATGTCCAAATCAGTTCCTGAAAATTTGACCTGACTTTTTAAAGCCGAGATTTTTATACCTTGAAGAATAGGAAGAGTAGTACGGGAGGATACCCCCCTTATTGCAATATTTACTCCTTCAAATAATGAATTTTTGTCACACACAAATTTCATTTTTTTCACTCCTGTTTTTGAGAATATTTTTTTGAATCAAATCATATAATAGATAAGATAAACATTTAGTAGTCGTAGTAATAGAAAGTGTTATTTTGTTAGTAAGAGTTTGTAAAGCAGAGAAAAAGTCGATAATTGTCTGTGAATAACTTTTGGATAATTATTTAAAATTATTAACAATATTCACAGACAAAAAATTTTAAAACATATAAACAGGGTTATCCCTGTTTATATGTTAAAAACCTTTTATTCTCTTTTTAAGTTCTTCAATCTGCCTTGAGAGAAGTTCATCTTGTTTTATTTCACTAGAGATTTTTTCATAGGCATGGATTACAGTAGTATGGTCTTTTCCAAATTCTTCTCCTATCTTTGGAAGAGATAAATCTGTCAGTTCTCTCGCTAAGTACATTGCAATTTGCCGCGGATAAGCTATGTTTTTTGTCCTTTTGCGGGACCTGAAATCTTCTAGTTTTATGTTATAGTACTTGCAAACTTCTTCTTGTATGAGTTTTACAGTTATTTCTCTCGTTTTATTGGATACAATTTCTTTTAAAGCATGCTTAGCTAATTCTAAATCTATATTAGATTTTGTAAGATTTGAAAAAGCTACGATTCTTATTAACGCTCCTTCTAACTCTCTTATGTTTGATTGGATTTTTTCTGCCACATAAGCTAAAACTTCGTCGGGTATATTTAGATTTTCTGATTGAGCTTTTTTCTTAAGTATTGCAATTCTTGTTTCATAATCTGGTGGCTGTATATCCGCAATTAAACCCCATTCAAACCTTGACCTTAGTCTCTCTTCTAAAGTTGGAATTTCTTTTGGTGGTCTATCACTGGATATAACTATTTGCTTATTGGCTTCGTAAAGAGTGTTAAAAGTATGAAAAAATTCTTCTTGAGTTCGTTCTTTTTTTGCTATGAATTGAATATCATCTATTAGAAGGACATCAATGTTTCTGTACTTGTTTCTAAATTCTTCGTTTTTGTCGTCTTTTATGGAGTTAACCAGCTCATTTGTAAACGTTTCTGACGTAACGTACATTATTTTGTAACCACTTTGATGTTTATTGATAAAGTGCCCTATTGCATGCATTAAATGGGTTTTACCTAAACCCACTCCTCCATAAATAAATAAAGGGTTATACGCTTTTGCAGGAGCTTGAGCTACTGCAAGACATGCAGCGTGAGCAAGTTTATTGCTGTTTCCAACTACAAAAGTATCAAAAGTATATTTTGGATTTAGGGTGGAAAGAGTAGTGGATTCAGTTAAGTTTTCTTTTTCGATAGATTCTTTAATTTCTCTATATTCTTCTTCGTCTTCTGATAATATTTTTATCTCGTATAGTTTATTTGTAGCTTTTGAAGCAGCGTCGTAGATAATATTTATATATCTTCCATTTATTATATTTTTTGTAAAAGTATTAGGAGTGCTTAAAAATAATACATCATCAATGATTGCTAAGGGTTTTATGTGAACTAACCAGGTGTTATAGCTGGTGGGGGTAAGCTCACTCTTTATGACCTCCACTATCCTCTCCCATATTTGACGATGATCTCCATACATTGTATGACCTCCTAAGCCCATCAATAAAATGTGGATAACTTATTTAAAAGGGTGGCATAATATATTATCGGTATAAGTTAGTTGTTAGTAAGTTAAATTTAGTTTTGTGAATTTTTTAATTTGATAACTTTTACAAAAACACATGTGCAGATATTGTTGATAAAAGATATTTTGATAAAAAAACTGATAAAAAAATTAAAATACATTGATTATAAATATAATGAATAAGAAAACTAACATTTAAATAACAACTTATTCACAAATTTATCAACAACCTGTGAATAAGTTGTTATTTTTGTGGCTACAATTTATTTAAGTTATCAACAGTTTAATTTTATAATAGCAAATTATCAACAGATTATCAATAAGAAAAATAATTTTGTCTACAGCTGTGTGTAGATAATTCTTAAGTTGTTGATAATTTTCTTATTTTAAAAAGTCTTGTTGACATCCTCCTTAATTAACGTTATAATTTTTATAGCATTTTTTAGGTTTTAGGAGGTGTGGCAATGCTTCGCACTTATCAACCCAAAAAAAGACATAGAAAAAAAGTGCACGGTTTTAGAAAGAGGATGTCTACCAAAAGTGGTCGCAATGTTTTAAAAAGAAGAAGACAAAAAGGTAGACATAGATTGACAGCGTGAGGCCTTTAGGGCCTTTTTTACAATCCGGAGGTATAAATGAGTAACAAGATTATAAAAATTAAAAAAAGTTATGAATTTAAAAAGGTTTATTCAAATGGAAAATCTGTTGCTAATCAGTTTGTTGTAATGTATTATATGGAAAATAATTTAGGTTTTAATAGAGTTGGCTATTCAGTGAGTAAAAAAATAGGTAAAAGTGTGGTAAGAAATAGAGTTAGAAGGCTTTTACATGAAAGTTTTAGACTTTTAGATATTGAGATAAAAACAGGTTTTGATATAATTTTTGTCGCAAGGGGGAAAATTGTAGAGGCTGATTTTCACACTTTAAAAAATTCCATGAGAAAATTGATTATGAAAACACCTCTTTATGCGGGGAATGAAAGATGAAAAATGTTGTTATTTTTTTAATTAAGTTGTATCAAAGATATATTTCGCCTATGAAGCCAAGGACCTGTAGATTTTACCCAACTTGTTCTCAATATTCTATAGAAGCAATATCAAAGCATGGACTTTTAAAGGGCGGAATTATGTCAATTTGGCGGATTTTAAGGTGCAATCCCTTTAATCCCGGGGGATATGACCCTGTAAAATAAATTTTTGGAGGTATATTATGGCAACAATTGCTATGTATTTAGGACAATTGTTAGAATTTATACATCATTATGTGGGAAATTATGGTATCGCTATAATTATTTTTACTATTTTAATAAGGATACTTCTTTTGCCTTTTTATATACAGCAAATGAGCACAATGAAAAAGATGAAAGAAATACAGCCTCTTGTAGAAGAACTTCAAAAGAAGTATGCTAAAGACCCTCAAAAATTAAACATGGAAACAATGAAATTGTATCAAGAGAAAAAAGTAAATCCTTTCGGTGGATGTTTACCTATGCTTTTGCCTTTGATAATATTGTGGCCGCTTTTTACGATGCTTAGAACCTATCCAGCTTTTTCAACTGCTTCTTTTTTATGGATGCATAGCCTTGCACAAAAGGACCCTTATTATATAATTCCTATTTTAGCTACTGTGACTACTTATATATCTTCTGCAATGGTAGCAACAGACAAGAGTCAAAATTCTATGAATATAATGATGTCAATTTTTATGGGATGGGTAACTGTTTCTTTGCCGGCAGGGGTAGGAATATATTGGGTTACAAGCAATATATTCCAGATAGTGCAGCAGTATATTTTTATGAGAGAGACCAATACTGCTAAGGGGGAATCATAAGTTGAAAGAGCTTATAAGGACAGGTAAGACGGTGGAAGAAGCTGTAAATCTTGCGTTGCAAGAATTTGGCGTACCGAGGGAAATGGTAGAAGTAGAAGTGTTGGATGAAGGGGGTAAAGGTTTTCTAGGTCTTATAAGCAAGCAGGCAATAGTTAAAGTGATTTTAAAAGATGTAGTAAAGGAGAGTGCTAGAAATTTTTTACAGCAAGTAATTGAAGCGATGAAATTAGATGTTAAATTTGATATAGAAGAAGATGAGGATACTATAAAGTTTAATTTATATGGAAAAAATGTAGGGTTGCTGATAGGTCATAGGGGAGAGACATTAGATTCATTGCAATATCTTGTAAATGTCGTTGCTAGCAAGTATAGAGAATATGATAGATATAGAAGGATTATATTAGATGCAGAAAATTATAGAAAAAGAAGGGAAGAGACTCTAATTAGGCTTGCAAAAAAATTAGCCAAACAAGTAATGGAGACAAAAGAAAGCGTTGAGTTAGAGCCGATGAGTCCTAATGAAAGGCGAATAATTCACATGGCTTTGCAGGACCATCCATATGTAGAGACTTATAGTGAAGGAGAGGAGCCTAACAGAAGAGTCATAATAGCTTTAAAATAATACCCTGTCAAGGGGGTTTTTTTATATTTGTGATTGAAAAGCCAAAAACATTGGTATATTATTTTATAAGACAATTTTTTGGTTGGTGATGAAAATGGTTTTTGATACAATTGCAGCTATTTCCACTTTTCCGGGAGAAGCAGGAATTGGAATAGTTAGAATAAGTGGAGATGATGCTTTAGAGATAATTTCAAAAATTTTTAAACCCTATAAGCCTAAAAATATAAAAAAGGTGAAAAGTCATACTTTGCACTATGGACACATAGTAGACCCAGAAACAGAAGAAGTATATGACGAGGTTTTAGTATCTATTATGAAAAAACCTAATACCTATACCAGAGAAGATATAGTTGAAATAAATTGTCATGGAGGTATAGTAGTTACTTCTAAAATTTTGGAATTAGTATTAAAACAAGGTGCTCGTTTAGCTGAACCAGGGGAATTTACAAAAAGAGCTTTTTTAAATGGGCGAATTGATTTATCTCAAGCCGAAGCAGTTATAGATATAATTACCGCTAAGACTATGCTTGCTAATAAATACGCTCAAAAGCAGTTATCAGGTCATATAGGGCAAAAGATGAAAGAATTAAAAGACAAAATCATGGGTCTATTAGTCCATCTTTTAGCTTTAATAGATTTTCCTGAAGATGATGTGGAGGAACTTGAGAGAAAAGAAATGTTAGAAACTGCCAAGGAAATAGTGGAAGATATCGATAAACTTATTGCATCTTCTGAAAGTGGAATGATTATAAGAGAAGGACTTAAAACTGCTATAATTGGTAAACCAAATGTTGGTAAATCCTCTCTTTTAAACGCCTTATTGAAAGAAAATAGAGCTATTGTCACAGACATACCAGGAACTACCAGGGATATTATTGAAGAATATGTTAATGTAAAAGGTATTCCAATAAAACTTATTGATACGGCAGGAATTAGAGATACAGACGAATTGGTGGAAAAAATAGGAGTTGCTAAAAGCAAAGAAGTTCTGGCGGAAGCAGATTTAATATTGTTTGTGCTGGATGCCTCAAGAGAGTTAACTAAAGAAGACTACGAAATTTTCGACATTTTGGTAGGTAAAAATATTGTATTTGTGTTGAATAAAATCGATTTACCTAAAAAAATTGATGAAAAAGAATTAAAAAATCTTACCAAAGATGGTATAATAATAGAGGTTTCTACTGTTGAAAAAATTGGGCTACAAGAATTGGAAGACACAATATACAATTTGGTTTTTAAGGGAAATATAAATGTTAAGGAAGACGAAATAATTACAAATTCAAGGCACAAGGAAGCCCTTATCAATGCAAAAAAATATATGGAAAGTGTTGTAGAAGCCATTGAGAGGGAGTATAGTGAGGATTTAATTACAATTGATTTAAATGCAGCTCTTGAGCAAATAGGGAAAATTACTGGTGAAACAGCAACTGAAGATTTAATAAATCAAATTTTTGAAAGATTTTGTGTTGGAAAGTAGGTGAAAAGTATGAGATTTATTGCTGGAGAATATGATGTGGTAGTTGTTGGGTTGGGACATGCGGGCAGTGAGGCTGCTCTCGCTTGTGCAAGGTTGGGACTTAAAACAGTAGGTTTTGCTGTAAACTTAGATTCTATTGCTTTGATGGCTTGCAATCCTTCTATTGGTGGCCCTGCCAAGGCTCAGTTGGTGAGAGAGATTGACGCTTTAGGTGGGGAAATGGCTATAAATACTGACAAATCGCTACTACAAATTCGCACTTTAAATACCAGTAAAGGCCCTGCTGTAAGGTCTTTGAGAGCACAAGTTGACAAAAAACTTTACCAGATGAACATGAAGTACACTTTAGAAAGACAAGAAAACCTTGATATAAAACAGGCGGAAATTGTAGACATTTTGGTAGAAGACAACAAAGTCACGGGGGTTGTGACAAAATTAGGTGCGATATATAAATGTAAGGCTTGCATTATTACTACAGGGACCTTCTTAAAAGGAAGGGTTATAATTGGTGATGTAAGTTTTAACAGTGGACCTAGCGGGCTTTTTCCAGCTAATGAGCTTTCTGAGACTTTGAAAAGATTAGGTTTTAAATTGATGAGATTTAAAACAGGTACTCCTGCGAGAGTTGATAAAAGAAGCATTGATTTTTCCAAAATGGAAATACAGCCGGGGGATGAAGTTATTACTCCTTTTTCCTATATGCATGATAAAATCGAAATAGAACAGTTACCCTGTTGGCTCACTTATACGAATAAAAGAACTCATGAAATAATAATGGCAAATATTGACCGTTCTCCTCTTTTTAGTGGTGAAATAACAGGGGTAGGAGTAAGATACTGTCCCTCTATTGAAGATAAAGTTGTAAAATTTCCCCACAAAGAAAGGCATCAAATTTTTATTGAACCAGAAGGATTAAATACTTATGAGATGTATGTACAAGGCATGTCTTCTAGTTTACCTGAAGATGTACAACTGGAATTTTTGAGGACTGTTCCCGGTCTTGAAAATGTAAGAGTGATGAGGCCAGCTTACGCTATTGAATATGACTGTATAGACCCAACACAATTAAAAGCTACTTTAGAATCTAAAAAAATTGAAGGGTTGTACTTTGCAGGACAAGTCAATGGCACATCTGGATATGAAGAAGCGGCTGCTCAAGGTTTGATGGCGGGAATAAATGCTGCTATGAAGCTTTTAAACGAACCTCCTGTAATTTTGGATAGGTCTCAAGCTTATATAGGAGTGCTAATTGATGATTTAGTGACAAAAGGTACAAATGAGCCTTATAGGATGCTTACTTCGAGAGCGGAATATAGACTTCTATTAAGACAAGATAACGCAGATTTTAGATTGACAGAGCTAGGGTATAAAATTGGTCTTGTAACAGAAGAAAGATATCAAAAATTTTTAAAGAAGAAGATTCAGTTAGAAAAAGAGATGCAAAGACTTCCTGGCGTCATGGTAAGACCTTCTGAGGAAGTCAACAATTTTCTCATATCTAAAGGAAGTACTCCTTTAGTTACAGGAATTGACCTTTATACTTTGTTAAAGCGACCTGAAATTGATTATAAGTCTACTAAATTTTTGGATAAAGATAGACCGCATGATATTTTAGATAGTGTGGCTGAGCAAATAGACATAAATATTAAATATGAAGGATATATAATAAAACAACTGAGACAAGTTGAACACTTTAAAGCATTGGAAAACAAAAAAATTCCAGAAGATATTGATTATTATCAAATTCATGGTTTGAGTAATGAAGCAAAAGAAAAATTGACAAAAATAAGGCCTACTTCAATTGGACAGGCTTCTCGTATTTCGGGAGTTTCACCTGCTGATATTTCTGTGCTTTTAATTTACATGCAGCAGTTAAGGAGAAATAAAGACGATGAAGAACAAATCGGTTGATATGCTAATTGAGGGCGCTAAAGAGTGGGGTATATTTTTGGAAATGTTCCATGTGGAACATTTCCAAAAATATTATGCTCTTTTATTGGAATGGAATCAGAAGATGAATTTAACGGCAATTACAGAAGAAAGTGAAGTTGTGATTAAGCATTTATTAGATAGCTTATCTGTGGTTAAGAGTGGGAAAATAAAAGGGGACGAAAAAATTATAGACGTTGGTACAGGGGCTGGTTTTCCTTCTATTCCTTTAAAAATTGTGTTTCCTAAATTAAAAGCTACTCTTTTAGACGCTTCTAAAAAAAGAATTACTTTTTTAGAAGAGGTTATAAATAAATTGGGTATAAATGAAATAGAATTAATTCATGGAAGAGCAGAAGATATAGGAAAAGACATAAAATATAGAGAACAATTTGATTTATCTGTGGCAAGAGCTGTTGCACCTTTAAATGTTTTATTGGAATATACTCTTCCTTTTGTACAAGTAGGTGGGTATTTTATTGCTTTAAAAGGAAGAGAAGTTGAGGAAGAAATAAAAAGCAGTCAAAAAGCTTTAAAGGAGTTAAAAGGTGAAATTGAGGAGGTAAAGCAAATCAGACTTCCTTTTAGTGATATACTTCATCATTTGATAATTATAAGAAAAGGAGATAACTGTCCTCTGAAATATCCCAGAAAGGCCAATGCTATAAAAAGGTCTCCTTTGTGAAGTTAGAAGTTTGTCATCAATGCACTTTACGCATAAAAGTGTAATGTCTTTATGATATGTTGGCATTTTGCATAAGTGAGTGACTTAACAGCCCGGCATTCAACTTAAACATGTTAGAAAAAAGTAATAAGAGAGAGGACTAGCGTGTTCAGTTGAGTGCCGGGAAACTTAGCGAGACAGAGAGAGGTCGGCGGAGCCGCAGCCTTGTGAGGGCGGAGGCGGGCACCTGAGGAAAGGATGCCGCTGACGCAGAAGCCCCGCCTGAGTCCGAGGCCGAGCGCTAGTTTAGTCTGTGATGTTACCGGAGCAAACGATGCAAAATGCCAACAAAAATAGAACTTTGTCAACAAACTGAGAACAGGTTAGACTGTTCTTTTTTATTTTTATAAAAAATTTTTATGGTATAATTTTAGTATATCAATCTTGGAATGAGGGAAGAAAAAATGTTAAAATTTAGAGCGAGCTTTTTAGTTGCGAGAGTTGTCATTGTTGAAAAAGGAAAAGTTCTTTTAGTAAAACATCAAGAGGGGGAGGAAGTAGCATGGGTTTTTCCAGGAGGTAGGGTAGAAGAAAATGAATCAGTAGCAGTTGCCGCTATAAGAGAATGTAAAGAAGAAACAGGCTATGACATTAAGTTGAACGGAGTGTGTTATATTCAAGAATATGATATTTACTATGTAACATATTTTTATTCCTCTATTATTGGGGGAAAATTGACCTTAGGAAGTGACCCTGAATTACCTAAAGAGAAACAGGTTTTAAAAGAAGTAAAATGGGTTGATCTTAAGGATTTGAAAAACTATCAAGTTTACCCTCAAAAATTGGCGGAACTCATACAACAAAAAGATTTTTTCAATTGTCTTATTCCTATTCCTGAGACTTTTTTATAATTTAAACAATATATTTGAATTTAAGGAGGAATTTTACATTATTTGTCGAATATATATGTTAGAAAATCTATTATTGTTTTAAAAAAGTGGGGTGTGTAAAGGTGTTGTCGAGCAAAATGCAGGAAATCTCTTATTTGCCGATTGACTCTATAAGACCTAGTCCTTATCAGCCCAGGAAGACTTTTGATATAAAAAATTTACAAGAATTATCCGAATCAATCAAAGTTTATGGAGTGCTGCAACCTATTACTGTGAGAATGGTAGGTAACAATTCCTATGAATTAGTAGCGGGGGAAAGGCGGTTAAAAGCCTCAAAGTTAGCAGGACTTACTGAAATACCGGCAATAATTGTAAATGCTCAAGATGAAGATGCAGCTGTTTTAGCTTTAATTGAAAACTTACAAAGAGAAGACCTGAATTTTATCGAGGAAGCTGAAGGATATTACAATTTGATAAACGATCACCATTTGACGCAGGAACAGTTAGCAAAAATGTTGGGCAAAAGTCAATCGACTATTGCCAATAAGCTGAGAATTTTAAAGTTAAGTAAAGAAATAAAAGAAAAGTTATTAGAAAATGATTTAACAGAAAGACATGCCAGAGCCCTTTTAAGGCTTCCTGATGAAGAATTGCAAAAAAAAGCTTTAGAAGTAATTGTAAAGAAAAAGTTAAATGTAAGCCAAACGGAAAAACTTATACAAGATATGATAGATAAAATTACTAAACAACAGGAAGAAACAAAAAAGGCAAACAAAAAGATGATGAAATTTTATAAAGACATAAGAATTTTTGTAAATACAGTGAAACAAGCTGTAGATTTAATGAAAAAATCTGGTGTGCCGGCAGAATATATTGAAAATGATATGGAAGAATATGTAGAGTTTGTAATCAAAATTTCTAAAAAGTAAAAAACTTTTTCACCCCCCCTTGATAATGTTCCATGTGGAACATTGGTATAAACAATGATATAATAGACATATAAGTTTAGCATCCTTAAAGAGGTATTTGTACGCAAAAGGGGGTGAAAAAATGGGCAAGGTTATTGCTATTGCAAATCAAAAAGGTGGTGTAGGTAAAACTACTACAACTATAAACTTAGGATATTCTTTAGCAGTGCAAGGGAAAAAAGTTTTATGTATAGATATAGATCCTCAAAGTAATATGACGAGTGGCTTTGGGATAAACCCGGCTTCTTTAAAACACACTACATATACGGTATTGATTGAAGAGGAAGACATAAGAAATGCAATAATATATTTGAATGATTTAAAGGTTTCAATAGTTCCCTCCAGTATTCAATTGGCAGGAGCAGAAATCGAATTAGTTCCTATGCTTTCGCGAGAATATAAATTAAAAAATGCTGTAAATCAAATTAAAGATGGATTTGACTATATATTAATAGATTGCCCTCCATCTCTTGGACTTTTGACTATAAACGCTCTTACTGCTGCTGATTCAGTAATTGTTCCAATTCAGTGCGAATACTATGCTTTAGAAGGACTTACTCAGCTTATGAACACAATCAATCTCGTAAAAAAGAGCTTGAATCCTGAATTGGAAATAGAAGGTGTAGTTCTTACTATGTTTAACGCTCGGACAAACTTATCTATACAAGTGGTAGATGAGGTGAAAAAATTTTTTAAAGACAAAGTTTATAGAACGATTATTCCACGAAATATTCGCTTAGGAGAAGCACCAAGTTTCGGAAAACCAATTTCTATATATGACCCTAATTCTAAAGGAGCAGAGGCTTATGATGAATTGGCATTAGAAGTGATAGAAAGGGCAGGGATATGAAAAATTTACAAAGGTGGTGATGAAATGGCTGGTAAAAAGGGGCTAGGTAGAGGATTACAGGCTCTTATACCGGAATATCAAACAGAAGAACTGCAAGGGGTAGAAACGATAAATATAGCCTATATTCATCCCAATCAATACCAACCGAGAAAACAATTTGATGAAGAAAGTTTAAAAGAATTAGCAGAATCTATTAAACAACATGGAGTTATTCAGCCAATTATAGTAAGAAAGGTAGATTCTGGATATCAAATAGTAGCAGGGGAAAGACGTTGGAGAGCTGCTAAAATTGCGGGACTTTCGGAAATACCAGCAATTGTGAAGGATTTTGATGATTTACAGATTATGGAAATAGCCTTGATTGAGAATTTGCAAAGGGAAGATTTAAATCCCATCGAGGAAGCTAAAGCATATAAAGCATTGATAGAACAATTTAATCTTACACAAGAAGAGATATCTAAAAAAATTGGCAAGAGCCGTTCGGTAATTGCAAATAGCATAAGACTTCTCAATCTCGACGATAGAGTGCAAGAAATGTTAGTGAAAGGTGATATAACAATAGGCCATGCAAAGGTTATACTTTCTTTACCAAATAAAAGTTTACAGTATGAAGCAGCAAAAAAAGTTGTTGAAGAAAATTTAAATGTAAGAGAAACAGAAAATTTAGTAAAGAATCTATTGCGTAAAAATGAAAAAATCACGAAAAAGCTAAAGTTGGACAAGATAGATGTGCATGTTAAGGAAATAGAAGATAATTTATGCAGTTTTTTAGGAACAAAAGTAAAAATATCTCAAAGAAGTAAAGATAGAGGAATTATACAAATAGAATATTACAGTGAGGAAGATTTGACAAGAATTATTGAAATCATTTATGGAAAGGGCTAAAAAGCCTCCTATTTTTATGGAGGCTTTTAATTTTATCCAATTTTGCAGCAATTTTACCATTTTTAAAGCAAAACGAGGGATTTAATTAGGTACGTGCAATTGTCAGCATATTATTCACCTAACTTTTGACACACACTTTAATTAGTTTTTTGTTGCTAATGAGAAAAAATAAATATAAAATATAGTTAAGAACTCTAAAAGGAGGTTTGCATATATTAATAGCGGGAGATTTAATTTAAAGGAGATAGGATTATGATTTATTTTGATAATGCTGCTACTTCTTGGCCTAAACCCGAGGGAGTGTATAAGGAAGTAGAGAAAGTTTTAAGAAACTGCGGAAACCCTGGAAGAGGCGGACACAAAATGGCACTTGAATCAGGAAGGGTTATTTTTGAAGCCAGGCAAGAG
Source organism: Thermoanaerobacter ethanolicus JW 200 (assembly GCF_003722315.1). Taxonomy (NCBI): domain Bacteria; kingdom Bacillati; phylum Bacillota; class Clostridia; order Thermoanaerobacterales; family Thermoanaerobacteraceae; genus Thermoanaerobacter; species Thermoanaerobacter ethanolicus. Next base: position 386,307 of record NZ_CP033580.1, on the reverse strand, counting down.
ATATGCAGCATTTTCAATATTAAAGACCTTATGAGAGTGGTATTTACATCTAATACAACAGAAGCTTTGAATATTGCTTTAAAGGGCCTTTTGAAAGAAGGAGATCATGTAATAACTTCTAGTATGGAGCATAATTCTATGATAAGGCCCCTTATGGCATTGAAAGAAAAAGGAATAGAAGTTACAATTGTGAAAGCAAATGAGGAAGGAAAGATTGACCCTGAGGATATAAAGAAAGCAATTACAAAAAAAACAAAAATGATTGCAATAACCCATGCTTCCAATGTGACAGGTACGATAAATCCTATTGAGGAAATAGGAAATATTGCCCGGGAAATGAATTTAATTTTCTTGGTGGATGCAGCTCAGACGGCGGGAGTATTGCCTATAGATGTAGAAAGACAAAACATCGACCTTTTAGCTTTTCCTGGCCACAAAGGATTGTACGGTCCTCAAGGTACAGGAGGATTATATGTAAGAGAAGGTATAGATGTATTGCCTCTTGAAGAAGGGGGAACGGGAAGTAAGTCAGAGTCAATGTATCAACCTGATTTGATGCCAGACAAATTAGAAAGTGGTACTCCTAATACTCCAGGGATTGCAGGACTAAAGGAAGGAGTGAAATTTGTAAAAAACATAGGTGTAGATGCTATATATCAACATGAAAGAAAGCTTACTAAAATGTTGATAGAAGGATTGGAGCAAATAAAAGAAGTTAAAGTATATGGTCCACAAGAAATAGAAGAAAGAGTTGGAGTAGTTTCAATAACATTAAAAGATAGAGATGTAGGAGAAATAAGTTATATTTTGGATAGAGACTTTGATATAGCTACTCGAGCGGGAATACACTGTGCTCCATTAGCCCATTCAACAATTGGCACACTAAAGACTGGCACTTTGAGATTTGGAATTGGCTATTTTAATACTGAAGAAGAAGTAGAAAAAGCTATAAAAGCTATTGAAATAATTTCGCGAAAAACATTCTGACGAATTGGAGGAGAAACTTATGCAAAATTTTTTAGACATTATTTCTCAAAATGCTACGCTGATTATCTTGTTTTTATCAGTTTTATCAATTATAGAATTAATTTTCATACTTATAATTAATGGGAAATTTTTAAGATTAAACAGGACTTATAATAAGGTAATTAAAACATTGGAAAAAGGAGATGTCTTTGATATTTTTTCTAGAATCCTTACAGAGAATGAAGAGATAAAAAACAAATTAGACAAGTTAAAAATTGATTTAAATTCTTTAGACAAAGAAGGAAAAACAGCAATTAAAAAAGTGGGAATGGTGCGGTATAATGCTTTTCCTGATGTAGGCTCTGATTTAAGCTTTTCTATTGCCCTATTAGATAGCAATGACGATGGTATTGTTTTGTCTGGAATATACGGAAGGAATGAGACGGCTACTTTTGCAAAACCTATTGAAAGAGGGCAATCTAAATATCCTCTTTCTGCTGAAGAAGTACAAGCTATAGAAAGAGCCAAAAGAAAAGCTTTGTAAAAAACAGGGAGTGATAACTTTGATTGCGTTTATTGTGAACCCAGTGGCGGGTGGAGGAAGGGCCTATCGGAAGATTCCAGAAATTAGAAGGATCATGAAAAAGAAATTAATCGATTACAAAATTTTTATAACAAAATATGCAGGGGAAGGGAAAATATTAGCAAGAAAAGCAGCTCTTAGTGGATTTAAAGTTGTGGCGGCAGTAGGAGGAGATGGTACTGTACTTGAAGTAGTAAATGGAATAAAAGGTACACAGGCTGTACTGGGAATTATTCCTGTAGGGACAGGAAATGACTTTGCAAGATTTTTCCACATACCTAAAAAGTTAGAAAAGGCTATTGATGTGCTTATAATGGGTAATATTAAAATTATAGACGGAGCTGTGATAAACGATATATTAACTTTTGGAAATATTACAAGCACAGGCATCGCTTCTGAAACAGCGGCAATGGCTGTGCGGTTTAAAAAGTTTTTATCTGGAATATGGGTTTATTTGTCTGCCCTTTTAAATGTCCTCTTTAAGTACAAGCCCTATTCTGTAAAGATAAAGATGGATGATAAAGAGTTAAATAGAGAAATAACAATTTTTGCAGCGGGAGTTTTAAGCTATTATGGAGGCGGCTTAAAGCTTTTGCCGGGTGCTGATCCTAATGATGGCTATTTAGATGTCATGATTGTTGACAAAATAAGTAAGATTAAATTATTGGTTTTATTGCCCTTAGTTCTTTTTGGAACCCATACTAAACTTAAAATTGTAGAAGTTTATAGAGCAAAAAAAGTAGAAATAGAGGCAGATCGAGAAGTACCTGTTACTGTCGATGGTGAAATATTATATATCAAAAACCTGGAAATAAAAGTGGAAAAAGATGCAATAAAATTATGCACTCTGTAAATTTAATAGAGTATATTGCGTTAAACTCTCAGGAATAATAAATTATGAAACCTGAGAGTTTATTATTTTTTGGAGGCGGATAAATGGCGGAGAAAGTAAAAGGAAAGTTGATTATCATAGGAGGAGCAGAAGACAAAGAGGACAAATGTGAAATATTGAGAGAAGTTGTAGGTTTAGCTGGGGGAAGAGAGAGTAGAATAGTTGTAATGACAACAGCCACAGAAAAACCTGTGGAAGTGGGCAATATGTACATTTCTATTTTTAAAAAATTAGGGGCAAATGATGTAAAAGTTGTAAACATAAATTCAAGGGAAGACAAAGAAATAAACTATGCAAGGGATGTACTTGAAGATTGCAGTTGCGTTTTTTTTACAGGTGGTGACCAATTGAGGATAACCAGTATTTTAGGAGGAAGTGGCATAGATAAATTGTTAAAACAATTGCACAAAGAAGGAACTTTGATTGTAGGTACAAGTGCAGGGGCTTCGGTGATGTCACAAACTATGATTGTGGAGGGAAATGATGAAGATTCTCCCAGGAAATGCACTATCAAAATGGCTCCTGGATTAGGTTTATTAAAAGATGTAATAATTGACCAACATTTTGCACAAAGAGGGCGCATTGGAAGGCTTCTTGCAGCAATTGCTCAAAACCCAAACAATCTCGGAATAGGGATTGATGAAGATACTGCCATAGTTGTAGAAGAAAATGAATTTAGGGTAATAGGGTCAAATGCTGTGACAGTAGTGGAGGGAAGAAAGCTAAAACACTCTAATGTTTCTGAATCAAGTCCTAATGAAATTTTAGCCCTCACCAATGTTATACTTCACATATTACCATCCGGTTATGGTTATGATTTAGAAAAATGGATACCCAAAGTCAAGCTCAAGGAGGATAAAGTATGATTATTAAAGATATAAGGGTATATCGAGGGAGAAATATATACAGCCATAGACCTGTAATAAAAATGGTAGTAGATATAGAGAGATTGGATATTCCTACAAAAGATATACCCAACTTTAATGAGAGATTGATAAAACGGCTTCCTAGCCTATCAAAACATAGTTGTTCTTACGGATATGAAGGGGGATTTCTAAAGAGATTAGAGGAAGGCACCTATTTACCCCATGTGACAGAGCATATAATTTTGGAACTACAAAATATGCTAGGGTATGATGTAAAATTTGGAAGAGCGAGAAATATAGAAGGGGATTTGTATTATATAATTTATGAATATGGATTAGAAGAGTGTGGCATAAGAGTGGGGAAATTAGCGGTTGAAATGGTAAATAAATTTATACAGGGGGAAGAATTTGATTTAGAAGAAAGACTAGAAAGAATACGCAATATAATTGCTGAGATAGAACTAGGGCCTAGCACAATGGCTATAAAAAATGAAGCTTTAAAAGCGGGAATCCCAGTTACAAGGGTGGGAAATGGAAGCATTTTGCGGCTAGGTTATGGGAAATATCAAAAAATGATTGAAGGCACAATTTCACAAAATACTAGTTGTATTGCTGTAGACATAGCATCAGATAAAATCTTGACAAAGCAGATTTTAAGAGACCATGGATTTCCTGTGCCGGAAGGAGATGTTGCTTACAATGAAGAAGAAGCGATTGCTATTGCGGAAGAAATTGGATATCCTGTCGCTATAAAACCTTACAACGGAAATCAAGGCAAAGGAGTTCATTTAAACATAACCAATAAAGAAGAAGTAAGTATAGCCTATAGAAACGCCAAAGCTTACAGTGACCTTGTTATTGTAGAAAAACATATAAAGGGAAAACATTACAGAGTATTAGTTGTAGGTGAAAAAGTAGTAGCGGTAGCTGAAAAAATTCCTGCCCATGTGATAGGAGATGGAATTCATACTATTGAAGAATTAGTAGAAATGGAAAATAAAAATCCTTTAAGAGGAAAAGGCCATGAAAAACCCCTTACCAAACTCACAATAGATACGATTTCTAAAATGATCCTTAAAAAACAAGGATTTGATCTAGAAGATATCCCCAAAAAAGGGCAAAAAGTGTTTTTAAGGGAAAGCGCAAACTTAAGTACAGGAGGAATTGCAATAGACAAAACAGATGACATTCACCCATATAACATAGAAATTGCTGTAAGAGCGGCAAAAGCCATTGGCCTTGATATAGCTGGTATAGACATTACAATGGAGGACATAAAAAAGCCTCTAACTAAAGAAAATGGAGCAATAATTGAAATAAATGCATCTCCGGGCATAAGGATGCACCATTATCCTAGCAAAGGTAAACCTAGAAATGTAGCAAAAGCGATTGTAGATATGCTTTTCCCTAAAGGAAGCAAAGCTACCATACCTATTATATCTATTACGGGTACAAACGGGAAAACTACAGTCACCAGGATGACAGCTCATATTTTAAAAACCTATGGCTATACTGTAGGAATGACTTGTACTGACGGCATTTATATCGATGACACCTGTGTCTACAAAGGTGACAATACTGGTCCTAAAAGTGCAAGAACTTGTCTTGCTGATAAAAACATAGATGCTGCAGTGTTAGAAACAGCAAGAGGAGGTATTATAAGGGAAGGTTTAGGTTACGATTTGGCAGATGTAGGGGTGATAACCAATATTTCAGAAGACCATCTTGGCATTGATGGGATAGAGACTTTAGAAGACTTGGCTTTTGTTAAGGCTTTAGTGGTGGAAGCGGTAAAAGAAGACGGTTATAGTGTTTTAAATGCTGATGACCCGATGACCACTTATTTGGCCCAAAGGGCAAAAGGGAAAATAATATATTTTTCAATGTACGATAATAACCTCACTGTAAAAAAACATATAGAAAAAGGCGGAATAGCAGTATACGTTAAAGACGGTGTCATCGTTATAGCGAATGGGCAAATAATTCCTGTTGTAAAGATAGAGGAGATTCCTGCAGCTTTGTCAGGGAAAGTTTTGTACAACGTGGAAAATGCTCTTGCAGCTATCGCTGCTTCTTATGGAGTAAAAGTGCCTGTAAATATTATTGCAAAAGGTATAAAGACATTTTACTGCGATACTACACACAATCCTGGGAGGTTTAACTTGTTTAATGTAGGTAATTTCCGTGTATTAGTAGATTATGGCCACAACATAGCTGGAATAAAAAGTGTAATAGAAGCAGCACAAAAACTTGATGCGAACAGGCTCATCGGTGTGATAGGAGTTCCAGGAGATAGAATAAATTCTAGCATATTAAAAGTAGGAGAAATTTGTGGTCAAGGATTTGACTTTATATATGTAAAAGAAGATTTAGATTTAAGAGGTAGAAAACCGGGAGAAGTAGCTAAATTATTAGAACAAGGTGCAATAAAAGGGGGTATAGATAGGAAAAAAATAAAGACTATTTTAAAAGAGACAGAAGCATTAAGGGCGGCTATGTACAATGCTGAAGGAGGAGATTTAATAGTAGTCTTTTATGAAAAATATCAGCCAATTATAGAGGTGATAGAGGAGTTTATCAAAAACAAAGATTTGAAAAATATTGAAATAAAATTAGAAAGGGCTTGAGTTTAAGCCCTTATCTTATGTGCGCCCGGCATGGGCGATAACTAGGCGGTGAAAGTCCGCTGTGGGCTTGGTAGTGGGAACCACTAGCCAAGAGCAAGGGTGTCCATCGTGAGGTGGAATCTGAAGGAAGCTTAAGGCAAAATCTCGGTCTGATGAACAAGAACCAGATAAGAGGCTGAATTGGGGTGGATGAGTTTGCGTAACAAAACGAAGTCCAACACTACCCGAATCCCATACAGTAAATCTGGCAGATATATGAGATGAAAGTTATCGTTCTTACCCGGGGAGGTCTCAAGGATAAGTCATGGAAGTAAAATCTGAAGTGACAACCCATGCAGTGATGTATGGCTGAACCTTGAGAAGTCAGCAGAGGTCATAGTACTTATCTAGACATGAATAGATAAGGAAGGACCGAACGTTAGGAGGTTTTGGAAATCTTATGGACTCGAAAGATATGCAGAGACTGCAGACAACTCAACAAAGAGGCTATCCGTTGAATAGAGAAATGGAATTTCAAAAGACAACGGAAGTGCATAGTATATCATCGGCGTCGGAAGATGGAAGAAACGAAGTACAAAGATATACCAGCAAGATGCTTGAAATGATAGTAGAACGAAGGAACATGGAAGCAGCATACAAGCGCGTTGTTGCAAATAAAGGAAGCCATGGAGTCGATGGGATGGAAGTAGATGAACTTCTACCGTATCTCAAAGAAAACTGGGCAACCATAAAACAACAACTGCTGGAGGGGAAATACAAACCACAACCAGTGCGAAGAGTAGAAATTCCCAAACCAGATGGAGGAGTAAGACTACTAGGAATACCTACAGTACTAGACAGACTAATACAACAAGCAATAGCCCAAATACTAAATAAAGTCTACAACCATACATTTTCTGATAGCAGTTATGGATTCAGACCAGGACGCAGTGCAAAAGACGCAATAAAAGCCGCAGAAGCATACATAAATGAAGGATACACATGGGTTGTAGATATGGACTTAGAAAAATTCTTTGACAGAGTAAACCACGACATAATAATGTCCAAACTAGAAAAGCGGATAGGGGACAAAAGAGTACTAAAGTTAATACGAAGATACCTAGAATCAGGAGTAATGATAAACGGAATCAAAGTATCAACAGAAGAAGGGACACCCCAAGGAGGGCCATTAAGTCCCCTATTAGCAAACATAATGTTGGACGAACTAGACAAAGAACTTGAGAAACGAGGGCATAAATTCTGCCGATATGCAGATGACTGCAACATATATGTAAAAAGCAGGTCTGCAGGAAACAGAGTAATGAGAAGCATAAAGAAATTCATAGAAAGCAAATTAAAACTAAAAGTCAACGAAGCAAAAAGTGCTGTAGATAGACCATGGAGAAGAAAATTTCTTGGATTTTCATTCTATACAAAAGAAAACGAAGTAAGAATAAGAATCCATGAAAAATCCATCAAAAGGTTTAAGGAAAAAGTAAGAGAAATAACCAATCGGAACAAGGGAATAAGCATGGAAAACAGAATAAAAAGACTAAATCAAATAACAACAGGATGGGTCAACTATTTTGGATTAGCAGACGCGAAAAGCATAATGAAAACCCTTGACGAATGGATAAGGCGAAGACTAAGGGCATGTATATGGAAACAATGGAAGAAGATAAAAACGAAGCATGATAACTTAGTAAAACTAGGAGTAGAAGAACAAAAAGCCTGGGAATACGCCAATACAAGGAAAGGCTACTGGAGAATATCCAATAGCCCAATCCTAAATAAGACTCTTACAAATAAATACTTTGAAAGCATAGGTTATAAGAGTTTATCCCAAAGATATCTAATTGTACACAATTCCTAATGAACCGCCGTATACCGAACGGTACGTACGGTGGTGTGAGAGGACGCTGAATAAAATAATTATTCAGCTCCTACTCGATTTTGTTCATATATTTCATTTATTGTCTTGTATATTCCCACAGAAATTATATCTGCCATTTTCATTACAGTTCTAAGTCTTGTATTTTGAAGCACCATGTATTCCATAAAACCAGAGATATTGACAATTCCTGTAACAAACATATCTCCTACAGGAGGCAGGTCTTTAGAAACCCCCGCTCCAGGCTTTATAGGTCCTTTTCCAACAGAGATATGACCTACGTGGTTTAAAGAACCCAAACAAGCGTCTATCGCTATCATAAAAGGACGTCCATAATTTAAATTTATGTACTTTAAAACCTGATGTATGTTTTTTGCATGTAGTGGTTCTTCTAAAGTACCAAAGACATGGGCTTTTCCTTTAAGAAGAGGCTTTAGTTTATGACCAATTAAAGGTCCCAAGCTATCCCCTGTGGACCTATCAGTCCCTATACACAGCAAAACTATTTCTTTTCGATAATCATATAGTTCTGTCAGGTAGTTAGAGAAAAATTTATAAAAATGCCCTACAGCACTTTTGTCTTCAATATTTATTAACTCCATATGTTTCTCCTTTCTTAAGTTGATAAGTCTTACAAATATATTTTTGTCAACTATGTAAAATTAAATACAGGTAATTTCCGGTTTTAATTATTGAAAAACCTTTCTTACTTGTGTAATATATAAAATATAAAGGAAATGAAGCGGGTGATATGATGGAGACAATAGCTCAACTATACCAAAAATTTTCAAGTCTTTACGATATAAAAATATTAAAAGTAACTTTCGATATCATAAAAATTTTGGTTATAGCTTTTATAGGTATAAAAATAGGAGACATACTTATATCAAGGTTTTACAAATTACAGACAAAAGGAAAAATACAGCTTCCTGAAAGAAAGATAGGCACTTTAATGTCTCTTACCAAAAATATATTGAGATATGTCATTTACTTCATAGCAGCTGCTTCAATACTAAAAATTTTCAACATAGAAATGACATCAATATTGGCAGTTGCCGGAATTGGCAGTTTGGCTATAGGTTTTGGTGCTCAAAATCTAGTCAAAGACGTAATTTCGGGATTTTTCATAATATTTGAAGATCAGTTTGGAGTTGGGGATTATATAACGATAAATAATTTTTCGGGTCTTGTTGAAGAAGTAGGACTTAGAACAAGCAAAATAAGGGATTTTTCGGGCGATTTACATATAATACCAAATGGAGAAATAAAGACTGTAACAAACCATACACGAGGCAGTATGAGAGCGCTTGTAAATGTAGGTATTCCTTATGAGGAAGATATTGATAGAATAATAAATGTGCTCACACAAATTTGTGAAGATATAAAAAAATCCAGGAATGATGTGATAGAGGGCCCTACAGTCTTGGGAATTACGGATTTTCAGGACTCGCAAGTTTTAATAACGATTATTGCGAAAACAGAGCCTATGAAACAATGGGAAGTTGAAAGGGATATAAGATACAGGATAAAAAAAGTATTTGATAGAGAAAAGATTACATTTCCGTATCCGCATACAGATGTTACAATAACAAATATTGACACATAACTTGGTTAGTAATGTGTGAAAATCAAAGCACCTTTTCAGTTGATTTATTAAGTTCATAAATTAGTTAGAGGTGATTGTTTTGCCAAAAGAACTCCATGTAGGAGATATTGTAAAGATGAAAAAAAAGCATCCTTGTGGTTCTGACGAATGGGAAATTTTAAGAGTTGGTATGGATATTCGCATAAAATGCCTAAAATGCGGAAGAATGGTTTTGATGCCACGAGCTAAATTTGAAAAGAGCATCAAAAAAATTTTAAAAACAGTTGAAAATCCCTCTGGACAATGATAGAATATGGATATGGATTGCCGCCTTGCCCTTTTTGGGGCCGTTTAGTCCAAAAGGAGGTGAAAAGATGAGGTCATACGAGACAATGTACATTCTCTCTCCAGATTTAAGTGAAGAGGAAAGAAAAGGCTTAATAGAAAGATTTAAAAACCTCATCATTGAAAATGGTGGAGAAATAACCAATTTTGATGAATGGGGTAAGAGAAAATTAGCCTATCCAATTGACAAAAAGCCTGAGGGATATTATGTACTGATGAACTTTAACAGCAACTCAAAGGTTTCTCAGGAATTGGAGAGAGTTTATAAGATCACAGATGGCGTTTTGAGATATTTAATAATAAGAACTGACGAATGATCGTTTATTAATATAAAAAGGTGGGTTAAAAATGTTAAATAAGGTTATTTTAATAGGCCGTCTTACAAAAGACCCTGTGATGAGGTATAGTGCTAACATGGTTCCTGTTACTACATTTACATTAGCGGTTAACAGGAATTATGTCAGTCAAAGCGGGGAAAGGCCTACAGATTTTATACCCATCGTAACTTGGAGAAAACTTGCAGAAATTTGCGGTAACAATTTAAAAAAAGGCAGATTAATAGCGGTAACTGGAAGCATTCAAACCCGAACATGGGATGATAGTAGCGGCAATCGACATTGGGTTACTGAAGTTGTAGCAGATGACGTGAGATTTTTAGAGCCGAAATCTGGTTTTGGCAGCAGTAGCAATGCTGAAGAAAATAAAGATTTCGATGAAGACTATGACAGCGTATTTGAAGATATACCGGAAGAGTTTGAGGGTTTTACACCTATAGAAAGTGAAGATGATTTACCTTTTTAAAAAGGAGGTTGAAGGATGACAACAGCTAATACGACGGCGAAAGATAACGCAGCTACTAAAAAAAGAGGCAGAAAAGCAAAAAAGCGCGTTTGTGCTTTTTGCACAGATAATATAGATAAGATTGATTACAAAGATGTAGCAAGGCTCCGCAAGTACATCACAGAAAGAGGAAAAATTCTGCCGAGAAGAATTACAGGAAACTGTGCAAGGCATCAAAGGCAGCTTACAAAAGCTATTAAAAGAGCAAGACAGATTGCACTACTACCATATACAGTAGAATAATGATATAATAATAAGAGGGCGATGCCCTCTTTTAGTTTACGTGCGCCCGGCATGGGCGATAACTAGGCGGTGAAAGTCCGCTGTGGGCTTGGTAGTGGGAACCACTAGCCAAGAGCAAGGGTGTCCATCGTGAGGTGGAATCTGAAGGAAGCTTAAGGCAAAATCTCGGTCTGATGAACAAGAACCAGATAAGAGGCTGAATTGGGATGGATGAGTTTGCGTAACAAAACGAAGTCCAACACTACCCGAATCCCATACAGTAAATCTGGCAGATATATGAGATGAAAGTTATCGTTCTTACCCGGGGAGGTCTCAAGGATAAGTCATGGAAGTAAAATCTGAAGTGACAACCCATGCAGTGATGTATGGCTGAACCTTGAGAAGTCAGCAGAGGTCATAGTACTTATCTAGACATGAATAGATAAGGAAGGACCGAACGTTAGGAGGTTTTGGAAATCTTATGGACTCGAAAGATATGCAGAGACTGCAGACAACTCAACAAAGAGGCTATCCGTTGAATAGAGAAATGGAATTTCAAAAGACAACGGAAGTGCATAGTATATCATCGGCGTCGGAAGATGGAAGAAACGAGGTACAAAGATATACCGGCAAGATGCTTGAAATGATAGTAGAACGAGGGAACATGGAAGCAGCATACAAGCGCGTTGTTGCAAATAAAGGAAGCCATGGAGTCGATGGGATGGGAGTAGATGAACTTCTACCGTATCTCAAAGAAAACTGGGCAACCATAAAACAACAACTGCTGGAGGGGAAATACAAACCACAACCAGTGCGAAGAGTAGAAATTCCCAAACCAGATGGAGGAGTAAGACTACTAGGAATACCTACAGTACTAGACAGACTAATACAACAAGCAATAGCCCAAATACTAAATAAAGTCTACAACCATACATTTTCTGATAGCAGTTATGGATTCAGACCAGGACGCAGTGCAAAAGACGCAATAAAAGCCGCAGAAGCATACATAAATGAAGGATACACATGGGTTGTAGATATGGACTTAGAAAAATTCTTTGACAGAGTAAACCACGACATAATAATGTCCAAACTAGAAAAGCGGATAGGGGACAAAAGAGTACTAAAGTTAATACGAAGATACCTAGAATCAGGAGTAATGATAAACGGAATCAAAGTATCAACAGAAGAAGGGACACCCCAAGGAGGGCCATTAAGTCCCCTATTAGCAAACATAATGTTGGACGAACTAGACAAAGAACTTGAGAAACGAGGGCATAAATTCTGCCGATATGCAGATGACTGCAACATATATGTAAAAAGCAGGTCTGCAGGAAACAGAGTAATGAGAAGCATAAAGAAATTCATAGAAAGCAAATTAAAACTAAAAGTCAACGAAGCAAAAAGTGCTGTAGATAGACCATGGAGAAGAAAATTTCTTGGATTTTCATTCTATACAAAAGAAAACGAAGTAAGAATAAGAATCCATGAAAAATCCATCAAAAGGTTTAAGGGAAAAGTAAGAGAAATAACCAATCGGAACAAGGGAATAAGCATGGAAAACAGAATAAAAAGACTAAATCAAATAACAACAGGATGGGTCAACTATTTTGGATTAGCAGACGCGAAAAGCATAATGAAAACCCTTGACGAATGGATAAGGCGAAGACTAAGGGCATGTATATGGAAACAATGGAAGAAGATAAAAACGAAGCATGATAACTTAGTAAAACTAGGAGTAGAAGAACAAAAAGCCTGGGAATACGCCAATACAAGGAAAGGTGACTTAAGAATATCCAATAGCCCAATCCTAAATAAGACTCTTACAAATAAATACTTTGAAAGCATAGGTTATAAGAGTTTATCCCAAAGATATCTAATTGTACACAATTCCTAATGAACCGCCGTATACCGAACGGTACGTACGGTGGTGTGAGAGGACGCTGAATAAAATAATTATTCAGCTCCTACTCGATTATTTAAAAAAGCTGTCAAAAATAAAGGTGGAATAAAAGTATGAAAAATAATCTTGAGATTGCTAAAAACATAAGGAGTATTGAAAATTTAAAAATAAAAATTTTAGGAAAAGTATATTCTCTTTTGAAAGCCTTTAATGAAGATGAAAGTGGAGAAGTGTTAGTAGACAATCTTTGTGATATTTTAATTTCTGCGTACTTATTAGGAGAGAAATTAGGCTATGACTTTGAAGAAATAGATGAAGCGCTTCAAAAAAAACTCAAACTTCAAATTATTGATAAAGACTTTGAAGGAGAATATAATTTTTCTGGATTAGAGAGATACATAAAGGGTAGAAAGCGGGAGTGATTGATTTAATGGATTTACGAAAACTTACCAATGCGGCAATGATGACAGCAATGGCTGTAGTAATGACATTAATAGGAGTGTATATTCCGCCCTTATTTGTGCTATTTTTTTTGATACCAGCTCCCATTGCTATAACTTGTATAAGAAGTTCTGAATCTTATGCTATTGCATCATCTTTTGCTGTATTTATTGTAAATGTAATTTTTACAGATATAGGTACAGCTTTTACAAGTTTATTTTTTGCCTTACAAGGATTTGTTATGGGGTATTTAATATCGAAAAAACGTAAAGCTAGTGAGACACTTATAGATACTTCTGTTGTGTCAATATTTGGTGTGATTGTAATATTTTATTTCATAAAAGTGGCTTTCAAAATAAATGCACTCGATCAGTTTTTTAAGGCAATTGATATGAGCACAAAAGAAGTATTATCTATTTATCAGGGACATCCAAACTTTTCGGCTATAAAAAGCAATTTATTAACAATTGAAGAAATGCTAAAAATGATTTTACCTGCATCTATAATAATCGCGGTCGTAGCTGTCATTTTAATTAATTATATAATTATATCCAAAATCTTAAAAACTCAAAGGGTCTATATAGAAGCACTTCCTCCTTTTGAAGAATGGAAAATGCCTTATGTCACAGGATGGATTTTTATTGGAGTGTTGTTATATCAATATTTTCTAAAGCAACCTGAAGCAATAACTACCAATATAATAGTATTGCTTTCTCTAGGTTTTACTTTAGGAGGCTTGGCGGTAGTAAAATATTATTTAACTCATAAACTGAATATGAAATCATTGGCTGCTAACTTAATCCTTGTATTTTTATTTCTTTTTCCTCTTACCTCTTGGCTATTTACCATAATAGGTATTGCAGATACCAGTATGGATTTAAGGAAATACATGAGTTAGAAAATGAGAGGTGTTTTTGTGGATAAGAAATTTTATAAAATAATTTCTTCTGTCAATGTGATAAATATTTTACTATCAGCTTTATTAATAGTTTTAATGTTTTACTACAACGAGATAATTGCTTCTATTTCATTAATCATCTTTCTTTATGTGCTTTTAAGTGAATACTATGGCGTAAAGAAAAAGCGATTAGAATTGGATAAATATATAGAAAATATATTTTTCAATGTTGATAAGGCATCAAAAAGCGTTTTAGCAAAGATGCCAATTCCTGCCGTTATTTTAAATGATAACGGAGAAATCCTGTGGTATAATTTAAACTATTCTCAGGTCTTTAATGAAAATGAAGAGATAAAGAAATTGATAAAAAAATATGCTGGAAACAAAATAGATGACAAAAAAAACCAAATAGAGTTCAATGGCCGGTACTATTCCGTGTTAAAAGTAGATTCTCAAGCAAAAAGAAAAAAAGGGAAGGACCTAAGCTGTACTCTTTTATTCCTTGATAACACTGAATACATTCAGCTTAAGAAATCTTTAGCTTTCGATAGACCTGTGGTAGGGCATATAATAATTGACAACTACGAAGAAGCGATGATGGCAATAGAAGATATTAAAAAAGCGGTGGTTTCTTCAGAAATAGAAAAAAAACTTTCAGAATGGGCTTCCTCAATAAAAGCTTTTATGAAAAAATATGATGATGATAAATACTTTGTCGTATTTAAAGAGGAAGGATTAAAAAGCTTAGAAGAAAATAAATTTGAAATATTGGATAAAGTGAGAGAAATTGGAGAAGAGATAAAAATCCCTTTAACTTTAAGCATAGGAATTGGAGCAGATGCCAATGACTTTTTAGCCTTAAATGAATATGCCTCTAGCGCCTTAGACTTAGCATTAGGGCGAGGAGGAGACCAAGCAGTAATAAAAAGAGGAGATAAAATTTCGTTTTATGGAGGAAGAACACAAGCTGTTGAAAAGAGGACAAAAGTAAAGGCGAGAGTAATTGCCCACGCTATAAAAGAGCTCATAAAAGAATCCTCTACCATTTTCATAATGGGTCACAACTTTATGGACTTTGATTCATTAGGTGCTGCAATTGGCATGTATAGAGCCAGCATGTCTTTAGGTAAAAAAGCCTATATAATATTAGATAAATCTAATGTAGCAATAGATGAATTGGTAAAGAAAATACAAAACACAAAAGGCTATGAAGATTTATTTATAAAAAGCAGTGAAGTTAAAAACATGGTGGACCAAAACAGCCTTTTAATAGTTGTTGATACCCATAGACCCAGTTATCTTACTTATCCCGAAATTGTAGATATTATAGACAGAATAGTTGTAATAGACCACCATAGAAGAGGGAAAGAGTTTATTGATAAAGCCTTGCTTGTCTATTTAGAGCCTTATGCTTCTTCTGCTAGCGAATTAGTCACAGAAATTTTGCAGTATATGGTAGACAAGATTGACATAAAACCTATAGAAGCTGAGGCTTTAATGGCAGGAATATCAGTGGATACAAAAAATTTCACTTTCAGGACAGGTTCCAGGACTTTTGAAGCAGCCTCCTTTTTGAGGAGAAAAGGGGCAGATACAACCTCTGTTAAGCAGCTTTTCCAAAATGACTTAGATTCTTACATAATAAAAGCTTCAATAGTGAAAAATGCCGAGATATTGGATAACGGCATTGCAATAGCAGTTAGCCCTCCAAATGCCAACAATCTCATCATAGCCCAGGCTGCTGATGAACTTCTTACAATAAAGGGAGTACAAGCCTCTTTTGTCCTTTTAAAAAGAGAAGAAGATGTAGCCATAAGCGGACGCTCTCTTGGAGACATAAATGTTCAAGTTATCCTTGAAAAGCTTGGTGGAGGAGGACATTTAACTGTTGCAGGAGCTCAGGTCAAAAAGCCTATAGAGGAAGTACTGCAAGACTTAAAAAATGCTATTAAAGAATATTTTGAAGAGGAAGGTGAAGACAAATGAAAGTTATATTAGTAAAAGATGTTAAAAATGTAGGAAAAGCAGGAGAAATTGTAAATGTCAGCGACGGGTATGGGAGAAATTATCTCCTTCCAAGAGGACTTGCCATAGAGGCTACAGAATCCAACATAAAAGTGCTTAATGAAAAGAAAAAGGCAGAAGAGAAAAAGAGACAGCAAGAATTAGAGGAAGCAAAAGAAATGGCCCAAAAGCTTTCAAACTTAAGCTTAGTTTTAAAAGTAAAAGCAGGAGAAAATGGTAAACTTTTTGGATCTATCACTTCAAAAGACGTAGAAGAGGCTTTAAAGGAGAAAGGCTTTGACATTGATAAGAAGAAAATATCTTTTGACGAGACTGTAAAGACTACAGGTACCTATTATGTAGACATAAAACTTTATCAAGGAGTCATAGCAAAAGTGAAGGTAGATGTTGTGGCAGAGTAATTAAAGCAAGGGGGGAATAAGGATGGAGTGGAGCAAAATCCCTCCCCAAAACATAGAAGCTGAACAATCCGTCTTAGGGTCAATGCTTTTATCTAGGGATGCTATAATAGACGTTTCTGAAATAATAAAAGCCGACGACTTTTATAAAGAATCCCACAAAAAATTATTCGATGTAATGATGGAGATGTTTGAAAAAGACATCCCCGTTGACC
This sequence comes from Thermoanaerobacter ethanolicus JW 200, assembly GCF_003722315.1. Lineage (NCBI taxonomy): Bacteria > Bacillati > Bacillota > Clostridia > Thermoanaerobacterales > Thermoanaerobacteraceae > Thermoanaerobacter > Thermoanaerobacter ethanolicus. The sequence continues at coordinate 369,634 of NZ_CP033580.1, read as the reverse complement.
TTGTGACAGTAGTTGATGAACTTAGAAAGCGAAACATGCTGGAGGCTGTTGGCGGAATTGATTATATAGCAAGCCTGTCTTCCAATGTTATTACCACTGCTAACGTATCTTACTATGCAAAGCTTATAAAAGAAAAGGCTACATTGAGAAGGCTCATTGAGGCCTCTTCAGAGATTATGGAGTTAAGTTACGAAGGGGATGACGTAGAAACTGTCCTTGACATAGCAGAACAAAAAATATTTGATATAGCTCAAGGAAGAAACACTACTAATTTTTCACCTATAAAAGACGTGTTAATGAATACCTTTTATAAAATAGAAGAACTTTACAAAAACAAAGGACAGCTTACGGGAATTCCCTCTGGCTTTCCTGACCTTGACTTAAAAACTGCCGGCTTTCAGCCCTCTGACTTTATATTAGTCGCAGCAAGACCTTCAATGGGAAAAACCTCTTTTGCTTTAAATATTGCTCAAAATGCAGCTCTTTTGACAGGCCTTCCTGTTGCCATATTTAGCTTAGAGATGTCAAAAGAGCAGTTGGTAAACAGGCTTATCTGTTCTACTGCCAATATAGATAGCCAAAAGCTTAGGACAGGAAACCTTGATGAAGATGACTGGATGAAACTGGCAGCTGCGATGACTCCTCTTTCTAAAGCTCCTATCTATATTGATGATACCCCTGGAATTGGCGTAATGGACATAAGGGCGAAGTGCCGGCGCCTTAAACTGGAAAAAGGATTGGGCTTGGTGATGATAGATTATCTGCAGCTTATGCAGGGAAGAGGAAGGGCAGAAAACAGGCAACAAGAAATTTCAGAAATATCGAGGTCTCTTAAAAGTTTAGCAAGAGAACTCAATGTTCCTGTAATCACCCTTTCACAGCTTTCACGTGCACCTGAGTCTAGGTCAGACCACAGACCTATTTTAAGCGATTTGAGAGAATCTGGAGCAATAGAGCAGGACGCTGACATAGTAATGTTTTTGTACAGAGATGATTACTATCATAAAGATTCTGAAAAGAAAAACATAGCAGAAGTTATAATTGCAAAACACAGAAATGGGCCCACAGGGACAGTGGAACTTTTATGGCTTGCACAGTATACAAAATTTGTAAGTCTTGATAAATATAGAACGGAATAATCTTTAGTCTATTTCTGAGAAGGGATGAAAGTCATTATGGCTGATTTTGATTACCTTAAAAAAGTTCCTTATTTTAATGAGCTGGAGGATAAATCCCTTGAAGAGATACATAAAATTTCAACTATCAACTTTTTTAAAAAAGGGTCTATTATTTTCATGGAGGGGGAAAAGGGAGAAGCTATATATTTTGTAAAATCTGGCAAAGTTAAAATATCAAAAACATCTTCTATCGGGAAAGAGTACATTATTAAAATAATGGAAAAAGGAGACGTATTTGCTGAGTCTATTCTATTTGTCGGTGGAGAATATCCTGCAACTGCAGAGGCTATAGAGGACTCCGAAGTGATTATGCTTAAAAATCAAGACATAGAAAACTTGATACTAAAAAACAGCGAAATAGCCTTAAGCATTATTAAACTTATGGCGAAAAGGCTAAAAAATGTAGCTGTCATAATAGAAAATCTTGCCTTAAGAGATTCTATTGGCAGAACGGCTTCTGTGCTTCTCACTTTTGCAAAAGAGAGAGGAATAAACACAAAAGAAGGAATTTTATTAGATTTAAATCTCAATAGGCAAGACCTTGCCAACATAGTCGGCACATCAAGAGAAAATGTCACAAGGATTTTAAGCCAAATGGACAAAGAGGGGATAATACATCTTGACAGGCAGAAAATAATAATTAGAGATGTAAAAAAGCTTAAAGAGATGTTGTAGTGATATTTTTTCTTCCAATTTTGTTTTTACATTCGTCTTTTTTCTTCTTATAAATGGGATTATCTGTTATACAATATAAATCCTCATAGAGCATACACAAATCTCCATAATATTTATGAGTCAAAAAATAATTTTCACATTTTTTAAGCAAATTATATGCTTCAAAGGGCTCTTCCTGCAAATACTTTATATGTCCTAACATAAATTCGTATTCCCTTTTTCCTCTGTGGTTGAAAAGAGAAATGTCAATTTCTTCTGAGATTTCAACTATTTTATCGTATTGGCCTGTGTTAAAATAAAGTATCATTTCCTGGTTTACAAATTTATAATAAATTTCAGGATTACCCCTAAATTTTTTTTTATTTTCCTCAAGAATTTTAAAAGCTTCTTCAAAATTGCCACTATACCTTATGGCGTTTATATAATTTAAATAACACTCTGCCGTATCAGAATATTTTTCCATATATTCAAAAAGCAAAATGGCTTTTTTAATGTAATAAATAGACTTGTCATAATCTCCTATATTATAACAAGCAATATTTAGAGATATATAAATATCAGGCATGATATTTATATGTATAAAGTTAGCCTCGGAATTTATAAAGCTTTCTAGTAGAGTTACTACTTTTTGAAATTGGCAAGTTTTAAGATAAGCATAAGCTAAATTATTGTGTATAATAAAACTTATGGGACGGTTTAAAGTCTTGAAGTAGTGTAAATATTTTTTTGCAAGCTCTAAATAATTTATACCTTTTTCTAAATTATTATTTCTCAGCATAATTTTAAACAAGGTGTTTAATGCGTTACCAAAATTATCTATATTTTCTTTTTGAATCTCTTCACAGGAAGTAGTAAAAATTTTCACATATTTTCTGAGTAGTTTAAAAGCCTTATTAAACAATTTAGAATAAAAATAAGCCATACCTGCGCAATAATATTTGTTAAAATCCTCCATTTTACAAAATTCATTATAATTGTCTTCTACTAATTTTACAATGTCGTAATAATTTTAACTGTAAAATAACTCCTTAATAATTGAAGAAAAACTTTCTGCATTATTAATGCATGAGGTATCCTTCAAATCACTAAAAAAATAACTTACAGGCACTTCAAGTTTTTCAGCTATATAAATAAGTTGCTCTAAAGAAGGCAATGCTTTGCCATTTTCAATTCTGCTTAGGACTACTCTATTCATAAAATTTCCACACAGTTCACTTTGAGAAAGCTTCTTTTGAAGCCTTAAAGACTTTATTTTAGTGCCAATAGAAATATTCATAAATATCACCACATAAAGTTTAAATTTTCAGATAATTTATTTCAAAAAATTTCCTTTATTCCTTTCTAACCATTGATTTTACTGATTTTGAGGTTTTTTCTGAAATTTCTGACCTGTAACTGAAAGTTACAGTTTATCATTTTTTCAATGGCAATATATGAAAATAGTTAAAAAATCAAGGATAGGAGAGGTAAATTTATGTAACCATCTGTAAAAAGTCCTTATTAATGTTTTCTAATATTATATCACTTTTACTAATAAGTATAAAGATGTTATTATGAAGGTGAAGGAAATATATGGGGTAAGAAAAATTGAGAAAATTTATAACATTGTTGAGTTTAGTAGTGCTACTTACAGGTGTGTTTAGTTATTTTAAGGTAAATATAAGTCCTGTGCACAATAACACATCCTACAAATATTTTATCGCAAATGAGAAAGGGCAAAGAGTTCATGGAGAAGAAAGGTTAGGTTAATGACCAAATAAAAAAACTTGTTATGGGGTGCCACATTTAGTTTATAAATTTTTGTAAAAACATGTCAAAAATTTATAAATTTATAATAAAGAATCAAAATTTTAAAAAAAGTAAATTATAAACAAAGGAGGTAATAATATGGCAATAAAGAAAATAACAACATCAATATTAATTGTAGTTTTACTGGTTAGTGTCAATATTATTCCAAGTTTCGCTGCTTTTACTCAGAACTATATACGCCATTATGCGTGGTCCGGCGATTGGGGTATGAAAATTTTCGCTTTTTACGTAAATTACAGTGCTTCTAATTACATTAATTACCCCATGAAATCTATTGGTGATCATTATGTTGCTGCTTTTAATAACTTGCCAAATCATCCTGAAATAGGTAATGGCAATTGTTACTTAATAGGTGTTGACGTTGTTGATGCTAGTTCTGGAGTTTTAATTGGTGCAATAGATACTTCAAAATTCGTAAAAAATCCTAATGGCTCAATTTGGAATCCAAATACGTTAATATATTTTGATTTATATAGTTCTTATGCAATCAGTTATTATTCTACGACAACAAAAACTGTTAATTCTACTGTAAAGACTCTTTTTCAATTGGATCCTAGTTGGATACCAAACAATTGGGCAGACTATACGACCTTAACATTTAGTTTTTAAGGAGGTGAATTGAAGTGAAAAAAATAAAGCCTTTAATATTAATCACTGTGAGTCTCATTCTACTTTTTATTTTAGCTGTTGGTGCTTTTTCATTTTCAGCATCAGATCTGCAGGAGAAAGCGAATGAATTACGATTTAATAATGTTGCTAAAAATGTAGCTGCTTTTTTTAAAGGGAATAAAGATAAATTACAGATTGATAAAGGTGACGTGATTGCAGAAGTTAATGGTATACCAATATACAACAATGAATTCGAATTACGAAAGGGACTAACATTGGCATCAGGGGTACAAACTGATAATATAGATGATTATATATTGCAAAAGTTGATCAAGGAAAAAGTACAAGAATATCTAGCAAATAAATACAATATAAAGGTTTCACAAAATGAAATAAATGCATATATAGAAAAAGAAAAGAAAGAGTTTAACGAGTATCCTGAGGCAAAGAAAAAATTAGATGAATTGATTAGTACTAGCGGTATGACAGAAGATGAATATTGGAATACCTATGAAAAATACAATGCAAAAAGGATATTGTTGTTTAGCAAATTGTACAATTCTATTATAGAAGAAGGAATAAAGAGCGGGAGATTGAAAAAGGCCGAAGAGATGACAAACGACGTGCAAAATGAATACAAAAGGTATGTTGACAGTATAATAGATGAATACCTAAAAAGTGCCAAAATAACAATTAACAATAAATATAAAGATATGTTTAAAGGCTTTTGAGAACATTACCCAGACGCCGGGGACGGTTCCTTTTATCTGAAATTCGAAAATCAGACAAGAGGAACCGTCCCCTTTGTCCGTCCCCTTTGTCCGCCTATATAATAGAGAACCTTGCTTTAAGAGATTCAATAGGAAGGACTGCCTCCGTGCTTTTGACCTTTGCTAAGGAAAGAGGAGTAAATGTTAAAGAAGGGATTTTGCTAAATCTATATCAAAATAAACATATAAAGTTTAAATTTTCAGATAATTAACTTTAAACATCACTTATTAAGCTCTGAAAAGCTTTATTTTACTGCCTTTGAAGCAATTTTACAAATTTAGCCTATTGTAACGTACAGTTACAAAATTAAAATTTTCCACTGGCGATATATGAAAAAATGTGAAAAAGAAAGAAAAAGGCGAATAACTTCGATGAAACGAAATATTGGAAGGGCTTATAAACGTTTTTGCCATTTTACTGGGAGAGATAAGAATGGTAGGATAAAAGTGATACGGCAATATCTAGTAGCAGAAGAGAGAGAACCAAGGATACATGGAGAAAGATGGGATAAAACACATACCATCAATTGAAAGAACCAGTAGAATTATAGAAAATTTAAGTGATGTAGTTACTATATCCTTTCTAAATGACAAAACTGTACACGGAAACACCGCTTTGAAGAAGTTTCAAAGATTTGCGAATATTTTCTACTCTTAATCAAAAGCTTCTAAGTTATACTAAAACTTATCCATTTTTTGACGCCTTACCCTGATTCAAATCGTGTTGAAATTATTCTATTTACCATCTGTTATATAGTTAAGGAAGAGATATGTAAAGATGGCGCCATTTTGATATCTTCGTTGTGTTTTAACATGGTGGCCAAAAATTGAGTTGGACCATTAGGAGAGGAAGATTTAATAAGATGGCATTCTGCAGTGCCTGGGAGGTGATGGTAAAATGCGTTAAAATAACATTTTGGTAGTAAAAATTATTTAACAGGGGGGGTAGAAAATTACAAAATATAAAAATATATTGATGGTAATTATTTTGATTGTGGTTATAATTGCGTTAACATTTTTATATTACAAAATACATTTGGGCAATATAAACAAAATTAGGGATAACTTAATAACAAATAACGAAACCACTGATAATTTGGATATATTAAGCTATAAAGATTATAAGGAATTATTTGAAACAATGGTTAAGACTTTTAACATAGAGGGTTTCAAAGTGAAGGCTAGCACTATAGATGGGAATGTTACTGCAATTGAAAAAGAACTATCATTTGGTAAAAGGGAGTTTTTAACTTTAAACGGTGATTTTAATTCACCAAATACTGATGAACAGTTTACTATAGAAAATGAAAAGCAGAATATACAAATAACAGTTGGAATTTACTACACGAAAAATTATATTGGTAATGATTTTGTGGGATGGATTTATAATAAAGGATTTGCACATTTAAATAAAAATTTAGCAGAAAAAAATAGTACAGCTGTTTTAACATATAAAAATTTGATAGTTTTAGTTCAATATTCATCAACAAGCGAAGTAGATATATCATTAATGAATAATGTCATGAAAGCATTAATAGAAATATTAAAAAATTTTGATAAGACAAAAAATGATTAGACTAGATATGATAATAACTACTTTTAAACTTTTAAAATATAATTTATGAAGAGAAAGGAGAAATCCAGAATGAAAAAAATTATATTGTTACTTATGATTCTTGTCTTTACATTATTTATAAATGTATATTTTGTTTATGCAAATGATTTATCCAATAGTAATGATAATACAATACCAGATAGTGTATTAGAAAAAGTCAAAAGTAAAGTAGAAAAATCCCAATTCAAATTGCCAGAAATAAGAGCTTGGGAAATAGATAAAGATGGAAGCAAAAGAGAAGTTATCCCAAAAAGTATCAAAAATAACAATAACTTAATATCTACTATGGGAGTGCCTAATGACGGTTATATATATGTTTTTGATCACTATGACCCTAATTATGCAAGTAAAAATTGGCATTATGCAAGTGCAGGGACATACAGATTAGCAAATTATACTAATACTCCAATAAATGGTACTTACAAACAGCTGAACACCAAACAAATTTATTGGAATGTTTCAGCAAATGTTTCAGGAGAAACTACAGTAGGGAATGGGTTCCTTGCTGGAATAAAATTAAAAACAGGTGTAGAAGTTGACAGAAGTCAAACATGGTATGCAGGAAAAGAGTATGGAGTTGCTTTTACTGTTCCTCCACGTACAGTATATTATTTAACTAATTATCAAGTGGGCATTAATTCTTCAGGGTTATTATATTGGAAAAAATATTCACCTTCAGGGACTTCATGGTTAGGTTGGTATACTGAAACTGCTGGGGGAACTGTTATTGATAAAGACGACATAAATATAGAAGTGACAGATTCTGAACCAATGTAAAACTTGACAAAGAGAACGGTTCCTCTTGTTTGAAATCAAAAAGTCTTCTAGAAATAGGAGGGCTTTTTGATTTATTCTCTATTAGAAAACATTATTTCGCCATTGTCAGAAACAAAAGTATAAAAAGTTTTTGTAATTATAACATTTATACCTATAGGGGAGAATGACAAAAAATTAAAAGCGAAGGTATATAAAGTTTAAATTTTCAAATAATTTATTCTAAAAATTCCTTTTTAAATCTCTTAACAGTTTATTTTACCGCCTTTGAAGACATTTTACAAATTTAACCTGTTGTAACTTATAGTTACAAAATTAAAATTTTTCACTGGCGATATATGAAAAAAAGAGAAAAAGAAAGGAAAATATAGATAACTTCGCCAAAACGAAATATTGGGAGGGGTTATAAGCATTTTTGCCATTTTACTGGAAAGAGGTAAGAATGGTAGGATAAAATTGAAAGAAAATTTGGGAGGTGAAGAAAATTGAAGAAAGCTATAGCTTTATTGGCATTAGTAGCTTTTTTACTTGGGATAGTGACGTACATTAACGTAAAGCCCTCCTATATAAATGATAAAAAAGTAATGCAACAATACATGTTAGCAGAAGAAAGAGAACCAAGGGTACATGGAGATATAAATAATCCATGGGGTGGATAGAAGCTTAGAAATTGAAAAATATTTTTAATATCCAATGCTTACATACCGTAGAAGATAAAAACTCAAGAAGGATAAAAAGATATCTATAGAACGGCTTAGATGAAAGCTTTTGAATTTTCCCCAATCTATTATAAATAAAAAAGATGCAAAGCAAAAATAGATTTCAGGCAGGCTGAAGGCACATCTTAGAACTTTGATGTAAATACAAATAAAAAAGTTTTAAGATGTGCTCAGTATAGAAATTGTTTAGGGGGAGGTGAGAAAATGTTTAAACTAAACGATGCAAATCTTTACGAAAATCCTGACCTGGTTGATTTTACTGAAATACTAATGGAAATAGGGGAAACAGCGGTCTCTGTCACAGGTATTCAAATAATATTTTAATCCAATGTTATTCCCTAGTACTCTAGATAGAGTACTAGGGAACCCTAAAGTACATAGGGGAGGAGTTTTTGATGGTTCAGTTCTCTGATTTAGGTAATTATCTTGTAGTTGTACCAGTTTCTACTGGGGTTGCTTTAATAGATTTTTGGAGTGGCAATATTATATATTTACCAGGAGAGAAAGATATTACAAGAAGAAGTAAAGAAATTATACAAAAATTAGAATACTTAGGTTTTTTAGCATGTAATAATACAAATATAGAAAGATTAAAAGAAAAATGGTATTATTTGTATAAAGAAAAAATTTCTTTCCGTGTTTTTCTAGATTTAACAACCTCTAATGAAATATTTAGAGTTCCGTGGAATAAAATAGTAAACTTAGTATTGGAGACAAAAAAGGAATTTAAAAGCATATCCATAGGTTTGGTATTTAATGATAAGTATATAAATTTATTACCTAAAATTATCTTTGAACTTAAAGAACTGTTTTTGCCTATAAGTAAAAATAAAAAAGTGGAATTTATAATCTTTTTTTCTAATCCGCATATCTTTTTTAATTCACAATATAAAATTACCGATTTTGATACATTTATTTCATTAGTTCATGATTCAGAAATTAATATATATGTAAATTTTTTGATTTATCAACCCGACCAAATATTGCTTTTGTTTGAACCTGTAAGGAAAATACGCCAGAATTTTGGGATTCCAGTAGTTGTATATTTTGTAAACAACGATATGGAAAGTATATTAAAATTATCCCATGCCATATTTGAGAATCAACTTTATGCCTTGATTAATACATTTTATTTGTCACCAGTTGTTTCCAATATATATAGTCTAATTTTCTCTTGTGTACGAGACTTAAACCTTAATTTTTATAAAAAAATTGTTCCGACATTATTAAGTGAAAATCTTGAAAAGATTATGAGAATTTATGGAGGTGGGGTGTTAAGTAGTATTCGGTACTTTGTGAATAATGGAATGTATCTTCCTCCTAATTTAGTAAGATGCGGTTCTTCGTATACAATTCTTATTAAAGACTTAAAAGTTTATTTCTGTTTTAAAGAATATCAAGATAATGTTTACATTGATCTTGAAAATAACTGTTTTAAAAAATTAGCTAATGAGAAACTCAATTTTTATGAAAAAACTCACTTTTTATTTTCAGAAGTAAGCGAAGAAGAGGCTGTTACTTATGGTGGGATATGCCCTCATATATGTAAAAAGCTACAAAAAGAAAACGCAATAAAGCTATTAGAAAATTTTTTAGATGGTTATATTTTCACTAAAGGTGAGGATATTTATGAAAGTCGTGTTGATTAGCCCATATTTTCCAAGTGTAGGTAAAAACAAAGAGGAACACGTATCTTTGGGGGTACTATATCTTGCTACTGAAATTCAACATTTGTGTAAAGTGTATGTTTTCAATGCTTTGATAGATGAAATGGATGAAGATATGATTGTAAATAAAATAAAGAAAATAAGTCCCGATATTGTTGGTATAAGTATTAATTTTGCTCCAGCGTTAAATTCAGGTTTGAGAATTGCAGATAGATTAAGAAAAGAAAATTTCGATGGGATTATCGTTTTTGGGGGGAATACTTCTACTTTTCTATATAAGAAGATACTTACAGAAAGTTATGGAGATATAGTAGTTATGTATGAAGGAGAACACACTTTCAAAGAATTAATAACTATATTGCAAAAATGTTCCAATCAAGAAAATTTTATTGAGAAGTTGTCCGGTATTAGAGGAATAGCTTTTAAAACTGGAAAAGGAGAAGTAATCACCACTCAAAAAAGAGAGTTTGTAACTCAGCTTGATGAATTAAAAATACCGAATAGAACCTATCATGATAATTTTTATAAGTTGTCTAAAATGGCAACTATACTTTCTAGCAGAGGATGTCCTTATTCCTGTTTTTACTGCTCTACTACTGCAATGTGGGGGAGAAATTGGAGAGGTAGAAGTGCCCATAACATTGTCGCAGAAATAGAATACATAAGGTCTCTTTATCCTAATATCTGTACATTTGGTTTTGTTGATGATAATTTTTTAGTAGACAAAAAACGAGCTAGAGAATTTGCAGAATTATTAATTAGCAAAAACCTAGATATTACTTTTGGATTTTCTGCAAGAGTAGAACATTTGGAGTATGATTTATTGAAAACCCTCAAAAAGGCAGGATTATCAAAAATTTTCTTGGGGATTGAGTCAGGAAGTCCAAGAATTTTACGATTACTCCACAGAAATTATACTCCATATGAAGTTATTGAAAAAGTAGGGTATATTGAAAATCTAGGAATAAAAGTAACAGCTTCTTTTATGGTTGGAATTCCTTTTGAAACTAAGGATGATGTAGACGAAACTTTCAAACTTATAAAAAATATACCAGCTTCTGAAATTCAATGCCATATATTTACCCCCTTCCCAGGCACACCATGTTTTGAAAAACCTGATAATTTTGGAGTTAAATTACATGTAACGGACCCCACAGAAATTAGCTTGGATAAAAAAGTATATTTAGACACGTTATATCTAAGCAAAGAAGAAATTGAGCTTTTACATAGAAGAGCTATATCCCTTATTTTTCAAAAAAGATATATTAATAACCTTAAAAATAAAATAAAAAACTAAAATGAAATTTAATTTGTTAAAAACTGAAGTAATTAGCAACAGTAAAGAGGAATTTTGTCATTATAGATTAAGTTTTACAAAATAAATATTAAATAAATATTTTTATGGATTGAAATAAGTTCAATTTATAAAAATTTACAAAATATCAGAAATAGAGGTGGTTATGAAAATGGAGGACAAAATAGTCCTTAAGGCAGAAAATTTGGAAAAGACTTTTGGGGCGGGCAAGAGGGCAGTAAAAGCGGTGGATGGAGTATCTTTTGCTGTAAGAGAAAATGAGATTTTTGCACTTTTAGGTCCAAACGGAGCAGGGAAGACAACGACTGTGAAAATGCTTTTAAACCTTGTCTCCCCCGACAAAGGCAGTATACAAATATTTGGGAAAGATATGCCTAAAGCTCAAAAAGAGGTAATGAAAGAAATAGGGACATTACTTGAAGGTTCAAGAAATCTATACTGGCATATGACCATCAGAGAAAACGTTTATTACTTTGCAAATTTGAGAGGAAAATCTGCAAGAGAAGTAAAAGATGACATGGAAATGTGGGCAGAAAGGCTGATGATACAGGACAAACTGGAAGAAGAGGTTGGAAAGCTTTCAAGAGGGATGCAGCAGAAAGCTGCTATCATATGTGCACTTGCTACAAAGCCAAAACTTTTAATACTCGATGAACTCCTCCTCGGGCTTGATATTATAACGCGATTTGAAGTAGAGAAGCTGGTAAAAGAATTAAAAGAAATATCTACCCTTATCATTTCTTCCCATGATTTGAGATTTATTGAGAAAGTGTCTGATAGGATTCTGATAATCAATAAAGGGAAAGTAGTAGCAGAGGGGACTGCCTCAGAGCTCAGACATAAAATTTCTTATGCTAAATATAGATTTACTTTGAGAAAAAATGAAGAAAGCCAATATTTGGAAGAATTAAAAAGTATAAGAGGTGTTGAAATAAGTTTTTATGAAGGGAATATAGATACAGATATATTGGAGCTTACATTTGAAAGGCCAGAACTCATATACGATGTCTTTGATATTTTTAGGAAATTTTCTGTAATACCGGTTGAGATAGACAATTTAGGAGAACCGTTTGAAGAGATATTCAAAAGTTTTGTGGAAGGAGGAGAAAACAAATGAAGTATTTATGGGAGGCTGAATTGAGAAGGTTTGTGAAATTTATAAAAAATATGCCTACTGCTAATCTTCCCTTCCTCATATTCCTCTACATACTTTTCTGGCTCATTAATTTTTCTTCTACTTTAGTTATAGGAAATGTAGAGAGCAGTAGATCTCTTACAGCTGCAAATATGCTGGGATATGTGGTATGGTTTTTTGCAATGTTTTCAATATCTTCTATTGCACAAAATATGGAAGATGAGAGGATGCAGGGGACTTTTGAACATCTTCATCTTTCTTCTGTGGACATAAAGAGTATTTTCTTGGTAAGAGCTTTAATACATGCCATAGAATCCATTGTAATCATAGCGATATTTATTTTGATAGTTGGATTGATTCACAGAGTGGTAGTTTTTACAAATATCTACAGCCTTTTGGTTTTGCTTATACTTCTTCCAGGCCTTTATGGTTTTGCTTTCTTTTTAGCTGGCTTAGTACTCATGATGAGAAGTAAAGAGGCGAAAAACTGGCTGGCAATACTGATATACGTCCTTTTAGTGCCACTACTTATTCCAGAAAGGATTTTGTCACCGGCAGTGAGGGAAATTTTCTCATATTTCCCTATGTTTCAAAGCGTTATGATGCTAAGGAAGTTAAATATAGAGAGAATTCCATTAAATCTCATGGGAGTTGATTTTGTAAAACTTGTGATAACCTCTATACTGTTTCTTGTGATTGGGCTTTTAATCTTTGATATAGCAGACAAAAAGGCTAAAAAGAAAGGAATTTTGGGAACGTATTAGGAAGAGGTGAGGTTTTGTGGTAGAATTTCAAATGCTTCTAGAATATTTTTCCGATGCTCTTGGTATAAAAATTTCTCCATTAGTTGAGAAAGCTAAAGAATTTGTTTTAGATAAAAATAATAATTTGATTTCTTTCAATAGGCCTTTAGGAGTTCAATTGGAAATTACATCTTTATGTAATTTAAAGTGTGTGCATTGTTATAATAATTCAAGTAGCAATCCTAAGAGTTATAATGAAGAGTTATCAGAAGAATTATGGTTGAAAATTGCAAAAGAACTTAAGGCAATGGGAGTATTTACTGTTATTATTTCTGGCGGTGAACCTTTATTAAAACGATCACTTGTTGAGAAAATTTTAACAGTTTTTGCTGAGAATAAAAATATTGCAATTGGGATTATAACAAATGGATGGTTTGTAGATGACTCCTTTATTGATTTTTTAAAATCTCTTCCAAATCAAAAAAAATGGGTTCAGGTAAGTGTTGATGGAGCTACACCTCAAGAACATGATTGGGTAAGAGGTGTGACTGGCTCATGGGAAAGAGCTGTGGAGGCAGTATATAAAATAGCTAATGCAGGAATTTTAGTAAAGGTAGCACATACATGTAATAAGAAAAATTACAAAAATATATGGAAAATGGTCGAACTTGCTATTTTTCTTGGAGCCAAGGAGTTCATATTTACTCCTGTACTTGAAGCAGGAAGAGGTTTTTTAAATAGGGACTTGTTGATTTTGAGTGAAAACGAAAAAGAGGAATTAGATGCACTTGGGAAAAGTCTTATAAAACAGTATAATTCGTTAATAAAAATTATTCGTGGGGCAGAATATCCTGCATATTATAGCAAGTTTATATTTATTCCAACTTGTGCGGCATTGATACGTCCGGATGGGAAAGTAAAACTAGATTGTTCGGTTCCAGTTGTTTTTGGAGATTTAAAGGAGGAAACTTTTTCAAATATTTGGAATAAAAGGCTAAAATATGGTTGGCAAAATAAAATAGTACTAGATTTTGTTAAAAATTATACCGAAAACAAAACTCGTAATATTCCTTATGTATCAGATGATATATTGGCTTATTAAAAACAATGTTAAAAGAGGAGAGGAGGTAAAAGATGGATAAATCCCTAGAGCTTGAATATTTTAAAGAAATATTCGGTTTAATAAGATTCATAGAAAAACAAAAATTGAAAACAAGGGATGATATCCAAATTCATCAAGTTTCTGATAATCCCTTTAGAGCACTTATCTTTAATCCCGAGGATTCTAGAATGTTGATTGTCAATTTTGTAGGAGTTAAAATTTTAGAAATGTGTGATGGAAAATATTGCTTAGGAGAAATCGTTAAAAAAATAAGAGAACAACTTAGCTTAAACCTTGATAATAAAGAACTATTATTAGATATAATAAAATTTATTAGAAAATGCCAATATTACAGAATTTTAGAAACAGTTATATGATTTTGAAAAATATTGGTGGTAATATAATGTTTTTTGTAAGAAAGGTGTATTTACGACCAAGCCATGGATAAAGTACGTTTTAAAGGAATTAACACGAGCAAATGGATTAGCATTAGGTATTTGAGGAGTAAACAATTCTAGAGCAAAAAGAAAGCGAATATTTATGATTTGTTAAAGTAATAATTTAATATAATTAGCAATATATATATAAACTACTGATTTTAAACTCCTAGATTTTTAATGGTAAGATCAGTTATAAAAAATTTTTACCTACAAAATTTTGACACAGACTTATTTTCATTAAACCTTGAACAAAAAGCAGGATTATCAAACAGGAGGGACGGTTCCTTCTGTCTGATTTTTTCAGATAAAAGGAACCGTCTCTCCTGCTTGTTATATTGTCTTTCTCCAGTTCTTCTAAGCAAAAAAGGAGCATTTCTATGCATTTTTCGTATGATTCTTTTTCTCTTAGTATAATAGCCATACTCATTAAAATTCTAACTTCCATACTGCTGTACACAAAGCGGGTATAGTTAGAAAGAGAAAAATCTGGTATAGTGACTTTCATAGCTTCAATCAATTTTTCTAAAGCCTTTTCATAATCATTATTTACAGTTTTTTCAATAACAGACTCCACTAACAAGAGAAGTTGCTTCAATAATCGAATGTAATAAAGGCTCATTTTCCCTTCATCAATTATTTTTTTAAGCTCTTCAACGTCCTTTTTCAAATCTTCAAATTCTCCACCTTCAAGCTTATCTTCAATAGAAGTTTTTATTTTATAAAAAGAAGAGTAATCTTTAAGTCTGTACTTAAGCAAGAGCTCATTTAAGTCTCTTTTAAAGATGACAGACATCAAATCGAGAGTTTCCTGTTTAGGCATAACCTTTCCATTTTCAATTCTTCTTAGAGTATCTGTGCTTACAAGAGTTTGATCTGCCACATCTTTTTGAGTAAGCCTTAAAGATTTGCGTATATCTTTCAATTCATTTCCAAAAGCCTCTAAATCATAATAGAATCCATCCATTTTTTTACACACCACCCAGAATCAATTCGGGTTGAAATTGTTTAACTTACCATATATTATATAGGTAAGAGAAGGAAAAGTAAAGGGAGGCAAGGAGGGGCATGAAGAAAAAATTATTAATTGTTTTTTCCATAGTTACTCTTTTACTGTCTTCATGGTGTTTTAGTGTGATGGGAAATGTCGAAAGTATAGGACCAATGGGAGAAAAGGATATAATAGATTGGCATTCAGTAGTTGTAGATAAGTAAAAAGATGCAAAGCCAAGATAGATTTCAAGCAGGCCAAAGGCACATCTTAGAACTTTTATGTAGAAAAGTTTTTGAGATGGGCTCATCATAAAAATTCTTTAAGGGGAGAAAGAAAATGAAACCGTCTAGATATAACTTTTTCTTTGACTTTCCTGAAGAGCCGGAGAAAATAGTAGCTTATAATTCAAGAACAGGAGCTTTAGCCTTAATGGAAAAAAAGAATTACGACAAGTATAAAAATTATGTGGAAAAAGGCATTTCAATTGATGACAGTAAATTAATAGAAGACTTGAAAAAAGGTCAATTTCTCATAGATGACAATGTTGACGAACTCCAGCTATTACGTTTCAATCTCTGGCGGAGTAGATTTAATGACAAAAATTTGGGTTTAACTATTGCACCTACACTAGGGTGTAATTTTGCCTGTGTATATTGTTATGAAAAGGATAGTCAGAAAAATGTATTTATGAGCGAAGAAGTGCAGCGTAAAATAATTGAATACATAAAGCGGCAGATAAAGTATTTGCAGAGTGTAAATATTACTTGGTATGGAGGGGAACCTTTATTAGCTTTTGATATTGTTAAAGATATGTCAGAAAAAATTATAAAGCTCTGTGATGAAAATGAAGTTATATATGGTGCATCTATTGTGACAAATGGGTATAACTTGACGAGGGAAGTAGTAGAACAATTTAAGAACTTGCGATTATCATTTATACAAATAACATTAGACGGTCCCCAGGATGTGCATGATAAAAGACGTCCTTTAAAAGGTGGACAGGGGACTTTTGAAAAGATACTGATCAACATAGAAGAAAATATTGATATAATGCCAAATATTTACTTAAGAATAAACGTGGACAAAGAAAACGTAACCAGAGTTAATAAGATATTAGATGAGTTAGAAATAAGAGGATTGAAAAATAGACTCAGCGTTTATTTGGGACATGTAGAACATACAAATGACAGTTACGTACCAAATAAATGTCTATCTATGTATGAATACTCTAAAGTAACTTATATGTTTGAAAAAGTGTTAAAAGAAAGAGGTTTTTCAAATAATTTGATGCATAAGTATCCCTATTTAAAATACAATTTTTGTGGAGCAGATAGTGTAAATTCAATGGTGATAGACCCGGAAGGATACATATACAAGTGCTGGTCTGATATAGGGATGGAAGAGTATAGAGTAGGGAATATATTGGACGACACGTCCTTAGTTTCTTTGAATGTTGATAAATATATGGAATATCTTCTTTATGACCCTACGATAGACGAGATGTGTATTGATTGCAAGCTACTGCCAATTTGTATGGGAGGATGTCCAAGGAGAAGAATAGAGAGAGTGACGGAGAGGTGTAGGGATTATAAGTATGTTTTAGAAGAGTATTTAAAAGATATAGCAAAAGAATTGTTAGAGAAAAAACAAGAAAGGGTTTAAACCAATTTGAGTTTGATGTTTTAGGGTATTAATTTTGATTAGAATGTGCGCACATTCTATATAAAAGATAAAAAGAAGGGAGGTAAAAGAAAATGGAATATTTGATAGAAGGGTATAATAAAGAAATTGGCAATGAGATACCTAATGACGTTTTTCCTATAACACCTTGTGATATAATAAAATTACCAGAAGGACCAGGTCCCTGTGTGTGCTGGGGTCCATATTGTTGGGTGCAGGCATGCCGTCCTAAGATGGAGCCTTATTACGGAGCAATAAAGTAAATTGTTATCTTAATAGCGATGCATCTGGAACTTTTAAGTTTTAGATGCATCGCTACTTTTAAAAATTATAAGTGAAAGGATGGATATATTCTTGAGAAAAAAGTTACCTATTTTAATAGTTACTTTGGTATTTTCAGTAATTATATTACTCAGTACACATATTTTTTTGAATACACGGCTTAATTTATATTGGACAAAGGAATTAACAGAAAAGCAAAAAATAGAAGACTTTGAATACATGTATAACATCTTAAAAGACAATTATGCTCATTTTTATGAAGTGAAAAAGATGTATGGTTATGACTGGTTAGAATATAAAGAGCAATTTAAAGAAAAGATAAAGAAGACAAAAAATAATTTAGAATTTTATTATGCATTAAATGATATTCTACTAAAATTGCATGATGGGCATACACATGTTTTAAGTCCCGGGTATTATAAATATTTATTTGGACCATTAGGTTTTAAACCTTATGAAGATATGTTTAGGGAATCAGAAAGTTCTTATAAGATGTGGGAAAAAATCTTTAAAAATACATATAGACAGGGCGAACTAGAAGATTATTATTCACTAAAGAAAAGAAGAGAAAATGTTGTGACAGACGTTATAGAACCTGGAAAGATCGCTTATTTGAAAATCTATTCTTTTTTAATTGATTATCACAAAGAAGGAGAAGAATACAAGAAAGAAATAGAGATCATATACGATTTTTTGAAAAGTATAAAAGATTACCCGTATCTTTTCATAGATATTAGTGATAATGAAGGGGGTAATAGGGAGTACTGGTTGCAAGCTATAGTAGCACCTTTGAGGAATAAGTTAAAAGAAGTTAAAAACTTGTCAGTAGAAAAGACTTATCTTATAAGAGGTGGGGAATATATTGTTAATCTGCTTGAAAATTATATACCAGATTTGAAAAATAATACTATAGATAAACTTCCTATGTATGATTTGCTTCCTGCAGGAGTAAAAGAAAATTTCATGTACTATGCGACCACAGATATAGTAAAAGATTTTGAAAAATTTTCTAAATATGTAGAACCTGTAGATTTTAATGGGAAGATATTTTTAATCGTTAGTAGAACCACTTATTCAACAGCAAATATATTTGCAGAATTTTGTAAAGAAACGGGCTTTGCTACAGTAATAGGTGAAAGAACCAGAAAAGGAGATGGAGGATGGCTTATGCCAGGTTTAATGCGCCTTCCTAATAGCGGGTTAATTGTGAGATTTGATGGAGCAATGCTTATAAATCAGGATGGTACTTCATATTTTGAAACAGGGACTATACCAGATATAGAAATAAAAATGATTCCTAAAAACCCATTTGAAAAAGATGAGGAGCTAAAACAAAAAATACTGCAAGTAATTAAATCGTTAGAAAATGAGGAAAAAGGCATTAAATAAGGAAAAAAGGTGTGATACTGTTGAGTAAGAAACTGTCAATTTCTATGATTACTTTGATATTTTTATTGATTCTGATATTTTCAACAGGATTTTTTACCGGTATATATACTTCAAACACTCTATTTGCATCAAAGGAATTAAAAGATTTAACAGAGAAAGAAAAGATAGAAGATTTTGAGTATATGTATAACATTTTAAAAGACAATTACGCACATTTTTATGAAGTAAAAAAGATGTACGGCTACGACTGGCTAGCCCATAAGGAAGAGTTTATAGAAGAGATAAAAAATACAAGGAATAATATTGAGTTTTATAATAAATTAAATGAAATTTTAGGGAAATTGCATGATGGGCACCTTTATGTAGCAAGTCCTAGCTATTTTAATTATTTTTTAAAGTTAATCGAAGATGAAGCGATAAGAGATTTTGTTGAATTAAAGCCTTTTATAAAAATATTTAAAGATTCCAAGAAAAATTATGAAAAATGGAGTGAATTGCTAGTATAAATTCAGAGAGAGTCCTATATACGATAAACTTTCAGAAGAGATGAAAAAAGATTTTACAATCTATGAATTTAAAGAAAACCTATTTAAACAAGAGGAAAAGTATATAGAAAAGTTTTTCAAATCAAATGAATATGTAAATTTCAAAGGGAAGATATTTCTAATAATAGACAGAGCGACTTTTTCTGCAGCCACAGAATTTGCCAAGTTTTGTAAAGAAACAGGTTTTGCTACATTAGTGGGAAGAAATACTTTAGGCCATGGTTCACTTACCTCATATATGAGACTTCCCAACAGTGGATTGATTGTGAGATTTGAAGCCGGCACAATTTTAAACCGAGACGGGGGTTCATTTTTTATAGAAGGTGTGAAACCGGACATAGAATTAGATGTTCCAGATACAAATGCTGGCTATCCAGAAGTAAGAGCAGAAATATTGAAGCAAAAGACAGTTGAATTAATTAAATCTTTAGGAAAAGAGAAGTAATTTCTAAAAAATGCAAGAGAGTTGATCAATATGAAAATATTTAACTTTGTTAAAAAATTTATATTTAAGTACAAAAGCTCCCTGATAGTATTTCTGTTTTTTAGTATCATTGGATGGCTCATGTCAATTATAGTGCCTTACATTACAGGTAATTATATTGACCTTCTATTGCAGAGTAAAGATTTCAAAGTAATTTACGATTTTACAGCAAAGATAATATTAATTGGCATAATCACTATAACTACTTCTTTCATAGTGAGCTATACCTATGTTAAAATTCAGACCAAATCAATGACAGACTTAAACTTTTACGTATTGAACCATGTAACTAAATTGCCTATTCTTTACTTTAAAGGAGTAGACAGTGCATATCTAAATCAAAGAATAAACTCTGACAGCAATACTGTAGTTTCTTTTGTATTAGCCAATATGCTAGATATTCTTACTAATGCTTTAACTATTATTTTCTTGGCTTATATTTCCATGAGAATAAATGCCAAATTAACTTTAGAATTAATGGCTTTAATTCCTTTATATATATTTCTTTACTTTTTGTTTAGAAAACCTTTATATATAAGAGGCTATGAATTAAAAGAAAAACAGAACGAATTTTTTTCAAAAATGAATGATAATTTGCAAAATGTAAAAGTCATAAAACTAAATGCCACTTTTAAGGAAGAAACTGAAAGATTAAATAGCGCATTTGAAAAAATGTTTAATTCATTGCTGAGGTATACAAAAGTTTCTTATCTTTTTAATAGCAGCAATTCAATGGTGACTACTATTGCAAGGGTAATAATATTTTTTGTTGGCGGAATGGAAATAATAAATGGAAATTTGACAATAGGAGATTTTACGATAATTAGTAGCTATTTTTCGATGATGATAGGAAGTGTTGGGTATTTTTTAAACTTGGGTAAGTCATATCAGGATGCTTTAGTTTCCTACGATAGATTAAGACAAATATTAGATGAGCCCCAAGAGATAAATGGTACTATTAGATTAGAGGGTATAGAGACTATTGAACTTAGAAATGTTTCCTTTGCTTATGACAATTCTAAAAAAATTATACACGATTTCAACTATGAATTTGAAAAAGGGAAAATATACTGCATTGTAGGAGATAATGGAACGGGCAAAAGTACTCTTATTAACGTAATTCTTGGAATTTTAGTAAATTACTATTCGGGTGAAATACGCTACAATTCAATAGAACTTAAGGAACTAGACATGTATTACATAAGGAGAAAAATCATTGGAGTTACTGAACAGGAACCAAAATTAGTTAATGACACAATTATCAATAACTTAATATATGGGGTGGAGGTTTACGATTATAAAACTATTGATAAACTGCTAAAAGATTTAAATGTAAATATAGATAAATTTCATGAAGGATTGAATACAAAACTAAATGAAGCCTCCAGCAACATTTCAGGAGGAGAAAAATTAAAGATAGCGATTGCCAGGACATTTTTAAAAGATCCAGATGTCATAGTGTTAGATGAGCCCACGTCTGCCTTAGATGTTGTTAGTATTGAGAAATTAAAATCTATGCTAACAGCACTCAAGAAAGAAAAAATAATTTTAATTGTTACTCATAACCAAGAGTTTTTAAATATAGCGGATGAAGTGATAGATTTAAATAGAATTTCTAAAAAGGTGGAATGTTTGGTGTAAAAAGTTTCACAGGTTTTGAATTTAAAGATTCTATAGAAATCAAAAACTTAACCTTTTCTTACGATGGGAAGAGAAATGGTTTGTCGAATATAAACATGAAGCTTGATAAAGGCAAAAAGTATACATTAGTTGGAGAAAGTGGGTGTGGAAAGACCACACTGCTCAGAGTGCTATTAAATCACATTACAGATTATGAGGGGCAAGTGCTAATTGACGGAGTAGATATAAGAGAATTTGACCCTGCCTCTTATTACAGGAAAGTTAGTATCATACAGCAGGATGTCTTTATGTTTGGTGACACATTAAAGAATAAC
This sequence comes from Thermoanaerobacter ethanolicus JW 200, assembly GCF_003722315.1. Lineage (NCBI taxonomy): Bacteria > Bacillati > Bacillota > Clostridia > Thermoanaerobacterales > Thermoanaerobacteraceae > Thermoanaerobacter > Thermoanaerobacter ethanolicus. Next base: position 347,757 of record NZ_CP033580.1, on the reverse strand, counting down.
ATTTGTCTGTATAGTGAATGCAGTGAAGAGGAACTCAATGAGTCATTGAAACAATCTGGTTTAATTCAGGTTGTTGAGAAACTCCCCAAAGGACTCGATACAATAGTAGGGGAAGGGGAAGTAGAACTATCGGGAGGAGAGAGACAGAGGATAGCAATTGCAAGAGCGTTAATCAAGAAAGCTGAAATACTGCTTATAGATGAAGCTACGGCGGCTTTAGACAAAGTTACGGCAAGCGATATAGAGAGGACACTTATAAATTTAGATGCGACAGTACTTGCTGTAACACATAAACTAGACCTGGAGATACTTAAAAGGTATGATGAAATATTTGTAATGAGAGATGGAGAAATCATTGAAAGAGGCACATTGGATGAGCTATTAGAGAAGAGAGGGTATTTCTATTATATGTATAATTATGGGATTGATGAGAAAGAAGAGATTGAGACTGTAGAAGAAACTGTATGAAAGGAAAATATGAGTGAAATGCCAGAGATTGGAGCGTAACCCAGAATCAATTCGGGTTGAAATTGTTTAACTTACCATATATTATAATAGGTAAGAGAAGGAAAAGTAAAGGGAGGCGGTAGCGTTAAATAGGGATGGGTAGTAGTTAGCTAAGCTAGACTATTTCAAATATAGTCTAACTTACCACACAAAAATTGTCAAAATTATAGAGTTTGATTAAGCTCAACAAACTATTGAATCAGTTTAGCTCAATTATCCACTTGGTAGCCATGTTTATTGAAGGAGGGTTCACGATGAAAATAGAAAAAAATCTTAAGTAGTATCTTTTTAGCTATGGTTATGGTTGTAACTCTTTGTATTTCAGCTATGGCAACTGAAACCGAAGATGAAACTTATATTGAGGTTCCTATTGTCACAGTTAATGAAAATCTTAACGTGGCAGAGATTGGTAAAATACTTTTGGATTCAGCAAAAACATCCACAAATGATATCACAACGGCGTCTACTCCTACTATAATTTATGCTACTATAACCCGATCCGGAAATACTGACACTTGTCATGTGTATTTAACCTGGAGTGGAACTGATCTATATTACGCTTGGCGTTTCAAATCTTTAACCATAGAGGATACGAGCTTTCTCTTCCCAAAAACGTATGCAACATTTGGAGATGGGAAGACGTACAGTACGTACTATACTGGTGTCTCCAGCGTAGGTACAGTTTTTATTGGATATGCTACAATACCAACTCATGTTAATAAGGTAAAGGTAAGTGTTAAGGATTTACAGGGGTATAATCTGACTTCTGGTGGTTGGCTTTCAGCATTAACATTTACAGGTACAGTTACAATAAACTAAATAAAGAATTAAAACTTTTCAGTGAAAAGGAGCTAAGACAATGAATAACAGAGAGGACTTACTAAAAAAATACAAACATAAAATTATGCCTGGTGAAAAAAGTATTGAAGAATTAATTGATTTCTTGAAACAGAAAGTGGATATTAAAGAAATTTCCACAACAGATTTGCCAGAGTCTATTATGCAACACATTGCGTTCAATGCCGTTCATTGTTTGCGAAATCAGCGATTAAATCTTACTGCTAGAGAATTTAATTTCATTGCATATAAAGTTTTAAAAAATGATAAAAGTAATTTGTACTATCAGTCAAATTATGCGCACATATCCAATAATGAAAAAGATGATATAATTTATGTTGTTTTTGAAACAAAAACAGGATGCATCCATTCAAATTGTAACAGATTGCTTTTAGAATTATTCATTGAACAAGGAATTAGTGAGTTTGATTATAAAAATAAAACACCTATGTTTTATGCTTACCTGGGCTATTTGGATGCCTATAATAATGGAGAATATTGATTAAAAAAGTGATAAATAGTCAAATCTTTATAAAAAAACTTACAATAAGGTAAGCATAAAACAATCCACCTCATACAAATGTCAAGCATCCAGAAGTAAGAGCAGAAATATTAAAACAAAAGACAGTGGAAGTAATTAAGTCTCTTGAAAAGTGAGAAAGTTTGCATTTTAATAATTGTTGGAATGTGTTAGAATATAATTAAGAAATCTGTAATGGTTGTGTTTAAAATGACAAATTTTGATAATGATAAACTTGATGATATTATTTATTAAAACGCAAGGATGTTGCCTAAAAATGCTAAAAAAGAAGTTTTAGATTTTATAGAATATCTTATTCAAAAGAGAATGAGAATTGTGAAAGAATTATTTGAAACAACAAAAGAAACTAAACAAAGGTTTGAAGAATTGGGTTATACAGAAGTGAGTATTTCTAAATTTGTGAAAGGAATAAGAGATAACTCCAAGAAAGTTCCTACAAATAATTGAGGGAAGTTAAAGAGCGGCAGAACCAATGATTTTATAGTCAGCAAGGAGTAGAATGCTAACATTTTACTCTCTGCTGTTTTTTTGTTTAAATATTAAAGCTTTTGAAAATTTTTCAGGTCTATATTATAAATTTTCTTGCAACTTTCTATGACCATTTTCTTTAACTTTTCATGCCCACATATTTCTGAAAGATTTACAGCCTTTAAAAGAGAGTCCATGTAATTTTCTCTATTAAGCTTAAATTCGGCAATTCCCTTTCTGAAGTATAAAAGTGCCAAGCCATTTAAAGTCTTGTTTTCTGTACAAGTTTTAATACCTTCTTCTGCGTAGTAAAGCGCCTTATCATATATGGAAGCCAGGTGATACGCATAGGAAAGGTTATAATATACCCTAATTCTTTCTTCTACATTGTCTGGCTCTAGAGCTTCTAAGCAGAAAAGGAGCATTTCTATACATTTTTCGTATGATTCTTTTTCTCTTAGTATAATAGCCATATTCATTAAAATTCTAACTTCCATACTGCTGTACACAAAGCGGGTATAGTTAGAAAAAGAAAAATCTGGTATAGTGACTTTCATAGCTTCAATCAATTTTTCTAAAGCCTTTTCATAATCATTATTTACAGTTTTTTCAATAACAGACTCCACTAACAAGAGAAGTTGCTTCAATAATCGAATGTAATAAAGACTCATTTTCCTTTCATCAATTATTTTTTTAAGCTCTTCAACCTCCTTTTTCAAATCTTCAAATTCTCCACCTTCAAGCTTATCTTCAATAGAAGTTTTTATTTTATAAAAAGAAGAGTAATCTTTAAGTCTGTACTTAAGCAAGAGCTCATTTAAGTCTCTTTTAAAGATGACAGACATCAAATCAAGAGTTTCCTGTTTAGGCATAACCTTTCCATTTTCAATTCTCCTTAGAGTATCTGTGCTTACAAGAGTTTGATCTGCTACATCTTTCTGAGTAAGCCTTAAAGATTTACGTATATCTTTCAATTCATTTCCAAAAGCCTCTAAATCATAATAGAATCCATCCATTTTTTTACACACCACCCAGAATCAATTCGGGTTGAAATTGTTTAACTTACCATATATTATATAGGTAAGAGAAGGAAAAGTAAAGGGAGTATGGGGAGGGGTGAAAAGATGTTAATTATTGAGGAAGCCAAATATCATATACCTGTAGGTGGGGAACCAAATTTTATTTGCGGGTGCTTTATCGCACCAGTTCGCACAATATTCTAATGAATTAAAAATCTGAACACCAGTAATTGGCCTGGTCATCTGATGACCAAGCCAATTACTGGTCCATAAGAAAGGAGGAAAGAAGATGTCCAAAGAACTTAAATTATCTCAATATGTACTAATAAAAGAAGATTTCCCAATAAAAGGCTACTATTTGCTTTATAGTACTTTGACTAGAAGTGTTATTGTTTTAGAAACAGAAATTTTTGAGAGAATTAGCAATAAAGATTTTGAAAAATGCCCTGAAAACATTATTGAAGAACTTTTTAATCAAGGGATATTAGTCTCTTATTCTGATAATGAGTCTAATTATATAAAATACTTTATCGAAAAAGGCAAGTTCAGCAATCCAGGATTTGGGGCCATGATATTGACCACTTATGATTGTAATTTGAAATGCGAATACTGTATAGAAACAGAAATCCAAGGATTCAGAAGGGAAAATATGACTAATGATACAACGAAAGATATAATTAATTGGATTCAAAGAAAGATAGATGAAAAATCCTACCGCATCCTAGAACTGGTATTTTATGGTGGCGAACCTTTACTTAATAAAGATCCGATATTTCAAATTTGCAATTATTTTTATAATGAAACCCTTAAGAAAAATTTAACTTTTTCCTTTAGCATTATTACAAATGGGACTATTGAACTTTCTGATGATGAATTAAAAACACTAACGAAAAATAACCTCAAATTTATTCAGATAACAATTGATGGAAGCAAGTACATTCATGATAAAAGAAGACCATATAAAAATGGGGAGGGAAGTTTTTCAGATATTATAAAGAACTTAAAAAAATTTTTGGAATTTACTAAAGTAGCTGTAAGAATTAATGTAGATAGTGCAAATATGGAAGATATAGATAATTTATTAAAGTACCTTAAAGAAGAAGGTTTAAACAATAGAGTTTATATTGATTTTTCTCCTCAAATGAAGTCTTGTTATCCATCTTTACAGTGTGATTCTAACGTTTTAACAGACAAAGCCTTTAGCGAATTTTTAATTAAGAAAGCACTTCCCTCAGCGAAAAGAGACGGATTTCCCATTACGCGAAGATTTGTAGATAGCGGACCATGTCTTCTTCTTTCAGAGTCACAGTTTGTGATTGATCCTGTGGGAGATATATATAAGTGTGGTGGTTTTGTTGGTAAAAAAGAATTTTCAATAGGAAATGTTAGAGATAAAAAATTTAATAGCAAATATGTGGAATTCATTACAATGGATAGATGGAGAGAATGTATTGAGTGTCCATATGTGCCTTTATGTGGGGGAGGCTGTGCTTTTGAATCCTATGTTAATGTAGGAGATTATACTAAAAAAATTTGTAAAAAACAACTCTTTTCAAGAGTTACCATGGAAGTCCTTGCTAGTTCTCTAGACACAGAGAAAATAGTTGATCATTTGAAGAAACGAAAAGATTTAAATGGAAAGGTAGTATAAAGGAGGATATTAAGTATGACAGAAATTTTAAAAATTGAAAATTTAACCAAAATATATCCTAATGGAGTCAAAGCAAACGACAATCTTAATATTTCAGTTAGAGAAAGAGAGATTATCGGAATTATTGGGCCTAATGGCGCAGGGAAAACCACTCTAATAAGGCAAGTACTTGGGTTACTGCGTCCTACCAATGGGAAAATTGAAATTTTTGGGGAAGACATATCTAAAAGCCCCCATATTGTTAGAGAAAATATTAGCTATTGTCCTCAAAATATTCTGTATTTTCCTTCCCTTACGGTAAAAGAAACTATCGAATTTGCACTTAAATTTAAAGGCTTAAAAAACGAACTTCTTTCCCAAAAAGTAGAAGAAGCTTTAAAAGGTTCGGGACTTGAAAATTTTAAAAATCATGCAGGATATATGCTTTCTTCTGGTATGATGAGGCTTTTGTTACTAAATATTGCTATTGTTAAGGATTCACCTCTTCTTATTCTTGATGAACCGACAGCTATGGTTGATGTGATTTCAAAGACTCGAATTTGGGAAAGGCTATCTCAATTGAGAAGTATGAAAAATAAGGCTGTTTTGATTGCAAGTCACGACATGAATGAAGTAAAATCTCTTTGTGATAGAGTGTACGTAATAGTAAAAGGGAAAATTATAGCAGAAGGTTCACCAGAAGAAATTTCAACTTTAATGAAGATGCCGGTAGAGATAACATTTATTCCTTTTGACGAAGAAAAAGTAGAAAAAGTAGAAAAAGTATTTGAATATGAAAAACCTCTCGGTTTTAAAAAAGAATATAATGTTTTTAATGTTACTTTTGATGAACTTAATAAAGGAATTAACTTTATAAAAGAAGTAAATGAATTAGCGGGGCTTAAATATTTGGAGCTGGAGGCTCCTTCATTTGAGAAAACTGTTGTAAAACTATTGGAGGAAGGAGATAAAAAATGAACAGAATTATTACTGGAATCCAAATGGAGTTTAAAAGCTTAAGATTGTATAAGTGGCAAGTATTAACTAGTCTTTTGATTTTGCCATTATCTTATGTTTTTGTATTATTATTGTTCGGAGATATCCGTGGAGAGACGGTAACTTATTTAATTTCTGGTTATATGGTGGCAACTCTCATTGGTTCTTTTCTAGGATTGTATGCAATAAGGATATGTAATCTGATGGAACCTCAAGTGCTTGAATTGTATTCTACTTTATCTGTTAGTACCTTTGAACTTGCTACTTCACTTGCTTTAAGCTATATAATACTTACACTTCCCAGCATACTAGTTTCAATATGTATTTCTGTCGCTTTTTCTACTACTGTTAATGCATTATTCTTAATTCTAGCTCTTTTAATCTCCATTTTCACTATCTTACTCATCGGAACTTTCTTAGGACTTCTGATCAAAAATATATTTATCGCGCAAGGTATAATCCCGCTGCTTTCGTGGGTTTTTCTACTTTTTGCACCGGTATATTATTCGACGGAGAATTTACATCCTGTATATACTTCAGTATTACTTATAAATCCTGTCACCCATTGCTTAAGTTTAGTAAGATTTGCTTTAGGCTTTCCTCCGATAGCTAATATGATCTGGTCGTTTATATATCTTACAGTTCTCATCACTGTTTTGAGTATTTATGTTTTAAAGACATTTAAACGCATATATATTCTTGAAAGATTTTATTAATTGTCCTTTCTCAAATTAGTCAAGTACCAATTTTTGTATAAAATTCTTCCATACCCAAACTGAGACTTGTCAAGAATTTTGTGTCTGGTTAAAGTAACATAACTGGAAAAGTTGTTGTATTTCATAGATATGGCCGTTTATCATTGGAACCGGTTTTATTCATTTTGTCTCTTTTAAATTTTTTTTCTCTGGAGATAAATATTAATTTCAAGGACCTCAATGGAATTGAAATATCTACCCGTTTTTATGCGAATTTTCTCAATAAGGCTGTTGGCACTTTCTACAACATTAGTGGTATAAATATGCTTTCTTAAATGTTTAAGGTATTTAGTAAAAGCTAAATAATACTCTGTTTTTTCCATAAGGAGATTCATATAAAGGAGGAACTCGTTATTATGAGGAGGGTTCCTGCTTTTGCTATACAGGACATTTGCTTATTTTATAATTACATTTTTCCTACCTGATTTATTTTTTACTGCTAATACTTTTTCTCTATAATTAACATCCCCTGTAATTACGTACAAGTCTTCATAGATAACAGATAGGTCATTGTAAAAAATCTCTTCAGCAAAATATTTTTCGCATTTTTTAAGAAATCTATAAGCCTCCTCAAATTCTTTATTCAAGTATTTTATATGACCTAATATGAAAGCGAGCTCTTTTTTCCCTCTCATGCTGAGTAAAGAAGTATTAATGCTTTCTGAAAGTTCAATAACTTTTTCATACATACCGATATTAAAATAAAGAATCATCTCTTGAATTTTAAACTTGTGATAAAGTTCAGCGTCATCTTTGTAATCATTCTTAGCTTTTTCAAGCACTTCAAAGGCTTCTTTAAATTTGCTACTGTGCCTTAAGGTATTTATATAGTTCAGGTAGCATTTTCCAGCTTCTAAATGATCGCCCTGAAACTCAAATAAAAGTATCGCTTTTTTTATATAGTAAAGGGCTTTTTCATAATTTCCTAAGTTGTAATAGGCGATATTTAGAGAAGTATATATATCTGGCATAATTTTAAGGCTTATAATATCATTATTGTAATTAATGAAATTTTCCAATATAATTACTACTTTTTGGAACTGACACGTTTTGAGGTAAGTGTAAGCTAAATTATTATGTATTGCAAAACTTACAGGTAAACTCAAGGCATTAAATTGATAAAGATACTTTCTTGCAAGCTCTAAGTAATGAAATCCCTTTTCATAGTTTTTATTTTTAAGCATTATTTTAAAAAGAGAGTTTAAGGCATCAGAAAATTTTTCTATATTTTCCCTTTTAAAGTCTGTGCTTGATTTAGTAAAAGCATTTATATATTTTTTCAAAATTTTTAAAGCTTTATCAAAGATATTGGAGTAAAAATAAGACATGCCAAGATAGTAGTATTTATTAGAATCTTCTACTTCACAAAAAGCATTGTGATTTTCCTCGGACCATTTAATAATTTCGTAATAATCTTTGGCTAAAAACAAGTCTTTAAGTAAAGACGAATTTTTCTCAAAAAGTATGTATTTTTCTCCTGTAGAATCACTAAAGAAATAACTTACAGGTACTTCTAATTTTTCGGCGAGGTAAGCTAACTGTTCTAATGAGGGGAGTGCTTTCCCGTTTTCAATTCTGCTCAAGACCACTCTACTCATAAAATTTCCACACAATTCACTTTGTGAGAGATTTTTTTGTAGTCTCAAAGCTTTAATTTTATCGCCTATAGAAGAGAGCATAATTTCACCACCAGAGGGGATGAAAATGTTTAAGTGTTTTTTATAATTATAGCATTTATGGCCATAAAAGGGAATACACAAAATTGACAAGAAGAAAAATAAAGTTTAAATTTTCAAACAATTTATTTTAAAATTGACTTTTTGTATCCTATAACAATTGATTATACTGTCTTTGAAGCCATTTTACAAATTTAACCTGTTGTAACTTACAGTTACAAAATTAAAATTTTTCACTGGTGATATATAAAAAAAAGAGAAAAAGAAAGGAAAATATAGATAACTTCGCCAAAACGAAATATTGGGAGGGCTTATAAGCATTTTTGCCATTTTACTGGAAAGAGGTAAGAATGGTAGGATAAAATTGAAAGAAAATTTGGGAGGTGAAGAAAATTGAAGAAAGCTATAGCTTTATTGGCATTAGTAGCTTTTTTACTTGGGATAGTGACGTACATTAACGTAAAGCCCTCCTATATAAATGATAAAAAAGTAATGCAACAATACATGTTAGCAGAAGAAAGAGAACCAAGGGTACATGGAGATATAAATAATCCATGGGGTGGATAGAAGCTTAGAAATTGAAAAATATTTTTAATATCCAATGCTTACATACCGTAGAAGATAAAAACTCAAGAAGGATAAAAAGATATCTATAGAACGGCTTAGATGAAAGCTTTTGAATTTTCCCCAATCTATTATAAATAAAAAAGATGCAAAGCAAAAATAGATTTCAGGCAGGCTGAAGGCACATTTTAGAACTTTGATGTAAATACAAATAAAAAAGTTTTAAGATGTGCTCAGTATAGAAATTGTTTAGGGGGAGGTGTCAATAGTGAGAAAGATAAATTTCGACCCCATCGTTAATCCAGCATTTTGTGGTTTCGCAAAAATATGCGGCGTTGAAATTAAGTAAAAATTCAAAAGGTGAGATATGTAGTCTTTTAAACTACATATCTCACCTCCTCTTTTTCCTTAATCATAATTGGATTATAAGGAGGAGCGTGTTTTCGATGTATTATGAAAAGGCTAATGTTTATATTACTAATGACAAGAAGATATTATTTGATTTGAATAAATACGATATATACGAGATTGATGATGAAACTTTCAACTTATTTGAAGAAATATATTTTGAGGTAGAAAAAGGAGTTTTATTTGATAAAAACATTAATGGAAGCACTCCTAAAAAGAAAGAAATATATGAACTGTTGTTTAGATTTCGGAATTATGACAGTAGTGGAGAAAAAGAGATTACCCAGATAAGGATCCACACGAGCAATGAGTGTAACCTTAAGTGCAAGTATTGTTATGCGAACCATGGGGACTATAACCAAGAGGAAGCTATAGTGACAGAAGAAATAGCGGAAAAAGTAGCTGATTTTATAAAGTTAAATTTTCCAAAAGTTAAAGTTATAGTATTTTTTGGAGGAGAACCTTTACTTGGATATAAAGCTATGGGAAAGATATGTGAAAAAATGGGAAAAGAAATACATTACATTGTTAACACTAATCTTACGATTTTAAATGAAGAAATAATAAAAATAATTAACGAGTATAGTATAAATGTTACAGGAAGCATAGATGGTCCAAAGGAAATACATGATCTTAATAGGGTATATAAAAGGAACGGAAGAGGAAGCTTTGATATTGTTAGGCACAATGCTAAGAAGCTTATGGAGGAAACAGAATATTTCGATACGGTGGATGCCGTATATACTCTTCAGGCTCAAAAAAAGTATTCTAAACATCAGATCGCAGAGTACCTTTACAAAGAGTTTAGAGTAAAATATATTGCTATTGGCGATGTGATTACAGAAGATGAAACGCTTAAAGTAGAAAAGGAAAAGGTCCAAGATATAGAAAAAGAAGTTGAATATGTGTTTGACAATATAATCGCTGATAGGTTTATTTATCTAAATGAATACTCTCTTCCATTAATATCATTTTTCTCCAAATCATATAATGATAATTTTTGTACTACAGGTATATCGAACATTACGATAACAGCCAGCGGGGATATATGGCCATGCCAATTGTTCATTGGGAAAAATGAATATCATATGGGGAAAATAGATTTTAACGACATTACAAACTTCGATTTTAAAAAATTCAATGAGGTGTCAGATAATTTTTACAAAATAAAGAAATCTAGATTTTCAGAATGTCAAAAGTGTATTGCTAGATATTGGTGTGTAAAGTGCTTGGGTGCTATACAAAAAAATAACTTAGAAGAAAATATTATAACAAGTGAGTGTGTAAATGTACGGAAAATAACAGAAGTAGTCTTGGAAAAATTAGGATATTATATTTTAAATGGCAATTTTGAAAAACTATACGGCAACCTAAAGAAAACGACAAAAGGAATTGAGGATAAATTTTTAAATGTTGTATAGGGATGTGCAAAATTAATTAAAATAATCACGAACAAAAACCAAAATATGTATGACATACAATATATAGTAATCAACACTGACAATCAAACATAAAGGAAGTGGTAAGGGAAAAGAAAAGACAAAAAGAGGAGCTAAAAAAGGGCATAAATATCCTGTAGAAGTCAAATGTTAAAAAATGGCATGAAATAGATTCAATAAAAATTAGGCCGATTGCATCAAAGCAACAAGAGATCTAAACTCATCATATTTGCCCAATTTAATAGCTACAATAGCGACAGTAAGCAAAGTAATATGGCCAAAAGTATTAAGGTTGCTCACAGAATTAATATTTCTAACATAAGCCTTTTCAAAATCCAGAGCTTTAAAGCGGGAATTATATCTTTCTGATTCAATTCTCAATTTGTAGACGGCCTTAAAATATAGGGAGTCTCTATTAATAGAGGACCTATAATCAGAAGATATAATAGCATACTTAGTACAGCCTCTATGCTTTTTGCCATTAAAATATTTAGGATGATTTATAGGGCAGGCAGAATCATCCTTAGAATTACAGAACTTGCAAACAAATTTTTGCTTAATAAAACCATCAAAATATTGCTTGCCATCTTTAAGCATTTTAATACCCGCTTCACAGACCATATAACCATCATCAGTCAGAGGGGGATTTTTAGAATTACGCTTGTTAAGAGGAATAAAGCAATGACCGTGGAGAATATTTCTAACATAATTATAAAGTTTCTTAACATCATAGCCTTTATCGGCAATAAAATTAACATACTTAAGGTTAAACCACTTATTAGTCTTCTCAAGCAAAGATAAAGCGGCTTCAAAATCAGGGGCATCAGCGGGGGTAGTAGTTTCAGCGATGGGTAAACCAGAGATAGCATCAACAATAATGTGATTTTTATAGCCCCAATAAAACTTATAGCGTTTATTAGAAGAATCGTTAGAAGCAGAATAAACGCCTAATTTACAATCCTTATCTGACTTAGGCTGATTATCTTTAGAGAATTTATTTTTAGAAAAAGACTTAGGGTTATTTAACTTAGTGTTAGCTTTAATAGGGGTAGAATCCATGGAAATAAACTCACCGGAGATAATACCCATATTTTTGAGGATATTGACCTGATTTTGAAAAATAGAGGTCAAATAATCATGAGAGAAGTCATTAATAAAACGGCGAAAAGTCCAATAAGAAGGAAGAGGTTTAGAAATGTCGAAGCCACAAAGATGAGCAATGATAAGATTATTGCGGAGATAATCTAAAAGGTCAGAAATTGTGCCGAATCTTTCAGCTTTCATGACAATAAAAGCTCTAAAAAGTGCATGGTGAGAATAACCCTTACGGCCAGGACTAGAGGAAGGGAATTCAGGTATTGAAGACAGGTCAAGATTTTCAAACATAGAAGAATAGAAATCAATTTTAGACTGAGAGGTAAAGAGTTCAGGTATATTTAAAAGCAATTGAAGCTGGTACATGTAGAATTTCCTCCTTCTTAAAAAATTTTTTATAGTGTATATATAATAATTCGACAAATGGGAGGGGAAATCCTACATAAAAGATAAAAAATTCAAGAGTGATAGGAAAAAAGTATGTCTGTAGAATGGCTTAAATTAAGGCTTCTGAATTTTGCACAAGTCTAATGTTGTATGAAAAGGAGTGAAAGGCCTGTATGAGAGAATTTTTATTCAAGTTCAAAAAAGAGTTTGTGCTTGCAGTATTTTTCTTAGTAGCTTCTGTATTGATAAATATTTACTTTGCTTTTATTTATAAAAAACTCATAGATATAGCAACTACACGAGATTTGGTGAAATTTTATTCTGTTGTCAAATTCGCAGTAATGTTTACCATATTGGAAGCAGTAGTTGGATGGTTAAATAGAACAACTCGATTTCATTACATGAAAAAAACTTTGATATATCTAAAAGACAGGTTATTTAGAGCAATCATTAAAAAGGATGTGGAACATTTTAATGAAGTTAATACAGGTAAGTACATTTCAATTATTTCAAATGATGTAAAGATTGTAGAAGAGGATTATTTTAACAATTTCTTTAGGCTTTTAGGCAGTGCAGTAGGATTTGTGGCTGCATTAATTTCTCTATTTATATTAAGTTACAAAATAACTGTGATGATAATACTCATGGCAATTCTTAGTGTAATAATTCCTCGCATTTTTGATGATAAGATTGCTAAAATGAGAAACGATTATTCTGAGAGCTTAGAACTTTTTACTATAGAATCTAAAGATACTCTTACAGGACTTGAAGTGATAAAGAGCTTCGGGATAGAGGATAAAGTACATGAGAAGTTTTCAAAAGTTAATGAAGATGTGGAAGATAAAAAGCTTAAATACAGCATACTTTTAAATACCTCTGACACTATGTCTGAAATTTTAAGTAGTTTTATTTTCCTCTCTGTATTTGCAGTAGGTTTGTACTTTACCATAAAAGGAGAGATGACTTTAGGAACAATGATTGCCTGTGTGCAGCTTAGCAATAGCATAATTATGCCAATATACAGTATGGGTCAAAATCTCAATAGGATACTCTCCTTAAAGAGCATATCACAGAAGATAAATGAAGTATTACAGGAAAAGGAAGAGGGGGATAATTATATACCAGTAAAATCTTTTAACGATTCAATAGAATTTAAAAATGTATCTTTTAGCTACACAGGTGAGACAAAAGCTTTGGATAACATAAACTTTACAATCAAAAAAGGAGGAAAGTACGCATTAGTAGGGACGAGTGGAGCAGGGAAATCCACAATACTCAAGTTATTGTTAAAACAATATGAAAACTATGAAGGAGAAATAAAACTGGATGGGATAGAATTAAGGAGAATAGACAAGAAAGACTTATTCAAAATAATTACGCTATTACATCAGAACGTATTCATATTTGACGGGACAGTAAAGGATAACATAACCCTATTTAATGACAAATACACATATGAAGAAGTAATAAGAGCAGCGAAGACAGCAGGATTAGGGCCATTGTTAGAGAAATTGCCAGAGGACATATTAAGCGATGTAGGAGAAGGGGGAAAACTTCTATCAGGAGGGGAGAGGCAGAGGATAGCGATAGCGAGGTCAATAATAACAAATGCGTCAATACTAGCACTGGATGAGGCAACAGCGGCACTGGACAATGAAACGGCATATTTAATAGAGAAGACGATACTGGAGATGGACATAACGGCGATAGTGGTGACACACAGGTTGTGGAGTGAGCTACTAAAGAAATATGATGAGATAATAGTATTAAGAGATGGTAGGATTGTAGAGAGGGGCAAGTTTGACGATTTAATAGAGAGGAAAGGATACTTTTACAGTTTATTTAACATAGAGAAGCTGGATAAGGTAGAGGAACCAGTGAAAGAAGGGGGAATATTTGTGGTATAGATTGAGGGCCTCTTAATCTAGGCGTATACTCGGAGATTTGTCAAGAATTTTGTGTCTGGTTAAAGTAACGTAACTGGAAAAGTTGTTGTATTTCATAGATATGGCCATTTGTCATTGGAACCGGCTTTTTCCCTTTTGTTTGTTTTAAATTTTTTCTCTGGAGATAAATATTAATTTCAAGGCCTCAGCGGAATTGAAATATTCACCTGTTTTTATGCGGGTTTTCTCGATCAGGCTATTGACACTTTCTATAATATTACTTTCTATAATATTAGTGGTATAAATATGCTTTCTTAAATGTTCAAGGTATTTAGTAAAAGCTAAATAATACTCTGTTTTTTCCATAAGGAGATTCATATAAAGGAGGAACTCATTATTATGAGGAGGGTTCCTGCTTTTTGCTATACAGGACATTTGCTTATTTTATAATTACATTTTTCCTACCTGATTTATTTTTTACTGCCAATACTTTTTCTCTATAATTAACATCACCTGTAATTGCGTATAAGTCTTCATAGATAACAGATAGGTCATTGTAAAAATTCTCTTCAGCAAAATATTTTTCGCATTTTTTAAGAAATCTATAAGCCTCCTCAAATTCTTTATTCAAGTATTTTATATGACCTAATATGAAAGCGAGCTCTTTTTTCCCTCTCATGCTGAGTAAAGAAGTATTAATGCTTTCTGAAAGTTCAATAACTTTTTCATACATACCGATATTAAAATAAAGAATCATCTCTTGAATTTTAAACTTGTGATAAAGTTCAGCGTCATCTTTGTAATCATTCTTAGCTTTTTCAAGCACTTCAAAGACTTCTTTAAATTTGCTACTGTGCCTTAAGGTATTTATATAGTTCAGGTAGCATTTTCCAGCTTCTAAATGATCGCCCTGAAACTCAAATAAAAGTATCGCTTTTTTTATATAGTAAAGGGCTTTTTCATAATTTCCTAAGTTGTAATAGGCGATATTTAGAGAAGTATATATATCTGGCATAATTTTAAGGCTTATAATATCATTATTGTAATTAATGAAATTTTCCAATATAATTACTACTTTTTGGAACTGACACGTTTTGAGGTAAGTGTAAGCTAAATTATTATGTATTGCAAAACTTACAGGTAAACTCAAGGCATTAAATTGATAAAGATACTTTCTTGCAAGCTCTAAGTAATGAAATCCCTTTTCATAGTTTTTATTTTTAAGCATTATTTTAAAAAGAGAGTTTAAGGCATCAGAAAATTTTTCTATATTTTCCCTTTTAAAGTCTGTGCTTGATTTAGTAAAAGCATTTATATATTTTTTCAAAATTTTTAAAGCTTTATCAAAGATATTGGAGTAAAAATAAGACATGCCAAGATAGTAGTATTTATTAGAATCTTCTACTTCACAAAAAGCATTGTGATTTTCCTCGGACCATTTAATAATTTCGTAATAATCTTTGGCTAAAAACAAGTCTTTAAGTAAAGACGAATTTTTCTCAAAAAGTATGTATTTTTCTCCTGTAGAATCACTAAAGAAATAACTTACAGGTACTTCTAATTTTTCGGCGAGGTAAGCTAACTGTTCTAATGAGGGGAGTGCTTTCCCGTTTTCAATTCTGCTCAAGACCACTCTACTCATAAAATTTCCACACAATTCACTTTGTGAGAGATTTTTTTGTAGTCTCAAAGCTTTAATTTTATCGCCTATAGAAGAGAGCATAATTTCACCACCAGAGGGGATGAAAATGTTTAAGTGTTTTTTATAATTATAGCATTTATGGCCATAAAAGGGAATACACAAAATTGACGAGTAAACAAACGGCAGGGACGGTTCTCTTTGTTTGAAAATTTCCATATTTTACTTCTAAATATCTTCATTTATTTAGATGAAAGAATTTAGACAAAAGACAAGTCCCTGTCCCTTTGTCTGCAATCAAAAAAGGTGGAAAATACGCTTTAGTAGGAACAAGTGGGGCAGGAAAATCGACTATACTGAAATTATTGTTAAAACAATATGAAAACTATGAAGGGAAGATATTATTAGATGGGATTGAATTAAGGCAAATAGATAAGAAAGACTTGTTCAAAATAATTACGTTATTACATCAAAATGTATTCATATTTGACGGCACAGTAAAAGACAACATAACTCTTTTTAATGACAAATACACAGATGAAGAAGTAATAAGAGCAGCAAAGATAGCGGGGTTAGGGCCATTGTTAGAGAAATTGCCAGAGGGGATATACAGTGATGTAGGGGAAGGAGGTAAATTATTATCAGGAGGGGAGAGGCAGAGGATAGCGGTAGCCAGGTCAATAATAACAAATGCATCGATTTTGGCGTTAGATGAGGCGACAGCAGCGTTAGACAATGAGACAGCCTATTTAATAGAGAAAACGATATTGGAGATGAAAGATATAACAGCAATAGTAGTGACACACAGATTATGGAGTGAGTTACTGAAGAAATATGATGAGATAATAGTATTAAAAGATGGGAAAGTAATAGAGAGTGGGAAATTTGATGAGCTATTAGATAGGAAAGGATATTTTTACAGTTTATTTAATATAGAGAAGTTGGATAAAGTAGAGGAGCCAGTGAGGGAAGAAGGAATATTTGTGGTGTAAAGAAACACCCACAGTAAAACATGAAAATGTTCAAAAGACAAGGGGACAGGGACCTGTCTGTTTTTAAGCTCTTGCGGATACATATAGTCGAAAATTTTCTGTTCTTTTATCTTTGTTGATTGGCAGTTTGACTTCTATCGGTATATACTTTAATACCTCTTTTGCAGTTTTATTATTTCTCTATTTTTTATCAGGGGTTGGAGCTACCCTCAACTCTGGGGCCTTTGAATCTTGGTTTGCTGATTCGATTCTTTTTAGTGAAAAAGACGTAGACCTTACAAAATACTGGGGACGTCTTACAAGTTATAATTACTTGGGAAGCACAATGGGTTTTTTAGGAGGGAGTATTTTAGTACGCTATAACATCTTCAGAGAAATTTGGCTAATAGAAGGTATAGGAATTTTTCTGGTTTTTATTTACGTATTTTTAACAGGCAAAAAAGATAAATCACAGAAAAAAGAGGTAGAATACAGTTATAGAGAATATTTTAGTAAAATTTCTAAAGGAACTGGATATCTATTTAAGCATCGGATTTTATTATCTATTACAATTGGAGCATTTTTCTTCTTTTTTTCTTCGGGAATTTTGTCAATGTTGTGGCAGCCCTATTTTGAAAAAGCAGGTATACCTGTAGAATGGTTTGGAGTCATATTAGCGTTAACCATGATACTTAGCATTATTGTCCCACGCTATGCTGACAGAATAGCTGAAAAATTTGGCGGGTTACTTCGGACATTAATGATTATAAGTATTATCTCGGCATTGTTTATATTTATGATGTATGTAATTCCAAGCTATTCATTTATACCTTATATTATTTATACAGTGATATATTCAGCTCATACACCAATTTTTATGCCATATTTTAATAAATTAATACCATCTTCAGAGCGTGCTACGATTATATCAATATACAGTCTGTTTATTAGTGTTTCGACAATTCTATGCACTTATTTATTTGGAATCTTAAGTGACAGAATGGGCCTTAATGCTGCACTTTTCTTATCTTTGATTACTGCTTTAATTTCCAGCATACCCTTTAAAAAGGCAATGGTATTGGAAAAAGAAGTAAGCATAGAGTAAACTGCAGAGCTTTTACTCTATGCTTTTTTTAATTTACACAGAAAAAAGGAATAAAACTTTAAAATTTAGAGAATTCATAAGCCAAATTCATTAAATGCGAAATAAAGGCCGTTTTTCGTGATTTAATAAATTTTACTGGAAATTTAAATAATGTTATTATTAAAGCAACAAAAATAAAAAAAATTAATTTTAAATTTGTATTATTTAAGATTAGTGTTGATTAGTTTAAGAAAAATAGGGGGGATACTTTGGGATTTATAAAGAAAGGCAAAATTTTTGTAGGATGCTTATTTATTGGTACAGGTTTAGGGATACTTCTTGGACATTTCATGGGTGGTCTGTTTTTAGGAGTTGGAATGGGATTTGTATTAGTAGAGGCTTTAGGGAGGTGAGAGAATGAGGGAGTATTTTTTTAAGCATAAGTTACTACTTACAGCAAATATAATTTTCACATTGGCAGAAAGTATATTAACTGTTATGGTGGCATTTATTTTGGGAAGTTTTGTAGATGCAGCTGTACAATATAATATGGAAAGCCTTTATAGAACCAGTATAATTTTTGTATTGTATTTAATTGGAGTACTCATTGTATGGTATTTTTTGAGAGTTTTAAGGGCGAACTATGTAAGACAAATGCTTTACAATTTAAAAAATGACATATTTTCTAAAGTCATAAATAGAGAAATAGACCAGTTTCAAAAGGGCAATAGTGCTGCGTATATTTCTACTTTGAATAATGATATCACAATACTTGAACAGGATTATTTTAAGAATATACTGATAATGTTAGAGCAAATATTTTCTTTTATAATCGCTACTGTGGCGATTTTTAAATTAAATGTTTACATTGCTGTAGGAGTTTTTGTCATAAATATTTTTCTCATAGTTATTCCTTATCTTTTTAGGGAGAAAATAAGTAAAGCTAAAAAAGATTTTTCTGATAGTTTATCTGATTTGACAGTGCAGACAAATGACATATTGTCTGGCTTTGAAATAGTCAAAAGTTTTAATGTGGAAAAATTGGTGGAGAAACAGTATCAGAAATACAACAAAAAAGTAGAAGACACTAGATTTTTCTTTGAAAAAATACTTGCTTTAGCAAATGCTTTGACGGAATTTTTTGGATCTTTAATGTTTTTTGTTTCACTGGGCGTTGGAGCCTATCTTGTGATAAAGCATGTTATAGAACCGGGATTGATGATAGCTGCAGTACAATTGATGAATAACATTGTAAATCCGATGATAGGAATTATAGAAAAAGTAAATGCTTTAAAAGGAACAGAGTCAATACAGCAGAAAATAATAGATATTATGCAGGACAAGAAAGACGGAAAAGAGGAATTTGTTTCAAAGGAAGACTTTAATGATGCAATAGTGTTTGACAATGTTAGTTTTTCTTATGATAGCAGAAAAGAACCAGTTTTAAAGAATGTATCTTTTACAGTAAAAAGAGGAGAAAAATGTGCAATTATTGGTCCAAGTGGCAGCGGAAAATCTACAATACTAAAACTTCTTTTGAAATACTATAACAATTTTGAGGGTAAAATCTTAATTGACGGTATAGATATAAGGAAGATAAAAACAGAAGATTTGTACAATAATTTAATATCTGTAATACATCAAAATGTGTTTATGTTTGATACTAGTATAAAAAACAATATAACTCTTTTTAAAGAGTATGATGAAAAAATTATAGAGAGAGCAATTTCTCTCTCTGGTTTAAAGGAATTTATAGAGAAACTACCTGAAAAAGAAAACACTGAAGTAGGAGAGAAAGGAAGCAATTTATCAGGTGGAGAAAGGCAGAGAATAAGTATTGCGAGGGCACTAATTAAGGGCACACCTATTTTGGTTTCAGATGAACCTACTTCTTCACTGGATAAAAAGACAGCCTCCAGCATAGAAGATTCTATTTTAAGCATAGAAGGTTTGACAGCATTGGTAATTACTCATAATACTTCTGAAGAGGTGTTGAGAAAATATGACAAGATAATTTTTGTAGAGGATGGAGAAGTAATAAAAATAGGTACTTTTGATGAGATTTTCACACCTGCGAGTGTAGTTTTATCAGTGGTAAGCTAGTTTAAATAACCCCTTTTATGTGGGCTTATTTTTTTATGCGCATATCCATTTTTTTACATCAAACCCCGATTTAAATCGGGTTAAAATTGTTTTCTTTATTTTGTATAATATAGGAAATAGAATAAGTAAAAAAGAAAATTTAGAAGAAAATAAAATGTGTGTTTTGAAATTTAATGGGGGATATACTATCTTTACATATTTGAAGGTTTCTATTCGACAAAGATGGCCAATATTTCTCTTTATTTTGGGTGTAGGATATGCTGGATTACAAAGGCTAACAGAAGTTGTTACTATCAAAGCAAACGCTCCATGAGAGGTGTATTTTTTTAATCCATTTTTCATGAGTAAAAAAACAATGAAACCAAGTATTAACACCCAAACTAATGAAATAAACAATCCTTTATTTACTATTTCAATGTCAAAATTAGCATCACATATAAGCTTTGACGGGATGTATGTCATATAAGGGAAAGGTATAATACAATTAACACGTAAAACAATGGAATATCCAGGGAAAGAATTGGTATATTGGCTGATGAAATTATCAAGTAATTTCCCTATTGATAAAGAGAGTAGAGTTGATAGAATAAAATCATAAGATTCATGAAACTATCCATTTAATGGGGGTAATGATAAATGAAAATGGAAGACTTACTAAAAATAGAAAGTGAAGAAGAGAGAATTTCAGCTCTTTATGAAATCTTTGATGAAGATTTCAGGTTATCTTCAAAAGCTTCAAGAATTGAATTTTTAACTACAGTAAGACAAATTGAAAAATATTTGAAACCGGGAATGAAAATTTTAGACTTAGGAGCAGGCACTGGAGAATATTCTTTGTATTTTGCAGAAAAGGGTTATCAAGTGACTGCGGTAGATTTGGTTGAAAAACATGTAAAACGTATTAAAGAAAAGAAAAAGCCATATATGAAACTTGACATATTTCAAGGTAATGCTTTAGATCTTTCTAGATTCGAAAATAATAGCTATGATATTGTGTTATGTCTTGGCCCATTGTATCATTTAGAAGATATAGGGAATCGATTGAAATGTATAGAGGAAGTAAAACGGGTATGTAAAGATGATGGAATGATGCTTTTTGCGTTTATTAATAATGATATGGTTATTGTTACAGAAACCATGTGTTATCAACCTGATTATTTAAGGAAAGGTAATTATGACCGCAAGACTTTTAAGGTAAGAGATTTTCCTTTTGTATTTATAACAGTCCAACAAGCAAGAGAATTACTTAAAAACTCCGGATTGACAATTGTGGCTGAAATTGCAACCGATGGTTTAAGTGAATTATTAGCGGATAAAATAAACAACATGGATGATGAGAGTTATCAATTGTGGCTTAATTTCCATTTTTATTATAGCGAAAAGCCAGAGTTTTTCGGAGCAAGTAATCATTTATTATTTGTTGCACAAAAATGTAAATAAGAAAACAAAACTAAATACAAAAAAAGGAAATCAATGCAGAATCAATTCGGGTTGATTTTATTTTTTTGAGGGGGTATCATATAATTACCAAAAATTAAAGGGGGGTATTTTTTTGAGTACACATTTGTTGGATAGAAAGGATGTTGATGAAAGGCTGACTTGGGATTTGTCGGGTATTTTCAAGACAGAAGAAGAGTATGAAGCGACAGTTAAAAAAACGGAAGAGCTTACAAAAGAGCTTGAAGAAGAATTTAAAGGTAAGCTCACAACTCCGGAAAATATTAATAAGTGCCTGGACAAGTTAAGAAGTATAGCAGAGCTTCTTACACTGGCAGGTAGCTATGCTTATCTAGCTGTGGCAGTTGACCAGACCAATACAGAAAATCTTCAGAGGCAGATGAAGTTTAGAAATGTCGCATCAAATATTGAGAGCCGCATAAGTTTTGTGGAATCTGAGATTATACAGCAGGAAGAAGAGGTGATAAATAAAGCGATAGAAGGGTCGAAGGAAAATGCAAATTATCTGAAAGAAATTTTAAGGAAGAAAAAACATGCCCTTCATCCCGAAGTTGAAAAGGCTTTGTCTGCTTTATCTCCTGTTTTAGAAGTTTTTGAAGATATTTACAATATGGCAAAATTGGCAGATATGGATTTTGGAACTTTTAAGGTTGAAGACAAGGAATACCCTTTGAGCTTTTCACTATTTGAGACTAAATGGGAGTATGAGAAAGATGCGAAAGTCAGAAGAGCTGCCTTTGAAGCTTTTTACAGAAAATTAAAGGAATATCAGCACACTATAGCAGCTGTTTACCAGGCACAGGTGCAGAAAGAGAAGATTATAGCCACTTTGAGGGGGTTTGATTCTGTCATTGATAGCTTGCTTTTCCCTCAGAAAGTGGAAAGGGATATGTACGAGAGGCAGATTGACCTTATAATGGAAAATCTTGCACCTCATATAAGAAAATTTGCTAAACTTCTTCAAAGAATACACGGGTTAGATGAGATGACTTTTGCCGATTTGAAGCTGGAAGTAGACCCTGATTTTGAGCCAGAAGTGACAATTGAAGAGGCAAAAAGGTACATAGAAGAGGGGCTTTCAGTTTTCGGCGAAGATTACAGGGAGATGATAAGAAGAGCTTTTAGCGAGAGATGGATAGATTTTGCGGAAAATAGAGGAAAGGCTACAGGTGCTTTTTGTGCCACACCTTACGGTGCTCACCCGTACGTTTTGATAAACTGGGCGGATAAAATGAGAGAAGTGTTTGTCCTAGCGCATGAGCTGGGGCATGCTGGGCATTTTT
Source organism: Thermoanaerobacter ethanolicus JW 200 (assembly GCF_003722315.1). Classification (NCBI taxonomy): domain Bacteria; kingdom Bacillati; phylum Bacillota; class Clostridia; order Thermoanaerobacterales; family Thermoanaerobacteraceae; genus Thermoanaerobacter; species Thermoanaerobacter ethanolicus. The sequence goes on along the minus strand of NZ_CP033580.1, from coordinate 325,011 downwards.
ACTTGGCACATCAGCATCAAAATATTTTTGATTCAAGGCCATCCCTTTACTTTATAGAAGCGCCATCCACAATGAATGAGCTTCTCATGGCTAATTATTTGATGCAGAAAAATAGCAATGATAAGAGAATGAAGAGATGGGTGCTCTCTACTTTGATTTCCAGGACATATTACCACAATTTTGTGACGCACCTTTTAGAAGCAGCTTATCAAAGAGAAGTGTACAGGATAATTGATGAGGGAGGGTCTGTTACTGCTCCCACTTTGAATAAGATTAAAAGAGAAGTTCTGGAAAAGTTCTGGGGAGATGCTGTTAAAATAAACGAAGGAGCAGAACTCACTTGGATGAGACAGCCTCATTATTATATGGGACTTTACCCTTACACTTACAGTGCAGGGCTTACTATAGCCACCCAAGTGAACAAGAGATATTTAGAGGAAGGGCAAAAGGCATTGGAAGATTGGAAAGAGGTATTAAAAGCTGGCGGTACAAAGACACCAGTAGAACTGGCGAAAATGGCGGGAGTAGATATAACAACAGAAAAGCCGTTATTGGATACAATCCAGTATATTGGCAGTATAATAGATGAGATAATTAAATTAACAGAGGAATTAGAAAAATAAATTTACAAAACTTGACATTTTCGCTGATACTCAGCTTTGAGTATCAGTTTTTTTATAAATTGTAGACAATAAAATTTAAATTGGTTAAAATAGAAGTACAAAAAATAGGTAGTAGGAAAGGCGTGGATGAGATGGAGAAGGAAACAATGGAGAGGTATCAAGCATGGTTAAATGACCCTTCAATTTCAGAGAAGGATAAAGAAGTTTTAAGGAAAATGAATGAATCTGAAATACAGGATGCTTTTTTTAAAGACCTGGAATTTGGCACAGCAGGTATGCGGGGCGTTATAGGGCTTGGAGCAAATAGGATGAATTTTTACACTGTAGGTAGAGCAACACAAGCTTTTGCCAATTACATAAATAAGACGGTACGAGGAGAAAAAAGTGTTGCTATTTCTTATGATACAAGGAATTTTTCTAAGGATTTTGCAATTGAATCGGCAGAAATTCTTGCTGCAAATGGCATAAAGGTGTATTTGTTTGACGACTTTAGACCAACTCCTCTTTTGTCATTTGCTGTTAGGTATTTAAAGACAACAGCAGGTATAATGATTACTGCAAGTCATAATCCTCTAGAGTACAATGGTTACAAGGTATATTGGTCAAATGGAGCGCAGGTGATACCGCCTCATGATGAGGGGATTATAAAAGAATATGAGGAAATAAAATCTTTTGGTGAAATAAAGAGGATGCCTTTTGAAGAGGCAAAGAAAAAAGGGCTTGTTGTAATGGTGGGTCAGGAAATTGATTTGGCATATTTTGAAAGAGCACTTTCTTATTCTTTTGGAATTTCTTCAAAAGATTTAAATATTGTCTATACACCGCTTCACGGAACAGGCATAAAGATAGTGCCACCACTGCTTGAGAAAGTGGGTTTTGATATTTACATTCAAAAAGAGCAGCAAGTACCTGATGGAAATTTTCCTACAGTAAATTATCCTAATCCCGAATTTGATGACGCCTTTAAGTTAGCTTTAGATGATGCGAAAAGGCTTGATGCAGATATAGTTGTAGCTTCTGACCCTGACGCAGACAGGATGGGAGTATTAGTGAAGCATAAGGGAGATTATGTGAGAATAGATGGCAATCAAATGGGGATACTTTTTTTGAATTTCTTGTTGGAGATGTATTCAAAAAAGGGCATGCCTAAAAATCCAGCAGTTATAGAGTCCATTGTTTCTTCAAAGTTGTTTGCTAAAATTGCAAAGGCTCATGGGGTTGAGGTTTCTGAAGTGTTGACTGGATTTAAGTGGATTTGCAATGAGGCTGACAGATTGAGAGCAGAAGGCACGACAGTGTTTTTTGCTTATGAGGAAAGCTATGGATACAATATAGGTGATTTTGTTTACGATAAAGATTCTGGGACTCCAATAATGGTGACTTGTGAAATGGCAGCTTATTACAAGCAAAAGGGCATGACTTTGGTGGACGCTTTAGAAGAGATTTATAAAAAATACGGGTATTATCTTGAAGGGCAGCTTTCTCCTGTGTATGAAGGGGGAGCAGGAGTAGAAAAGATAAAGAGAATAATGAAAAGGTTGAGGGAAAATCCTATTGAAAATCTTGCGGGACATAAACTGACAGGGATGATAGATTATTTAAAAGGACATGGACAAATTCCGCCTTCAGATGTTTTGAGGATGGAGTTTGGAGATAAGCTTTTGGTCTATGCAAGGCCTTCAGGGACAGAGCCAAAAGTGAAGTTTTACTTTATGGTTATGAATATGGAAACTTTTGAAGAAGCTAAATCTCTATTAGAAAAGGCAAAAGAAGAGTTTACAAAAGTTTTAGGTTTAGAAGATTAGTTATTTCAAAGGAGACCACAATAAGTGGTTTCCTTTTTATATTGATTTATTTTGTATGAATGTGTAAAATTGTTACAGAATGTTAAGAAGAGGGCAGTGGATATGAAAGGAAAAACGGTGACTAAAATTTTAGTTTTTGTTTTTCTCATAATGGCAATAATTGCTATTCCATTAAAGGCAGTAAATCTGGGGATTTCGGAAACTCTTTTAAAGGAATTTATTGTGGAAGAAAAGCCACAAAGTCTTCCTCAAGAAGATGTTCATAAGGAAGATAATTATACAAAAATAGTCATAAGTGCAGTAGGGGATTGCGTTTTAGGTTCAGATGAGTCTTATGGGAAATATGGCACTTTTGATGAAGAATTTAAAAAACATAATTATGACTATGGATATTTTTTTGAAAATGTAAAGAGTGTATTAGAAAAGGATGATTTGACCATCGCCAATTTAGAGACAACTCTTACTAATGCAACCAAGCGGGCTGAAAAGGAGTATGCTTTTAAAGGGGACCCTTCCTATGCCAAGATTTTGAAAGAAGGAAGCATTGAAGTTGTGAATTTGGCTAATAATCACACTTTTGATTATTTGAAAGAAGGCTTTGAAGACACTGTAAAAGCCTTAAAGAAAGAAGGAATTGGGTATTTTGGATATGGGTATCAGTATATTATGACTGTAAAAGGGATAAAAATTGGAATATTAGGGTATACAGGTTTTGACAATAGCAAATGGACTAAAAATCAAATTAAAAAAGATATTGAGAAGTTGAGGCCCAGTGTAGATATTTTGATTGTCAGTTTTCACTGGGGGGAAGAAAATAGATACTATCCAAATAAGATTCAAAGGGATTTAGGGCATTTTGTAATAGATGAAGGGGCAGACTTAGTAATTGGTCATCATCCCCATGTGTTACAGGGAATAGAGAAGTATAAAGATAGGTATATTGCATATTCTCTTGGGAATTTTTCTTTCGGAGGTAATAGAAATCCAAAAGATAAGGATTCTATAATTTTACAACAAATTTTTCTTTTTAATGACAAAAGAGAAATAGCAAAAGTAGAGATGAACATAATACCTGTTTCTATTTCTTCACAAAAAGATAGGAATGACTATAAACCGGTTATTTTAGAAGGGGAAGAAAAAGAGAGGGTATTAAAAAAGATTGAAATGTTATCAAAGTGGGTAAATTAAACTTCAAGAAGCTTTTGGTTTGAAAAAATAAGCAGGTAAGAGTATAATGTAAATATGGACATAAGTGCAAAAAAGGAGGAGAAAAAATGGCCAAGCGTTATGTAATTGTTGGCGGCGATGCTGCTGGAATGAGTGCAGCTTCTCAAATTAGAAGACAGGACCCTGAAGGAGAAATTCTTGTCTTTGAAAAAGAGGGGGTCATTTCTTATGCTCAATGTGGCCTTCCCTACTGGATAGGGGGAGTAGTAGCTGAAAGGAAAAAGCTTATTGCGCGAACAGCTGAAGAGTTTTACACTCGCTATAATATCGATGTAAAGCTTTATCATGAGGTTACACAGATTATACCTCAAAAGAAGCAGATTCGCGTATATCGCCGGGAAGAAAAAGATGAAATTACAGTGCCTTATGATGTGCTTTTAATTGGGACAGGAAGTGCAGCGATTGTACCGCCATGGGAAGGTAGAAATTTGCCTGGAGTTTTTACTTTGAAGACAATGGGAGATGCAGAAAAGCTCTTGTCTTGGCTTGAAACTCATACTCCTAATAAAGCAGTGGTAATTGGTGGGGGATATATTGGTTTAGAAACAGCAGAAGCCTTACATAATAGAGGTTTCAAAGTAACTGTTTTAGATCTAGCACCCCAACTTATACCAACTTTTGATTCAGTTATTGCTGAAATTGCACAGGATGTTCTTAAAAGGCATGGGGTAGAAATTCATTTAAATGAAGAAGTTGTGGGGTTAGAAGGAGATGAAAAAGGCGTACGGGCTGTTGTGACAAAAAATGATTCTTTCCCAGCCGATTTAGTCATTATTTCTATAGGAGTTCGCCCAGTTAGTGAGCTTGCCAGAGAAGCTGGTATAGAGTTAGGCCCTCGAAATGCGATTCTTGTAAATGAACGCCTACAAACAAATATTCCAGATATTTTTGCCGCGGGGGATTGCGCTACTCATTTTCATCGCATAAAAAATGCGCCAGATTATGTGCCATTAGGGACAACGGCTAATAAACAAGGGCGAATTGCTGGAATTAACATGGCGGGCGGAGATGCAAAATTTGCAGGTATTGTCGGTACAGCGATTGTGAAGGTTTTTGATAGGACGATTGCAAGAAGCGGTTTAGGGGAAAGGGAATGCCAAGCTTTAGGTCTTCCATATCAGACTGTTTCTATTAAGGCAAGACCTATAAGTCATTATTATCCCTGGGAAGATGAAGTTTTGACTATTCGTCTCCACTTTAATAAAGACAACCGCAAGCTTTTAGGAGGACAAATTGCAGGAGGTGCTGGGGTAGACAAGCGAATTGATGTTCTTGCTACAGCGCTTTTCCATGGTATGACAATTGATGACCTTCAGGCCTTGGACCTTGCCTATGCACCTCCATATAACTCAGTGTGGGATCCTCTCCAACAAGCAGCGACAGTAGCACAAAGAGAAAAATAACGATCAAAAAGGTCTTACCTATATTCATGGTAGGACCTTTTTATATGTTTTAAAAATCTCGACTTAACCAGGCATTTGGAATTAAGCTATTTAACAAAATTGCCTCTTGGAGCTTTTATTTTTCTATTAAATATTCCCTTCTTAGTTTTTGGTTATAAACAAATAGGTAAGAGTTTTGTAATTTCTACTTTTTTTGCTGTTACGATTCTTTCTATAGGGGTCACTTTTTTAGAGAAACTCCCTTCTCTTACAAGTGATACTTTGCTGGCTTCTGTTTTTGGAGGTATCATTTTGGGAATTGGAGTAGGGCTTGTAATAAGGTATGGAGGTTCAATGGATGGAACAGAAATTGTGGCAGTGGTAATTTCAGAATGGAGTGGTTTTTCTGTAGGAGAAATTGTATTATTTTTTAATATTTTTATTCTTGGAAGTGCTGGAATAGTTTTTACTTGGGATAGAGCCATGTATTCTCTCATCACTTATTTTATTGCTTTTAAGGTTATTGATTTGATTATAGAAGGTTTAGATGAAGCGAAAGCTGTTATGATAGTTACAGAGAAAGCAGATGAGATTGCAGAAACTATAATAGCCCGTTTAGGACGAAGTGTTACGCTTTGGGAAGGGAAGGGTGGTTATACTAAAGGAACAAAAGGAATTTTGTATGCTGTAGTTAGCCGTTTGGAGATTGCTAAGTTAAAAATGATTGTGAAGGAACATGACGAAAGAGCCTTTGTTACCATACATGATGTCTACGATGTTTTAGGAGGTAAATTGCAAAAGAGGTCGATTCATTAATGCTGTACACATCTTATTTTTCTGAAAAGTGATTAGACGTCTGACAAATAACAAAAAATTGTGATATAATATAAAATTGGTTAAAGTAAATAATAAAAATACCGATAAAAATAAAGTGAGGTGTTAATGTGAAAGAGACATTGTTAGCATTAGTTACTGGAATGATTGTAGGATTAATTTTTTCATCTTTAAAATTGCCACTCCCTGCTCCGAATGTATTACCAGGAATAGCTGGCATTATAGGAATTTACCTTGGGGGAGTATTGTTTGAATACATCCTTAAATTGATTGGTAGGTGAAGTCTTAAAGTAGCAGGGTGGTGGGGTGAAAACATAATCTATAAAAGGGGGGAACACATATGAGAAGCATATTTTGGCGACTCATTATTTCATTTCTTATAGTAGCAGCCATACCGGTGGGGGCTATTTATTATTTTGCGGTTGACGATAAAGTAATGCATCTCTTTGTTACAGTAGCAAGTGTTAGTTTTGCTTTGTCATTAATTTTATCAGTAATTATTTCATTAAATATTACAAGACCTATTAAAAAATTAATTGAAGAACTTAAAAAAGCACAAGAAGGAGATTTTACAGCTAAGGTAGATTTAAAGAGAAAAGATGAGATTGGTACATTAATAACGACTTTTAATACGATGATGGAAAATGTTAGAGCAATTTTACAAGATGTCTCTACTTTTGCTCAAAACACTAAAGATACGGCAAATGCTCTTTTTAAATCTATTGAACAAGGGAATATGACTTTTGAACAAATTTCTAAGGCAGTGGAAGAGATTGCAAATGGAGCTTCTGAACAAGCAAAAGATACTTCTAATGCAGCCGATATGGTGCAGAATATTGGGAATAGTATTGATGATTCGGCTAAATTTTTCAAAGCCGTAGAAGAGTCTACTATAAATGCTGATAAACTTAGTCAAAATGGCATGCACACAGTAAATTCTTTAAAAGAAAAAACTGATGTTACAAAAGAGTCAATTGACGAAGTTGTTAGTGCGATAAATGAGTTGCAAGCAAATTCTCATCATATTGAAAAGATTATAGAGGTGATAACGGGAATTGCAGACCAGACCAATTTGCTTGCTTTAAATGCTGCTATTGAGGCAGCAAGAGCCGGCGAGGCTGGTCGTGGATTTGCAGTTGTTGCAGAAGAAGTTCGAAATTTAGCAGAGCAATCGAGACAAGCTGCCAGTGAAATAGCCAAGATTATAAGCGAAATAGAGCAAAAAACAGACAAGACAGTTGAAAAAGCAAATGTGGTAAAGGAAATTGCGGAAGACCAAGCGCATCAAGTGGAAACTACATATGCTGCCTTTAATGAGATCAAGAGTTCAATAGATACTATTACTGAAAATATACATATGTTGAATAATGCGATGATGGAACTTGCAAGGTATAAAGATGAAATAATAGGATCTATAGCAAATATTACAGCAGTGTCAGAAGAGACTGCTGCATCCACTGAAGAAGTTGCCGCATCTACAGAAGAGCACATGAAATTTATTGAGGAAATAAAAGAAAGTTCGGAAAATCTGCTAAAATCAGCTACACAACTAGAAAATGTATTATCGAAATTGGTTGTATCTTTATAAAAATTAATGAGTAATGAAAGACAGAGCGTAATAGCCTGTCTTTTTATTTTTATAGGAATTGTTTTGAAAAGATTTTAATAAATATAGTTGGGCGATAGCCATTATGAAATACGAACATTTAATAGAATTATTCAAATAAAATTCGCATTTTTATTGATTTGTAATTCTTTTTTTGGTAATATATATTACGGGTTTTGTAGTTTACTACATCAAAGAGAAGGGGTCATATTTTTATGAAAATATACGATGTTATTATTGTAGGAGGCGGACCTGCAGGCCTTTTTACGGCTTTAGAGCTTGTAGACAAAAATGAAAGTTTAGACATACTTTTGTTTGAAAAAGGAAAAGATATACAAAAGAGAATTTGCCCTCTTAATGCTTATGGTTCAAAGTGCCTTAATTGCAAACCTTGTTCTATTACTTCAGGCATAGGTGGTGCAGGGGCATTTAGTGATGGAAAGTTAACATTAACCTCAGAGTTTGGTGGTGTTTTAGACGAGTACATGCCGAAGTCTCAGCTTAATCATCTCATAAGTTATGTAGACAGCATATATGTAAAGTTTGGTGGGACGACAGAAGTTCATGGAACGGATAGAGCAAAGATTAGAGAAATTGAAAAGAGAGCTCAAGCAGCAGATTTAAAATTGATTCCTGCTGTTATTAAACACTTGGGGACAGATAAAAGTTTCGATATCATAAAAAATATGAGAGAATACCTTGGCGAAAAAGTGGAGATTAAAACAGAGACAATGGTAACTGAGATAATTGTAGAAAATGGGAAGGCGAAAGGTGTAGTTACAGAAAAAGGAGAAGAATATTACGGCAAATATATAGTGGTTGTGCCTGGAAGAGAAGGGGCAGAGTGGTTTAAGAAAGAAGCTGATAGACTTGGGCTAGAGACAAAGAATAATGCGGTAGATATAGGTGTGAGAGTAGAAATCCCTGCTGTTGTTATGGAGGATATTACAAAGGAGGTTTATGAATCTAAATTTATATATTATTCTAAGTCTTTTGATGACAGAGTAAGGACCTTTTGCATGAACCCTTATGGCAAGGTGGTTGTTGAAAACAATAATGGCATAAAAACTGTAAATGGGCATAGTTACAAAGATATAAAAACGGAGAATACAAATTTTGCAATACTGGTAAGTAAAGAGTTTACTCATCCTTTCAATAGGCCAATAGAATATGGTCGTTATATTGCAGAGCTTGCTAATATGTTAGGAGATGGAGTGATTGTCCAAAGGTTAGGAGATTTGTTGGCAGGAAGGCGCTCTACTCCGGAAAGGATTAAAAGAGGACTTGTAGAGCCCACTTTAAAAGATGCAACACCAGGGGATTTAAGCTTGGTGTTACCTTATAGATTTTTGCAGTCAATAATTGAGATGTTGCAAGCTTTGGACAAAGTATCTCCAGGGGTATATTCTAAACATACACTTTTATACGGTGTTGAGGTAAAGTTTTATTCCTCACGAGTAAAGCTTACTGACAAATTTGAAACGCAAATTCAAAATCTATTTGCGGCGGGAGATGGAGCAGGCATTACACGGGGACTGGCACAAGCCTCTGTATCTGGCGTTGTAGTTGCAAGAGAAATTCTAACGAGAGTTAAATAGGGAAGGAGAATAATTATGTCAACATTAGTTATAGTTGGTACCCAATGGGGAGATGAAGGGAAAGGGAAAATTACTGATTATCTTGCGGAAAAGGCAGATGTAGTCGTAAGATACCAAGGAGGAAATAATGCTGGTCATACAGTTGAAAAAGGAGGAGTGCAGTATAAACTTCATTTAATTCCCTCTGGAATATTATATCCTGATAAAATTTGTATAATAGGAAATGGAGTGGTAATTGACCCAGCTTCTTTGATTGAGGAAATAGAAAATTTAGAAAAACAAGGGGTTAGTATAGAGAATTTAAAAATAAGCGATAGAGCCCATATTGTATTTCCTTATCATATAAGACAAGACGAACTTGAAGAACTAGCAAAAGGAAAAAATGACTTGGGTACTACGAGAAAAGGCATAGGTCCTTGCTATATGGATAAGTCAGAAAGGATAGGAATAAGAGTATGCGACCTTATAAAGCCAAAGGTTTTAGAGGAAAAGCTTAAAAGAAATATAGAAAAGAAAAATAAACTTTTTAGAGATTTGTATGGTGTAGAAGGCTTTGATTTTGATGAAATGTATAAAAAATATTTAGAGTATGCTGAAAAAATAAAACCCTTTGTTACTGATACAACAGTGCTTTTATACGATTTAATTAAAAGTGGCAAAAAAGTTTTATTTGAAGGAGCACAGGGGACACTTCTTGATTTAGATTTGGGTACCTATCCTTATGTTACTGCGTCTCATCCCATAGCAGGAGGAGTGACAGTAGGAGCAGGAATAGGACCTACAATGATTGATGAAGTAATAGGTGTAGTAAAAGCATATACTACAAGGGTTGGTAAAGGGCCTTTTCCCACAGAGCTTTTTGATGAAAATGGAGATTTCTTAAGAGAAAAAGGTCATGAATATGGGACTACTACAGGAAGACCGAGACGATGTGGTTGGCTGGATGCTGTTATTCTTAAATACTCTGTAAGAGTGTCTGGTATAACTCATTTTGCTCTTACCAAATTAGATACTTTGACAGGGCTTAAAAAAATAAAAATATGCACAGGTTATAGATTTAAGGGAGAAATAATAACAGATTTTCCTGCAAGCCTTGAGGATTTGGCTCAATGTGAACCTGTATATGAAGAATTTGACGGGTGGGAAGAAGATATACAAGGAGCAAAAACTTTTGACGACTTACCTTATAATGCTCAAAAATATATAAAAAGAATTGAAGAATTGATAGGTATTAAAGCAGCAATAATCTCTGTAGGACCTGAAAGAAATCAGACTATTGTTTTAAGGGATTTTTGATAAAGTGATTAAGGCTCTTTTACAAAAATTTTATAAAAAAGCTTGACATATACTGTTGCTCTAAGTATAATATATAAATGTCAGGACAATTGGATAGCTAATAAAGGTGCTGGCGTAGCTCAATAGGCAGAGCAGCTGACTTGTAATCAGCAGGTTGAAGGTTCGAGTCCTTTCGCCAGCTCCATTTTTTTTGTCAAAAAGTCAAGGTTTTTAAGTACCTTGCTTTTTTATTTTAGTGTTGGTGACAACAAAATGACAACATCTTATCTTTACCGTTTATAAATAACTTACTTAGTTTTTCAGCTGCTTCTTTCTGCATTTCGGGAAGTACATGCGAATAATGTATTAAGAGTCATTTTTACGTCTGAATGCCCAAGACCTTTGCCAGTTCATGAAGAAAAACGTACTTTTATATTTATTTTCTCTTCATATTTTCTTCAAAAGTAAGTTTTAAAATAAAGGTAAAGCAAGTTAACAATTTTTCGATAAATAGGGATGTGCAAAATTAATTAAAATAATCATAATCAAAAACCAAAATATGTATTACATACAATATATAGTAATCAACACTGACAATCAAACATAAAGGAAGTGGTAAGGGAAAAGAAAAGACAAAAAGAGGAGCTAAAAAAGGGCATAAATATCCTGTAGAAGTCAAATGTTAAAAAATGGCATGAAATAGATTCAATAAAAATTAGGCCGATTGCATCAAAGCAACAAGAGATCTAAACTCATCATATTTGCCCAATTTAATAGCTACAATAGCGACAGTAAGCAAAGTAATATGGCCAAAAGTATTAAGGTTGCTCACAGAATTAATATTTCTAACATAAGCCTTTTCAAAATCCAGAGCTTTAAAGCGGGAATTATATCTTTCTGATTCAATTCTCAATTTGTAGACGGCCTTAAAATATAGGGAGTCTCTATTAATAGAGGACCTATAATCAGAAGATATAATAGCATACTTAGTACAGCCTCTATGCTTTTTGCCATTAAAATATTTAGGATGATTTATAGGGCAGGCAGAATCATCCTTAGAATTACAGAACTTGCAAACAAATTTTTGCTTAATAAAACCATCAAAATATTGCTTGCCATCTTTAAGCATTTTAATACCCGCTTCACAGACCATATAACCATCATCAGTCAGAGGGGGATTTTTAGAATTACGCTTGTTAAGAGGAATAAAGCAATGACCGTGGAGAATATTTCTAACATAATTATAAAGTTTCTTAACATCATAGCCTTTATCAGCAATAAAATTAACATACTTAAGGTTAAACCACTTATTAGTCTTCTCAAGCAAAGATAAAGCGGCTTCAAAATCAGGGGCATCAGCGGGGGTAGTAGTTTCAGCGATGGGTAAACCAGAGATAGCATCAACAATAATGTGATTTTTATAGCCCCAATAAAACTTATAGCGTTTATTAGAAGAATCGTTAGAAGCAGAATAAACGCCTAATTTACAATCCTTATCTGACTTAGGCTGATTATCTTTAGAGAATTTATTTTTAGAAAAAGACTTAGGGTTATTTAACTTAGTGTTAGCTTTAATAGGGGTAGAATCCATGGAAATAAACTCACCGGAGATAATACCCATATTTTTGAGGATATTGACCTGATTTTGAAAAATAGAGGTCAAATAATCATGAGAGAAGTCATTAATAAAACGGCGAAAAGTCCAATAAGAAGGAAGAGGTTTAGAAATGTCGAAGCCACAAAGATGAGCAATGATAAGATTATTGCGGAGATAATCTAAAAGGTCAGAAATTGTGCCGAATCTTTCAGCTTTCATGACAATAAAAGCTCTAAAAAGTGCATGGTGAGAATAACCCTTACGGCCAGGACTAGAGGAAGGGAATTCAGGTATTGAAGACAGGTCAAGATTTTCAAACATAGAAGAATAGAAATCAATTTTAGACTGAGAGGTAAAGAGTTCAGGTATATTTAAAAGCAATTGAAGCTGGTACATGTAGGATTTCCTCCTTCTTAAAAAATTTTTTATAGTGTATATATAATAATTCGACAAATGGGAGGGGAAATCCTACATAAAAGATAAAAAATTCAAGAGTGATAGGAAAAAAGTATGTCTGTAGAATGGCTTAAATTAAGGCTTCTGAATTTTGCACAAGTCTATTTCGATAAATAGAAAGGAGTTGAAAAGTATGTGTCTTATATTAATCTTGGCAATTGGCTTTTATTTGTACAAAACAGGTGACCTGCAAAGAATGATTAATAATTTACATGAAAACAAAAATTACCAAACAAACGAAGCAAAAAGAATACTCGATATACGCTTGGCTAAAGGCGAAATTACAGAAGAAGAATATAATAAATTAAAAAGTATTTTGTAAAATTTAAATATTTAGAGAGGAGGAGAAAACAATGTTTGGAGGATATATACCGGGTGGTTTAGGTCATTGTTTTGGAGGATATTATCCGTACGGTTATGGAACTTGGTTCGGTGGTGGACTTACCAATATATTGTTCTTAATTTTAATAGGTGTAGTAATTTACTTGCTAGTAAAACAGATTAGAAATGTTAACTTTTTTAAAAAACACGATACAGATCCTAATAATGAAGCATTAGAAATTGCCAAGTTAAGATACGTTCGAGGTGAAATTACTTCAGACGAATATACAGAAATAGTAAAAATGTTAAAAAAATAAGCTAAATAATTTGACATTATTTTTGCTTACATTGCTCCTATTGACATTTTATGACCTTAAAAGACGAGACCTTTACATAATATGTTTTATATATTATGTAAAGGTCCTAATTTATTTAGGTTGTTTGTCAAAAGTTAGGGTAAAGTATGTCCGTGTTAAGATTTTGTATGTAAGTTTTTAAAATATTTTAATTTGAATTGGCTTACCATCGGTTACATACTTTGCTTGTTCAGTTGTGGAATACATTTTATTTATAATAAAATCATTACTTATATGAGAAAACGGTAGAGTTTTAGACTCTTTACCAGCTTAATAAATGAAAATTAATGGTATTATATTTCCTTTAAGTTAGATTGCTTCGAGTAACTTTCGCTTTCCCCCTTTCTTTGTATTTCTTTCGGAAATGCTACAAGAGGCCGTTTTAGACCTTAGCGTCGCAGAAAACGGCGTCTTTGAGATGGTACAGTTTCTATCTTCTACGCATACTCTAAAAGGCTAAGAGAAATAAACGAAGAAGAAGTTTACCAGGTAGAAAATGAAATCAGTTTATGAGAGCAGTAGCTTTCGCTTATACATTAATTAATTCAAATTGCCAGTAACAAATATTAACATATTTTGGCGGTAATGCTCTTAAAAAGCGAAAAAAATTTTTAATCAGGCTGTAATAATTTGAGAAAAAATATTTTTATGCCCTTAAAAAATACCATCATAATTGAAAATCTTTGGAGATCTAATTTGAGAATTAACAATGCATTATATCCCTTCTTTCTCTAGACAAGGTTTCAGTACATTGATGATCTGTTTCTCATCATCAACTACCCGGATGTTTCTTTTATTTTCCATCTTACTATCGCCACAATTTAATGCTATTTTGTATCGCAAATAGGTATATATTCACATAAAATTACGTATTAGGTGGTTCCTTTCGAACTATTCATAAACATTTTACCTACAATCAATATATAAGCACTATACGCAATGACCTGCATTAAAGACGGAGTGCTTTCGTATCCAATAAACGCGTGCAGTAACTTACCTAACAAACTTTCATCTGGAATTAACCATTCTAGGCTCCATACTTTTTCAATTATTGGAGGTATTATTCCTAATTCTCCTAATGCATGAATTGCATGAGATGTTAAACCTGCTGCAATGAATATCAAAAGCCAGCCAGTTATCATAAAGAATTTCCTTAAATTCAATTTTATTGTTGTTTTGTATAATAATACAGATATTATTGCAGCTATAAATAACCCTGTAAATGATCCTAATAATAAACCTTCACCTTTTAAGGCGGTTAAGAATAGTGCCGTTTCTATCCCTTCTCTTATCACTGTTACAAATGCTAATATCGTTATGCCCCATACCTGATTATTTGACAAAGCTTCATCAACCTTTGCTTGAAGCTCACCTTTGATGTTCTTGCTCTGCTTTTGCATCCAGACAACCATATATGAAAGGATAATAATGGCTATCGCTGCAACAACTATTTCAAATAATTCAGCACTTTCGCCTTCAAAACTAATTTTTAAAGCCTGGAATATAAACGAAATAACAACACTCAAAACTATAGCACCAATAGCACCTAGCCATACGTGTTTAAAGTACTTTTTTTGGTTGATTTTTGTAAGGTATCCTAATAGTATACCTATGACTAAAAAAGCCTCGAGTCCTTCGCGGATTGTAATTAATATACCTGCTAACATAAAAACCCTCCTTATATGATTATGATAATCATTATCAATTTTATTTTAGACTATGCATATTCATTTTGTCAACTTTTTTATATTATATTTGTTGTGGTGTTAGTATATTATTGTAGACACTTTAACTCGAACAGGATAAAATAAAAATATAAAGAGAGGAAGTGTCTACAAAATGCCAAGAGGACAAAGAAAATATAATGATGAAGTATAATCTTTACGGCTGGGGGTGGAAGAAGGAAATTCAGCATTGGAGATAGATCAAGATTTTCAAACATAGAAGAATAGAAATAATTCGATAAATAAGGGAGGAAATCCTACATAAAAGATAAGAAATTTAGGAATGATAATAAAAAGTACATCCTAGGAATGGCTTAAATGAAGGCTTTTAAATTATGCACAAGCCAACGTATAATTAACTAAGGAGTGGATAAATAATGATTAAGAAAATTGTGCCATATTTAATGTTTGAAGGAAATGCAGAAGAAGCATTAAACTTCTACAGCGATGTATTTGGCGGAGAAAAATCTAATGTTATAAGATATGGAGATTCACAGATGCCAGTTAAGGAAGAATATAAGGATAAAATATTGCATGCAAGACTTGAACATAAATCATTTATTTTATATTTATCTGACACATTCCAGGGACAGAAGGTTGAAAAAGGAACTAATGTATCTTTAACACTTGAGTTTGACACAGAAGAGGCTATTGATAAGGCTTATACTGCCTTATCAGAGGGTGGTAAGATACATATGGAGCTTCAAAAAACTTTTTGGAATGCTAAATATGCGAAAGTTACTGATAAATTTGGAATAACTTGGGATTTAAATTACCAATATTGATTGTGGGCTCTTTGTCAAGAGTTGGGGTGGGTATTTTTCTGAATGCCTACCCTTTAGTTTTAAACTGAAGCATATAATCGTCGTGACATCTTGCAGAAATTTTGTGATATAATTTATATGCTTTTATTCTTATGCTCCTTTTATAGCAGGCATTTAGAATAAGTTCACTATTTTTTATGAATGATTTTTTATCCACCTCACCACTTTGTAATTTTTCATTTTCGCTTTGCTCAAAACAAAAATTAGCCTTATGAAATCAGGGTCTTTTGGCTTCGTTCATTCGAAAAAAGAATTAATTATTTTTTAAAGAGGCGATAATAATGCCTAAAGAAAATGAAATTTGTGTTGTAGATAGTAGTCTATTGAAGATTTGGCAAAGGACTTATTTAAAGATGAATAAAGATGGATAAATGTTAAAAAAGTGCATAATTTGAAGGAGAGGTTTTAGCTATGTACAAGAAGAGATTACTGTTGCCCTTTATATTAATACTATTTGCATTTATATTGACAGGCTGTACAATATTTGACAATACATCTACTCATGAAGTTCAACAACTTTTACAGGATGAGGGGACAAAAAGCCAGCAAGAAACAGTTAAAAAATCCGAAACAGATAGTTTAACAATAAATTATATAGACGTAGGACAAGGAGACAGTATATTTATACAAACTCCATCAGGCAAAACGATATTAATAGATGCAGGAACGCCTGAAATGGGCAGTGAAGTTGAAAATTACATAAAAAGCCGCGGAATCAATAAAATTGATATACTTATCGGAACTCACCCTCATAATGACCACATAGGTGGTATAGTAGAAGTTATAAAAACCTTTAAAATAGGAAAGTTTTATATGCCTAAAGTAACGACGACAACAAGGACATTTGAAGAAGTTCTAAAGGCAGCAAAATCAAAAGGACTTTCGATAAATGTTGCAAAAGCAGGAGTAGTAATTGACCTTGGAGATGGCATAATTGCAAAAATGCTTGCGCCAAATAGTTCCCATTACGAGGACTTAAATAATTATAGTGCAGTAGTAAAAATTACGTATGGTAATACCTCTTTTTTGTTTACAGGAGATGCTGGTGAACAATCTGAAAAGGAAATGCTGAGTGAAGGATATAATTTAAAAGCTGACGTATTAAAAATTGGGCATCATGGCAGTTCTTCAGCTTCTACGTGGGCATTTTTAAAGGCAGTACATCCTAAATATGCTGTTATATCTTGCGGTAAATACAATGACTATGGTCATCCCCACAAAGAAACAATGAAAAAGCTTAGGTCATTAGGAATAATAGTATATAGAACAGATGAATGTGGGACTGTAATTGCAGTAAGTGATGGCAAAACTATAAATTTTAATGTAGAGCCGGGGGATTATTTGTCGGGAAGTGAGATTAAAAGATAATTTACGATCATCCGCCGAGAACGCTTTCCAATTTATTGAGAGATGAAAGGCGGTAAAAAATGTGATAAAATAAAGTAGAGTTAAAACAGGAAGGAGGTGAGAAAAATGGAAGTAACAAGAGTTATAGTATTTCAACTTTCTCACTGCAGCAGAGAACACAGAATAATATTGGGACATTTAACATACTCAGCATCAAAACTGTGGAACGTCGCAAACTACGCTGTTCAGAACAGAGAAATATCAGTAAATCAGTTAGAAAAGTGCTTAAAGGATAATTTCTGGTATAAAAACTTGCATTCACAATCTGCACAAGCAATACTGCAAAAACTACAGATAGCTTGGAAGAATTTTTTTGATGGATATACTAAAAAGCCGAAGTATCAACCCAAAAACGGGCATATCCCTGTAAGATGGAAGAAAAATGGCATAAAAATAATTAATAACAAAATCAGACTATCATTGTCCACACAAACAAAGCAATATTTAAAAGAAAAGTACGGTATTGAGTCCAAATATCTATGGATAGATTTACCGAAAAATCTATCGCTCAATACTGTACAGGAAATTGAAATTGTTCCAAAAACTTTGTATGGACATACTACATATTTTGTTCATATCGTTTATAAAAAAGATATACCAGAAGTCGAACCTGCAGATAAAAAAATGATGGGAATAGATTTTGGAATAAAGAATTTTGCAGCAATAGTTATAGAAGAAAATCCAGAAACATTTATTATTGATGGCGGTTATCTTATCTCAAGATTAAGATTATTAGCCAAGGAAAAAGCGAGAATCCAATCTGTAATTTCAAAACAAGGATACAAAACATCGTATAAGCTTCACAATTTAATAATCAAAGAGAAGAACTTTGTAAAAGACTACATACATAAAGTTTCAAGGTATATAATAGAACTGGCGAGGCAGAACGGAGTAAGCAAAATAATAATAGGTGGAATGAGTGACGGAATAAGAGATATGGATATAGGACATAAGAATAACGAGAAACTGCACAAAATACCATTTGGTAGATTGTTTGATATGATAAAATACAAAGCTAGAGAATATGGGATAGAGGCAAAAAAAGTAGAAGAAGCATATACTTCTCAAACATGTTCTGTATGCGGTATAGTGGAGAAGAATAATCGCATATACAGAGGATTATATGTTTGCAGTAGGTGTAGGACAGTAATGAATGCAGATATAAACGGTGCAGTGAACATATTAAAGAGAGTAACCCTGAATCCGAGATTGGATAGGGGTAGAGGGTTTGGCAACCCCAAGCGAATAAGGGTAGCATAGACTATCAATCTTCGCTTAAAGAACCTCTCCACTTTAGTGGAGAGAGTGTGTCAGTTTAATACATTGCATTTATAAAGTGATATGATATAATAAAAGCATTGAAACCAGTTGAAATAAATTTTTAGGAGGATTATTATGGCTACAGTAAAACCCTTTAAGGCAATAAGGCCTGCACCAGGATTGGCAAATAAAATAGCGTCCTTGCCTTATGACGTCGTAAATACCGAGGAAGCGAGGAATTTGGCGAAAGATAATCCTTATTCATTTCTTCATGTGGATAGAGCAGAAATAGATTTAGCTCCTTCTATAAATCCTTACGATGAAATAGTTTATGAAAAAGCGAGAGAAAATTTTGACAGAATGCTTAAAAAAGGGCTGTTAATAAAAGATAATGAGGAGAACTATTACATCTATAGAGAAATAATGAATGGCAGGAGTCAAGTGGGATTGGTAGCGACTGTTTCGATTGATGAGTATTTAGAAAGAATAATTAAAAAGCATGAGCTTACTCTGCCGGAGAAAGAACAGGATAGAATAAATCACATGGATTACTGTGATGCTCACACCAGTCCAGTTTTTTTAACGTACAAAGCCAATCAAGAGCTTAAAAAGTTGTTAAATAGCTGGATGGGGAGCAAAGATCCTATATATGATTTTACATCAGAGGATGAAATAAGACATACAGTATGGATTATAGATGACAAATCTTTAATAAATAAAATTACTTCTGTTTTTAAGGAAATAGACTATCTTTACATTGCAGATGGACATCATCGGGCTGCTGCTTCTGTAAAAGTAGGCTTAAAGAGGCGAGAACAAAATCGTGATTATAAAGGAGATGAGGAGTTTAACTATTTTTTAGCAGTGTTAGTGCCCAATGATGAAGTTTTTATCATGCCATATAATAGAGTGGTAAAGGATTTAAACGGCTATTCCGAAAGTGAATTTATCGAAAAAATAGAAGAGAAATTTGAAGTAGAGAAATGTAATGAAGGTCAGCCTTTCAATCCTTCGCAAAAGCACACTTTTGGCATGTATCTATCAGGAAATTGGTACAAACTTACTGCCAAAGAAGGTACTTTTAATCCATCGGATCCGATAGAAAGTTTAGATGTATCCATCTTACAAAAAAATCTTTTGGATCCTATTTTGGGAATAAAAGATCCGAGAACTGACAAAAGGATTGATTTTGTAGGAGGAATTAGAGGCTTAGAAGAATTAGAAAGAAGAGTTAAGGAAGACATGAAAGTAGCTTTTTCTATGCACCCGACAACAGTTGAAGATTTAATTGCTGTTGCCGACGGGGGAATGATAATGCCTCCTAAGTCTACCTGGTTTGAGCCTAAACTAAGAAGCGGATTATTTATTCACGAATTGAGCTAAAAGCACCTTTTCATTTTAAGGTGCTTTTTATTTTTTAAGTGAAAAAGTTCTATTATTTAAAAATTTGTACTAATATATATTGAAGGATAATTTAGGGGAGCTGGTTATATGAAAATAAAACAAAAAGCACTATTGGGTTTAGCTATAATTGTAATTATCGGTTTAGTGCTTTATCTTTTGCCTGAAGAGAGTCAACTTACATCTTACACAATTGAAGCAAAATATGATGACCAAAATAAAATAATTTATGCTACTCAAACAGTAAAATATATAAATACTAATGATATTCCTTTAAAAGAAATATACTTTCATTTATATCCAAATGCTTTCAAGACACAAGAGAATTTGCCTTTTACGAAGGGAGAGCTCCCTTTTGCCTATCCTGATGGTTTTCAACCGGGATTTATAGAGATTGAAAAAGTTACTTTTGATAAAGACATTCCAGCTACTTACGAATTGGAAGAACCTAATGAGGAAATTTTAAAAATAAATTTGCCTAAAGAATTAAAAAAAGGAGAAACAATAGAAATCAATATGACCTACAAAGTACAAATTCCACCTTGTAGAAGTAGATTTGGCTATGGGAACAATACCGTACAGATAGGAAATTGGTATCCTATACTCTCTGTATATGATAAAAATGGCTGGAATAATGATCCGTACTACATTTTTGGAGATCCTTTTTATAGTAATATAGCAAATTACAAAGTAAAATTGTCAGTACCTAAAAACATGATAGTTGCTTCCACTGGAGAAATAAAAGAAGAGAAAAACTATGGAGATTCCAAAGAATTAGTTATTGAAGCACAAAAAGTAAGGGATTTTGCTATGGTGTTAAGTACGAAATTTAAGATAGCAGAGCAACAGGTAGATGGCATAAAAGTTAAATCCTATTATTTTACGGAAGGATATGGAGACAAAGCTCTTAAATTTGCTGTAGATGCAATTAAGTTTTACAATGATTATATTGGCAAGTATCCTTATAAACAATATTCTGTTGTACAGACTGATTTTTACATGGGAGGCATGGAATATCCTAATCTTGTAATGATATCAAAAGATTTGTACACAAAAGCTAATTTGTTTCATTTAGAATATGTAATTGCTCACGAGACTGCTCATCAATGGTGGTATGGTGCTGTGGGAAACAACCAAATAAAAGAATCTTGGCTGGATGAGGGATTGACGGAGTACACTACAATTATGTATATAGAAAGGTATTACGGTAAGGCAACAGCTGATGAGATTTATAGGCTTGTTATAGAGGGAGAATTTAATAAATTTCTAAATACCAATTCAGATATTTCTTTTGCTAAGACTTTGGCAGATTTTAAAGAGTGGAAGGAGTACACTAATATAGCTTATAACAAAGGAGCAATGGTATTTTATAATCTGAGGAATCTGGTAGGTGACGAAGAATTCAAAAAAGTGCTTCAAAATTATTACGATAAATACAAATATAAAATTGCCACTACGCAAGACTTAATTGACGTAGTGGACAGTGTGACAGGCAAAGATACAGGTGGATTTTTCCAAGAGTGGTTCTATTAAATTATCATTTTTCGTTTTAGTCTTATATCTTCACCGTAGAAATTAAGCAATTTAAAATGGCCGAATATTCGTGAATAAATTCTTTCGGGATAAATTGCCATTATTTCTGATAGAGGTAAATTTGTAGAAATAATAAATTTTTTGCCAAGCAACAATCTTGTATTTAAAATATTAAAAAATTCCTGCAAACTAAAAGCAGTTATAGATTCTGTTCCCAAATCGTCGATTATAAGGAGGTCACATTCTTTTAACAATTCCAAATATTCATTATAACTACTGCCATCAGCATTAAGCTTGTTTATTCTCAAACCTTCAATTAAATCTGGCGCTGTTCGATATATCACACTTTTACCTCTATCTAATAATTCCTTTGCTATACAATTAGCAAGGAATGTTTTACCAAGACCCGAGTCTCCATAGAAAAAAAGACTTTCAGCGGTAGTATCAAAATTTTTTATAAAATTAAGAGAAAACTCTACAATATTTTTCATGTTGCTTCTTGGGGAAGGCTTATCTCCATAGGGTTTGTCTGAATAATATTCGAAATTAAAATTAGAGAAATTTTCTTTTTTAAGTATTTCGGCTATACTTGATTGTTTATAATAAATATTTATAAGCTTTTGGTCAAAACATTTACATCGCTTTCCATTTACATATCCTGTATCTTTGCATATGTTGCATTCGTATTTAGGTTCTAGATAATCTTCAGGGTATCCATTAGATTCTAAGAGATAAGCCTTCTTCTTTTTTAATTTATTTAACCTCTCTTTTAAAAGATTTAAAAGTTCTCTTCCCTTTTCAGGTTCTTTAAAAATTGATTGAGTTATTTCGATTCCTACGTTCTTAATCTCTTCCTCAATTTTTTCAAGTTCAGGAATTTTTTTATAAAGTTTGTTTTTACGGTAAAGGGCTTCTTGCAAAGCCTTATCTCTTTTCATTTCATATTCTTTAAGGATTTCATGGATGATGTTTTCATTCATTTAATTCACCCCTTGAATGGGCTAAAAGCTTTTTCTCCAAATCTTCTATGTCGTAACTTCTCTGAGAGTAGCTGTTGAAGTAGTTTTTAGGAGCTTTAAAACCTGAGGTAACAGGAGTTTTTTTCTTTGTAGAGGACTTTTTATTTTCTAAATCTTCTACTGTTCTTATACCTTCATTAAACCAGTTGATTAGTATTTTATTTATATAAGGGAAACTGGGTTCATTCAATTTAAGAGTACATTCGTTGCAGGCTTTTATTATCACATCTACATCAAAACCTAAATCGTCCATCCAGCGGTCCATCATCTCTTTGTGGGATTCCATTAATTCATCCTCTTTAAGGCCTAAAGCATTTAAAATCTTTCTATAATTTTGCCATCTTTTGTTTTCTGCTTTTAAGTATTCTTCTACATCTAATGCGGTTTTAAGACCTGCGTCATGCCAGGCTATTGCTACCTTTTCCATATATCTTAAAGAAGTTTTGTTTTTAGAAGCGCAATAACTTACTAACATCGTTATTATTTCCAAGGAAAAGCCGTATTCATCTATCCAGCTTAAATATGTTTCCATTTCTGTGGGGGTTAAAGGCCTTCCCAAAGTCAATTCAATTGCTTCAAACATTTGTTTTACTTGAGGGTCCTGTAAGGACACGCTGTGATTTGAGGTTGGTTGTGGAATAACCGGGAGATATTCAACTGTGTATTCACCATCTATGTATTTTAATTTAACTAAGCCTGATTTTTCCCAATACTTCAAAGCTCTGTCAATTTCTATATCTGACATAAATAATTTATCTACTAAAGTTTTCAAAGGTATTTCATTGCCATAATAGCAATATTTCAATCCCAAAATATATACTTTGACATATTCGCCTGGGGCATCCAACATGAAATGATTTATAAAATAATTGCTGATGGGAGTACTTCCCCAATCGTCATTTTCGTTTAAAAATCTAAAAACGCTCATCCTCCCCACCTCGAATATATTATAACACAGCGAAATAGCCTCTTCAATTGAAAAGAATTTAACATAATTATCGGAATATTTGAGTATATTGTTAAATTAAATAAGTATATATAGGAATATTAGTTTGAAGTATAACATACAATATAGAAAGATGCTAAAAATTTCATTAATTAAAATTTGGTTTTACAAAAAAGTATGGTATAATTAAAAAAGATTAACAGAAGAAAGGAGAATACTATGGGGAAGGTGGGGGATAAAAGCTATAAGTTTTTTCTTGGTTTATTAAAGACTTACAAGAACAATATTATAGCTTTTGTGGTAGCACTGTCCATAGGTCTTTCTTTTATTGTATATGAAGAAGGATTTGCCTACAAGATAACAGTAGATGGTGAAACTATTGGAATTACCAAGAATATAGATGAGGTAAAAAGTTTTATAGAAGAATTACATAAAAAAGAAAAGCAAAAGACAGGAACGGATATAGTTTTAAATCAGCAAATAAAATTTGAAAGGGTAAGAGTATCAAATAAAGAGTTGACAGATGTACATAAAATTTATGCTAATTTGGAAAATGCTATGAGTTTTAGCTGCAAAGCTGCTGCCATAATAGTAGATGGCAAGTTTGTGACTGCGTTAAAAAATGAAGAAGAGGCAAATAAGGTTCTTGAAATGTTAAAGAATAAATACGCAAGGGATTCTGATAGAACATATTTTAAAGAGGATGTCAAAATTGAAGAAAAGTACATACCTCCAAAATATTTAGTAAGCTTTGAGGAAGCGTTAAAAATATTGCAACAACCTGTAAAAAAAGCTGTTACATACACTGTAAAAGAAAACGATAGTTTGTGGTCTATTGCAAGAGACCACGACATGTACATTGATGATATTTTAAAATTAAATCCTGGCCTTACAGAAAATTTAAAACCAGGACAAATAATATATTTATCTTCTGCTGTACCTAATGTCACGGTTGTTACTGAAAAGAGAATAGTTTACAAAGAGGAAATACCTTTTGAGACAAAGCTTACTAAAGATGACAAACTGTATACCAATCAGTCTAAAGTGTTAGTAGAAGGTAAAAAAGGCTTGAAAGAGGTAACTGCTGTTGTTGTAAGTTACAATGGCATTGAGGTTTCAAAAAAAATAAAGAACGAAAATGTCCTTGAAAATCCTATCAACAAAATAGTTGCCGTAGGTTCAAAAAGAATATCTTATGTTGCTACAGGGTCTTTTAATTATCCTGCGAGAGGTACAATAACCTCACGATTTGGTCCTAGATGGGGGAGTTTTCATACGGGAGTTGATATAGCAGCTTCAGAAGGAACTCCTATCTATGCTGCAGATGCAGGAACTGTTATATTTTCTGGTTGGGAAAGTGGCTATGGCTATTTAGTGAAAATTGACCATCACAATGGTTATGTTACTTATTACGGACACGCTAGTAAACTCCTTGCTAAGAAAGGCGATAAAGTGGCGAAAGGACAAAAAATTGCTTTGGTAGGTTCGACAGGTCGTGCAACAGGGTCTCATCTCCACTTTGAAGTTAGAAAAAATGGCGTTCCAGTTAATCCTTTATCATATTTAAATAGATGAAATTGTGACAAGCCCTATGGAGGGCTTTCAGACTGTAGACAAACTTTCGTAAAGGAGATATTTTGCATAAGGAGCGACTTGTTACAAAGCGGTAACAAAACTTAGCAAGACCGAGGGTGGAGGCAGGGCCGAAGCCATGGATGGCGAAGGCGGGCACCTGAGGCAAGGAGGCCGATTGTGCCCGGTACCCTGCCGGAGCCCGAAGGTCGAGCTTTAGTTTTGTCGCTTTGGAACATCGGAGC